>CAYGID010000287.1:0-1003 GCA_964349835.1 uncultured Bacteroidales bacterium | reverse complement strand
TTGGCCAGATTGTAACTAGTCAAATCCGGCATAGAGATATCCATACTTCCTGTATAGGTAACCCTCTGTTGCCCGCCAAGAAGTTTTTTAGTCTCAATAACAACAACTCCGTTTGCTGCTTTAGAACCGTAAAGAGCCTTTGCAGAAGCATCCTTAAGAATTGTTACACTCTCGATTCTGTTCATATCCATGTCCATAATCCTCTCAATGCTGGTTTCAAAACCGTCAAGAATAAAGAGTGGAGTATTTGGAATGTTGCCATAATTACCTTTAAGTGAAATACCTATAGAGCTCTCTTCAGGAAAACTTGATGTTCCCCTAATCTCCATACCCGGCAAAGCATTTGGATTTGAACCACTTAAAAGATTATCCATGATATAAATAGATGGATCAATATTCTTAAGCGACTCAAATACATTTTTATTACCGGCTCTGATCAGCTCTTTTGATGAAATTGAAGAAGCGGCTCCGGTATAACTTTCTAGCCTTTTGTCAACAATACCTGTAACTACAACCGTCGAAAGATTTACCGAACTCTCTTCCATTACAACACTGTAATAGGTTCTTGTATCCAATCTAAGGGTGAGGTCATTCATTCCTATCATCATAAAGGTGATAATGTTGTAATTCAACAAAGGAATCTCAAGGGCAAACTCACCATTTTCATCGGTGTATGTTCCCTTTTTGGTTCCCGGTACAAGTATTCCAACTCCCGGTATAGGTACTTTACCTTTATCTGTAACAGTACCTGTAATTTTTTTTGTTGTTGGCGATGGTTTTTGTTTGATAACGATCTGATTGCCTGAGATTTCGTAGGTAAGATCTGTTTTTGCAAACACCGCATCTAAGACATTTCTCAGAAAAAGATCCTTTGCCTCAACTGTCACGGGAGATGTATTCTCTACCTGTGAGTCTTTGTAAAAGAATTTATATGTACTCTTGTTTTCTATCTCTTTAAAAAACTGAGTAAGAGAGACCTCTTTCAGGCTTAATGTAATCTTAT
>CAYGID010000286.1:0-1010 GCA_964349835.1 uncultured Bacteroidales bacterium | reverse complement strand
CCTGCCATTACAAATGCGAACAGAGGGTTTAAACCCAATGCCTTAAATGGATAGAAAATCTTCTCTTTGCCCTTGATATCTATGAAGTAGATGAACAGTGCCAGCATTAGTACCGACCAGCCACCAGCGTAAAATACATAAGATGGTGTCCAGAGTGGTTTGTTGATTGGAATGACAGTGCTGAGAACTACACCTACTCCGAGAGCTATAAGTCCAATGGTGTAGAGGTCACTAACAGCCTCTGTCTTATTGCTGCTTTTGCGAATATGTCCGCCAACAAGATAACCAAAAAGAACTGTGGCAGAGCCGGAGAGTACACCAAGCAGACCTTCGGGGTCGAATGGCATGCCAAATCCTTTGTAAACGTGTGTAATTCCCACAAGAGCAACATCAATACTGCCTGCAATTGTTCCCTCTTTTGAGAATGGGTCACCTGTCCCGAAAATTACAAGAATCAGCAAATGAAGCAGCATCAAAACCGAGCCTGCTACAATTATTTTTTTTGGTTTTTGAAGCCAGAGAGCAACAAGTGCTCCCACCATATAGCAGAGAGCAATTCTTTGAAGAACTCCAAAAATTCTTAGATTTTGAATATAAACCAACCAGTTTTCTCCGAATGTCAGTTCAGCTGCGGGGCTGGTGTTGTAAAATGGAAAGGCGTTAAGAAGCAGACCTGTAAGAAATATAAGGAACGTTCTTTTTAGAACCTTTTTTACAGAAACTGTGTTTAGAGTATCGTTGTACTTTGCAAAGGCGAATGAGAGTGCTGCTCCAACAATAAAGAGAAAGAAGGGGAAGACCAAATCGGTTGGGGTGCATCCGTGCCAGGCTGCATGTTTGAGCGGAGGGAATATCTTACCCCATGTTCCGGGATTGTTTACCAGTATCATTCCGGCAATTGTCATACCTCTTAGTACGTCAAGAGCCGTGTATCTGTTAGTAACAATTTTATCCATTTTTTAAATCATTTATAGACAAAAATAACCTTTTTAAATATATTTGTCTTTAAT
>CAYGID010000285.1:0-1010 GCA_964349835.1 uncultured Bacteroidales bacterium | reverse complement strand
ATCATAAGCGACAATGCACAATGGTTTGAGGATAACTCACCGGTTGACCCTCAGTATAAGAAAGAGGAGGTAAAAGGAGTATCTGCAAAGGTTATTACAGTTGCTCAGCTTGGCGGAGATTGCCACCCTACCTCACCGCTTGGAATCAACCTGCCAAACGCAGACTGGATTCGCAAAGAGCACGGTTCAAAATCGGTTACAATTGCCAACATCAGCGAAGCATACAACATGGCTGCCGATGAGGCTCCTAAGAGCATGACAACAGAATTCTCATGGGATGAAAGCGAGATTGCACTTCTAAAAGATTACGGTGCACAAACAGGAAACCTCCACACCGACCTTCACGAATGTCTGGGTCACGGTTCAGGACAGCTTCGCCCCGGAACATCATCAAATGCACTTAAAGAGTTCAGCGCACCGCTCGAAGAGGCACGTGCCGACATCTTTGCCCTCTACTATCTGGCAGACCCTAAACTCGTAGAGTTGGGCGTTCTTCCTAACGAAGAGGCATACAAAGCATCATACATCTCTTACATCCGCAACGGTCTCTTCACACAGTTTGTAAGGGTTGATCTTGGCAAGACTGTGACCCAGGCGCATATGCAGGGACGCAAACTTATTGCCGAGTGGTGCTTCGAAAACGGTAAGGCAGAGAACGTTATCGAGAAGAGAGTTCGCGACGGCAAAACCTACTTCGTAATTAACGACTTTGCAAAACTACGACAACTCTTTGCTACCCTACTTAAAGAGCTGCAGCGCATCAAGTCAGAAGGCGACTACGAGGCCGGCAAAAAACTAATTGCCACCTACGCTGTGAACATCGACCCTGAACTGCACAAAGAGCTTAAAGAGAGATACGCCGCGCTTAACCTCAAGCCTTATGGCGGATTCATCAACCCCGACATCACACCTGTCGAAAAAGATGGTAAAGTGATAGACTACAAAGTTGAATACCCGGCCGACTTCCTGCAGCAAATGCTCGATTACGGTAAAAAGTACTCGGTGCTGCA
>CAYGID010000284.1:0-1011 GCA_964349835.1 uncultured Bacteroidales bacterium | reverse complement strand
TTTGGAACTACTCACTATCAAAATACAACAAATGACAATAGAAAGCACAGACTTACAAAATAGCACTACACCCGCCATTACTTATAGCGAGTGTTACAGGCAGTACGGTATTAGTGTACTATCTCTTTTCGATGGAATATCGTGCGGTAGGATTGCTTTAGAACGGGCAGGAATTATAGTTGATGAATATTTCGCATCTGAAATAAAACCACATGCAATAAAATGTACACAAAGCAACCACCCCAACACTATACAATTAGGTAGTGTTTTGAATGTGAAAGGTAGCGATTTGCCAAAAATTGATTTATTGATAGGTGGCTCTCCTTGTAAAGGAATTTCAAGATTGAATAAAAACCAAGAAGGAATTGAACACGCTGAAAGTAAATTATTTTGGGAGTATATTAGACTTCTTGAAGAGGTAAAACCAAAGTATTTCTTACTTGAAAATACACACGGGAATAAAGAAGCCACAGAGATAATTACAGAAACATTAGGGGTAAAACCTATTTCAATAAATAGTAAATTGGTTTCGGCTCAAAACAGACCAAGATTCTATTGGACGAATATTCCAGGAGTTAAGCAACCGAACGACAAGGGAATTACAACTGCTGATGTTTTTGATTACTCTGGAGAGTTGGCTGACGAATGCAGAGTAAAATGGCTAACTTCTGAAAGCGGTAAGAAGTCTGTTGCAAATGGTTACACAAGAGTAAATCCATATCCAAAAAGCGGTTGCTTAACTGCAAACGGACACCGAAAATGGAACGAAAACTATTTATTGAAAGATGGTGTGTATCGCTACCTTTCACAAACTGAAATTGAAAAACTACAAACACTACCCATTGGTTACACAAAAATATTGTCTTATGATGAAGCGTATGATTGTATAGGCGATGGGTGGACAGTTGATATTATAGCACACATTCTGTCTTTTGCGGAGTGGTCGTAGTATTGCCTGTAACGGTGGTGCTATGAGCAGTAGCGGATTACGAGTGATAAACTTTCAAATTA
>CAYGID010000283.1:0-1024 GCA_964349835.1 uncultured Bacteroidales bacterium | reverse complement strand
CCCCTTTGCTCTGATGGAAAAAAATGACTATAATTGTTCTCCGCTTAAAGTTCACATTTATGAGTCATCTAACCAGAGAGCAAAGATATACTATTGATTCCATGTTACAAAACGGCTATACCCAAAAAGATATAGCACAAGTTATAAACAAGGATAAGTCGGTTGTTTCACGTGAGATTAGTCGCAATGCCGATAAGCGAAACGGGCAATACAATGCTGATCTAGCTCATCGTAAATACCTGAAGCGTCAGGATTACAAGTACAAACCAAGGACTTTCACAGCCGAAGTAGAGCAACATATCAGAGATAAATTGCGTCTCAAATATAGTCCTGAGCAAATTGCGGGTGCTGCCAGAATCAATGGAGACAAATGTGTGTCACATGAGCGAATCTATCAGTTTATCTGGAAAGATAAGCGTGAGAAAGGGTTGCTGTATCTCGATCTGAGAAATCGGGGACGTCGCTATAAAAAGCGAAGTGTGGTTCACGATAACCGGGGAACCATCCCCAATCGTACGGATATCTCCCAAAGACCGCCTGAAGTTGAACTACGGGAACGCTTTGGTGATTTGGAAATTGACCTTATCATAGGCAAGGATCACAAAGGTGCCATCTTAACCATCAACGACAGGGCAACCGGAATAGCCAGACTCCGAAAATTAGATGGCAAGGATGCGGAACAACTCGCACTGGTTACTATTGATTGCCTGGAGGATTGGAAACCATTCCTGAAAACAATCACATCTGACAATGGAAAAGAGTTTTCGTGTCATCAGATGGTAGCCGGAGACTTGAAAATCGACTTTTTCTTTGCCAAGCCATATGCAAGCTGGCAAAGAGGTTCCAACGAAAACTATAATCGCTTGGTAAGGCAATATATACCGAAAAAAGTTGATTTCAATTATGTTACACATGAATATGTGAATTATGTGGAACAACAGATAAACAACAGGCCACGAAAAAGATTTGGATATTTATCCCCAAATCAGATATTTGATGGAATTTGGAATCTACTCGAAAAAAG
>CAYGID010000282.1:0-1025 GCA_964349835.1 uncultured Bacteroidales bacterium | reverse complement strand
GTATTTAACAACATCATGGTTGACTACTATGGAAATCTGACACCTATACCTCAGGTAGCGAGTGTTACAACACCCGATGCCAAGACAATGCTAATTCAGCCATGGGACAAAAAGATGATTGCTCCTATTGAGAAGGCAATTATGGTTGCCAATATCGGCTTCACCCCTCAAAACAACGGTGAACATATAAGAATTAATGTTCCACCCCTCACCGAAGAGCGCCGCAAAGAGCTGGTTAAAAAGGTTAAGGGCGAAGGTGAAACTGCAAAAATCAGCATCAGAAACGCCAGAAGAGATGGTGTTGAACTTCTCAAGAAGTATCAGAAAGATGGCCTTCCGGAAGATGTAGCGAAAGATGGTGAGGCTGCAATTCAAAAAGAGACAGACAATTACAACAAAAAGGTTGACGAATCCCTTGCTCACAAAGAGAAAGAGATAATGACTGTCTGATAATTAAAAAATGGCCTCTTAATGAGGCCTTTTTTTTAATTCATAATTTGTGCTTCGTCCTCCGCTTGCCTCTTTTTGTAAAATACTCTTCTTTATCAAATCCTGAATATCTCTAAGAGCTGTATCTTGTGAGCACTTATTTATTTTTCCCCACTTTGAACTTGTCAGTTTTCCGTCAAATCCATCAAGTAGTCTGTTTATTATTCTTTGTTGCCTTTCATTGAGAATTGTGTTGGAATGTAGTTTCCAAAATTCTGCTTTATGAAGGATTTTCGATAAAGTGTTGTCAGTAGATTCAATAGCATTTATCAAACATTGCAAAAACCACAAAATCCATTCAGTTATCTCTGAATTTCCTTTTTGTGTTTTTTCAAGTTTTTCATAGTACTGTTTTCTCTCAATTCTTATTTGTGCAGACATGCTGTAGAAACGTCTTGTACTCTTATCAGAGCGTGCTAACATCATATCTGTAATTGCTCGTGTAATTCGCCCGTTCCCATCGTCAAAAGGGTGAATTGTCACAAACCATAAATGAGCAATAGCTGCTTTAAGCACAAAATCTATTTCATGTTCGT
>CAYGID010000281.1:0-1028 GCA_964349835.1 uncultured Bacteroidales bacterium | reverse complement strand
TTATTATCCTCTGATAATAATCTTCGACTAGCAAACCAAAAAGCCGAAGATTTAACTATTAAGAAATTGACGTACGGAAACCCGACAATGAAAGCGAGATTTGACGAACTAAATGACCAATGAAGATAGACAGAAAAACGAGTGCTAACAGGCGTTTAGCTCAATGGCGGGTGACATGGTTAATTGAACATTCTACCTCGAATCAACTTTTGAGGTGTATTGACAGTTTTGTGCTCCGAAATCCGCCACTACAACAAGCCGCAAACCGTTAGCTAAAATATTAATTTAAGCCTATGAACACAAAAATTTTAAAAATGTTGACTTTGGTGGCATATGTCGTTATGATAGCAGTAAACTATCTTGCGGTATTACTTCCACTTGGAGGTAGAAGTACTGGACAAATATCAGATAATTATCCTAACTTGTTTGCTCCTGCCGGATACGCATTTTCCATCTGGGGTTTGATTTATTCTCTTCTGGGAATCTATGTCTTTTATCAGCTGTGGAGAGAAAAAGATGAATTGGTGGCAAGATTAAATCGCATCTTCATTGCAAACGCGTTTTTTAATGCCTCATGGATATTTGCTTGGCATTATGATGTGATCTGGCTCTCCGTTATTATTATGGCCGGGCTTCTTATTACTCTTATTCGGATTGCAGATATATTTCGCAATCGCGTTATCACACCAAAAGAGACTTGGCTCATGCGCATGCCCTTCAGTGTCTATTTTGGATGGATTACTGTGGCCGCTATTGCCAACGTTACTGTTCTCCTCGTCTATCTTGGATGGAATGGGTTTAACCTTCCTGAAAGTTTTTGGACTGTCGTACTGCTCTTGATAGGAGCGCTTATCGGTTCAAGGAGTTTGCTTCGCGACCGATTTATCCCTTACGGAATCGTGCTGATTTGGGCATATGGTGCAATCCTCTTCAAGCATCTTTCAGAAAGCGGATTTGCCGGAAAGTATCCGAGCATAATTTGGACCGCAGCTTTGAGTATCTCGATATTTTTAGGAACAATAATATTT
>CAYGID010000280.1:0-1030 GCA_964349835.1 uncultured Bacteroidales bacterium | reverse complement strand
ACAGACCAGTAAGTGGTGTGGCAATATTTGCCAAACGTTCAAAGAGTCTTGAGAGGATAAACGAACAGTTTCGCAATGGCGAGGTTAAGAAGCTGTATTGGGCAATTGTTGCCAAAATGCCTCCATCTGAGCAGGGAGAGCTCACTCACTACCTTATAAGGAACGAGAAGCAGAATCGCTCATATGCACACGATAAGTTGAAATCAGGGGCAAAAGAGGCTCGACTTCGCTACAGACTAATTGCATCCAGTGATAACTACTTTCTGTTGGAGATTGAACTTCTTACAGGCAGACACCATCAGATAAGGTGTCAACTCTCTGCCATAGGTTGCCCAATAAAAGGAGATTTGAAATATGGTGCTCCAAGATCTAATCCTGACGGGGGAATATCACTCCATGCCAGAAGTGTCAGATTCACGCATCCTGTTAAGAAGGAGGAGATATTTATTGTTGCGGAACCTCCGGTTGATAATATCTGGAACTATTTTAAAAAGATAGCAACAGAGGCTGGCTTCTAGGAGTATTTAAATTTTGAACTGCGACATATCAAGCCCCGATTCCTCCGCATCACGTATTTGTGTCGAAGATATTTCAATGAGCGGTGCCCTTAAAATCTGAACGCCGTACTTAATGCAAAGAGCTTCGGTATCGTAACCTGTTCTTGGATAGACCCAAATTCTGAACTCCTGTATCAGCTCCTCCCATTTATGCCATTTCTCAATAATCGCCATGTTATCAGCTCCCATAACCAGAATGAAGTTATTAAGCGGCTCTCTCTCTCTCAATTTTCTTAAAGTGTTTATTGTATAAAGAGGGGGTGTAAGGTGGTACTCTATGTCACACACAGCTACACGCTTAACAAAATTTGCCCGTTCAACAGCATCCCTGACATATTCTAATCTTTCTCTTGCATTGTTTGCGTATGCCTTGCCTTTTAAAGGGTTTCTAGGGCTTACAACCAGACGAAGCTGGTCAATTGAAGTTTGTTCTATTAGAAAATGGCATATCGAAAGGTGTCCGATATGCAAAG
>CAYGID010000279.1:0-1049 GCA_964349835.1 uncultured Bacteroidales bacterium | reverse complement strand
GGCAGCCTTGAAGGTCCGTTCAGTTGGGCAGTCACATCAAATGTCCATTTGCTCATTCGGGTCGCATACTGAACATTAAATACACCTTTGTATTTACTTGTGAGTGGTTTTTCTACAAGACCCTGTCCTTTGAGTGTAACCTTAGCGTCGGTGTATCTGAAAGTTGTAAGAATTGAGAGCCTCTCTATTGGCTCAAGATTCAGATCAACTTGATATGTGTTTGTAAATGACCTGCCATCAAGGTTGTAAATTGAAATTTTTGAAAGGTCATACTCCTGATCAACAATTACCTGTCTGTTGAAATCTGTTCTGAAATAGTCAAAACTCAAAGAAGCATCACTGATACCAAGTGGCATGTAACCTGTAAGATTTGCTCCGTATGTCCAGGCATCTTCAATATCAAGATTTTCGGGAATCTCAATTTTTCTGCCGGTTGACAGAATACCAAGATTGTCAGGAATAATTGTGGTAGATCTGTAACCTCTGCCTGCAAGAGCTCTAAAGATCAATTTTTCGTCAAATGCATACTTCAGATTAATCCTCGGGGCAAAGAGCCAGCCATGAATACTGTTGTTGTCAAGTCTTACACCTGCCACTACTGAGGCCTTCTCTCCATTGGTATATGTGTACTCGCCGTAAGCACCAATTGATTTTTCAATTCTACCTGGGTACAGATCGAGAGTTGCTGCAGTATTACCTAACCAAAACCAATCTTTAAGATGCTCATTATAATTATCATAAGTACCACCAATACCAAGTGTGTATTTATGGTATTCACTCATCATGTTCTGAAAAATCAAATTCGCAAAGAGTGAATTCTGAAAACCATCATAATCTTTACGTCCGAAAAAGGATTTTAGTTCGTGGTATGAGTAGTCAACAACTGCTGCAATATTCTTTGCGTTATCGGCACTCAGCGGAAAGCCAATTTTAAAATAACCGTTTAACGAGTTATTCTTAATTTTTGACCCCCAGATGTCGGCATCTCTCTCGGTGTCTCTGTCAAAAGCTATCTGTCCGGCAATTCTGTCATCGGTAAGGGCTTTAAT
>CAYGID010000278.1:0-1069 GCA_964349835.1 uncultured Bacteroidales bacterium | reverse complement strand
CTGCATTCCCGCCGACTCATAACGAGGTTGGCGGCTCTACGCCGAGGGCAACATAGATGTCCTTCTGCTTCTCAAGTATCTCTCCGACCCTCAGGCCTTGCCCTGGGGCGGTAAAGCATTCGATGATATCGAGTTTGTCCAAGGCACCTTGGAGAGTATATTGCTTAAATAGACCGGTATCTTGCATCCGTTTTTTGATATAGGAGAGGTAAATCAAGGCCACAAACTCGATAAAGAGCTTTCCGTCAAGGCTTTGTTCTGAAGAGACCAGTGTGCGTCGCAGGTTCAGTCGTTCCTTGAGATTGCCAAAGGCCTTCTCTACTAAGTCCTTGCGCAATTCCACCAGCTGTCGGTCAAAGGCCTTTTCCTTTTCCGGCGCTTTGTCGATATTGTAGTAGTAATGCAGGTAGACACGGCGGGATTCCGATATGGTGTCCCCTTTATACAGCCGTTTCTGGGTGTAATGCCACTCAGCCTGGATAGTCCTACAGCAGAGCTGGTATGTATCGTCATAGACTTCAGAGCTACGGAAGTTTTCATAGATGCCCTCTAGTTCCCTGCGGATCCAAGCTACGGACATCTTGCCTGCGATGAGAAACGTCATATGTTCCTTGAAAAGGGCATTGAGATTATCTTCGCTATAGAAGCCTCGGCCCATCACCAGTTGAACGGGGGAAGGGAGTCGTCTTCCTTGTTGTTGCCGTATTGAACTTGGCGTAAGGCTTTCGAGTAGTTGGAGAACGAAGTGATATCGTAAGCCCAATACTCTTTCTCGCTACGGCGTTTGCCCTGAAGTCGGAAGAACCGGTGCTTGATCTCCTCGGTAATCGAGGCAAACAGGTCGCTGCTTCGCTGCGAGGTAGTGGTTTTAACATAGGGGTGGTGGTGTAGATGTCCCCATTTTTCAAACCGGTACAGCGGACTATGGTCTTCCAAGACCAAGTAATAGATGATGGACAGCATCTGCCGATAGGTTTGCGGGAAACACAGTTTTAAGTCCTCAGTGATGCCTAGCTTTTCGCCAATGGCATCCAAGAGATAGGTGGCACCGTAGAAAGTCCGGGCGATT
>CAYGID010000277.1:0-1084 GCA_964349835.1 uncultured Bacteroidales bacterium | reverse complement strand
CAGCCTCAACAGGAACAGTCAGAAGGCCTGCAGGTGAAGTGAACAGAGGTACCGAGGTTAACAGAAATCAATCATCAGGTGCTGTTCGCAGAACAACCGGTGAGGTTAACAGAAGCGGTTATGAAGGTACTGTAAGAAGGACAAATACTGAGGTCAACAGAAGTAATACTGAACAAAACAGAAACTCAAATAACTCACGCAGCAACGAGTCTGTTAGACCAACCCAGACAAACAGAGGTCAGACCACAGGTACAGTCAGACAACCATCTGTTACAACCAGACCGACATCAGGCACTACCAATACCGGAAGAAATAGCTCCGAAGCTACTCAAAGCAGGAATTACCGTCCGGCAGCTGTTCAGACACAGAGCTCAAGAAGCACATCCGGCAACCAGCCTACAAGAAATCCGTTTGCTAATACGAATTCGAACAGTAGTCGCAGTTCTGTTTCTCCCGGATCTACATCAACAGGTTCTTCATCAAACACCAGCTCAAGCAGCAGTTCCGGCTCATCAAGCACATCAAGCGGAGGCGGATCTACTTATAGAAGGTAACTTTAAAATATGAAAAGGATACTATTTATCATAGCTGCAACCATAATTTCAAATGTTATTGTTGCGCAGGGGGCCTTAGACGCACTAACCTACTCTAAGATCAGATACGAAGGTACCGCTAGGTCAATGGCAATGGGTAATGCGTTTACTTCTCTCGGAGGAGATACATACGCGATTAGCATTAACCCCGCAGCTTCGGGCATTTACAGATACTCTGAGTTTGCCATAACACCTGCGATTACTCACGATAAAAGCAGCACTCTATATCTTGGCAACCGCGAGAACGAAGGGTGGACAAAATTTGGCATCTCCAATCTTGGTTTTGTAGGTCACATACCTGTATCTGACAGACCATATGGCTTTAAGAGCATAAGTTTTGGTGTAGCTGTTAATAAATTAAATAACTTCTCTTCAAGATCGGTAACATCAGGCGCAAACGCACAGTCAAGCTGGCTGGGTAGTCTGGCAGAGAGTCTTGGGGGAATATACAACGCCAATCTTGACATTACAGACAACTGGAATCCGTTTTA
>CAYGID010000276.1:0-1087 GCA_964349835.1 uncultured Bacteroidales bacterium | reverse complement strand
TTAAGGCCGGGCTTGGCGAGCCATTTTTTGATTCGCTTGAGTCGGTTCTTTCGCAGATTATTTTTGCAATTCCCGGAATCAGGGGCATTGAGTTCGGAGACGGGTTCAAGGCTGCAGGAATGTGGGGCTCTGAGCACAACGACCCGATTTTAAACCCATCCGGTGAAACTGCAAAAAACGGCTCCGGTGGAGTAAACGGAGGCATATCCAACGGCAACCAAATTGTTCTGAGGGTAGCGGTCAAGCCAACGTCAAGCATATCCAAGGTTCAAAACAGCGTTAATCTTAAATCAGGTGAGATTGAGGAGCTTAAGGTTTTAGGCAGACACGATGCCTGCTTTGCTCTGAGGGTACCGGTAGTACTTGAGGCTGCCGTTTCAATCGCCCTGATTGATCTTCTTTACCAGGCATCTGCGCCTCATATATGGGGCCATGGGGTAGTAGTCAAAGATCCTCTGAACTGATTCATTGTTTTCCAGCATTGGGTACGATACCAGTTTCTTTACACCATATTTAACATACTGAATATTCAGTTGGTGAAAAATTATCGCATTTATCCCTTTGTTTCTGTATTCCGGTAACGCACCAATAAGGTTCATCTCCATCTCGTCATAATTGCCTAATGCCTTTTTAAGATGGATAAAACCAAGCGGGAACAGTCTCCCTCTTGCCTTTTGAAGTGCTACTGCAATTGATGGCATTGTAATGGCAAATGCCGCTAACTGATTATTCTTATCCAAAAGTATTACAACCATATCCTGATTGAGCACAGGAACAAATTGTTTTACAAGCAGTTTGTACTCTTTGGGAGAAAGCGGGGAGAAGCAGTAAAGAGAGGCAAATGCTTTATTATAAGCCTCAAACAGCTCCATTGCATATTTATACAGATCTTTCCGGGTAACTTTTTCCAATATCCGCAGACCAAATCTCTCTTTTACAATCTTTGAATACTGCTCAATCTTTTCTGGCATCGTCTCCGGTACGGTAAGGACTCTTTGTACCCAGTCTACCTCTTTGCAATACCCAAGTCTCTCTAAATGTTCAAGATAGTAAGCAAAGTTATAGAGCGTATTTGCCGTTGCTCTCT
>CAYGID010000275.1:0-1115 GCA_964349835.1 uncultured Bacteroidales bacterium | reverse complement strand
GCTGACCCTTCACGAGACAGCTCTTTGATAGAATTGTTTTTATTGTACAGATTCTGTTGCATTTCCCCTCTTGTTGTCATATTTACCAACTGAATAGGCAAAGTATAAGATGGCCAAAAGAAGAATGAATATTAGAATCTTCAGCGCCGTTCTTTTCTGTTTCATTTGACTTCAATTATTTTGCTAGCTTATAAGTTACAGAGGTAAAAATAGGAGAGTAGAGTGAAATAATATTGCACTTTGCAGAAAAATTATGCTAAGATTGAAATATTCATTCCATAATCCTATATATATGTTCTTTTACCAATGGAGTCACATTTTCACACTTTATCAAACCTACAGTACAATAAGGGATAGGACTCTTTCTCTTGGTAGATTTGTTGTTATTCTTTTGTTATATAACCTATCTATAACATACTTCTTGTTCCTTTTTATTGAACTTTGGTTTGTCAATATGATGTAAGATTGGCGGAACAGTAAACGCCTGCGTGATAAGGTTATACTTAAGGGGTAAAAATATAATAGATGCAACATGAATAGAAAAGTAGTTCAAATTCATCGAATCTCAACGCATAATTCTACTCTGCTTTTTTATTCACAGAGAGTGACAGACGGTATGTCTGTCACTCTTGCAGCTTGGTTGAAATGTTTTTCTTAATTTATTGATGACTGTTTTGTTCGGTGTAATGAAAGGGAACAGAATTGAATGAGATTTGTAATGTAAAATGATAATTGTGCTGTTGTGGGTGTTTTAATTTATATTCTTTCAAGAGGCAAGATTAAATTGTTATAATTAGCATTCGGAAAAGAAGTACGTTCTGAACGTACTTCTTTTTGTATGTCGGGCATGGTATTAAGCTGGCAGGATGCAAGTTCCTGCATGTGCCGAGTTGATAGGAAACATTAGCGATTGGCAAGGGTGTTGCGGGTAACTGCAAATCTGAAAGAAGCCATCAGCAAATCTGAAGTTCTGACGCACAGAAACCTGATATAAGGCTCACAAGAGAGGGTAACCGGGCAATGGATTGGGAACGCCCAAAATTCAACCGTAACTCAAGTAGAGTAAATCAGGCAGAACGCAGAGAAAGTTTAATATCTTATCCCGAGAGATCTTG
>CAYGID010000274.1:0-1120 GCA_964349835.1 uncultured Bacteroidales bacterium | reverse complement strand
TCTTTGAGGACTGCAAAGGTATAACAAAAAATTATTCTTGCAATAGTCTTAATGATAAAAAATCTACTTTTTTACCATTTTTATTACAGTCCAGTTGTCAAGGCATTTACTAAATACGGGAGTAAGACCAAATTTTTCACCTTTATTTACAATTAAAGGGGAATCTTCTTCATAAAAGCCGCTTAAAACCAGGTAGCCACCGGAGATAAGAGCATTGGAATATATCCCGATATCTGCTATAATAATATTTCTGTTTATGTTGGCAAGGATAAGGTCAAAAGTTAAATCTTTGACAGATGAAGCATCACCTTCAATTGCATTTATCTTACTCTCTAATCCGTTTCTGGTTGAATTTTCGATGGTCGAGTCAACAGCAATATCGTCAATATCAACGGCTACTAGTGGATATGCGGCTCCCATTTTTGCAGCAAGAATGGCCAATATCCCGGTTCCGCATCCCATATCCAATACCCTTTTGTTCTGAACATCCATTTCCAACAGAGTCTCAATCACCAGTCTGGTAGTTTGGTGATGGCCTGTACCGAAAGCCATTTTAGGATCTATCGTGATAACATATTTTGCTTCCGGAAGATCTTTATGGAAACTTGCCTTAATAATACACCTGTCATCAACAATTATAGGTGTAAAATTGCTCTCCCACAAAGCGTTCCAATTTTGGTGTTCTATTATCTTAGCGGTACTCTTTAAAACACAACCTGCTTTATCAAATTCAGAAATAAGTGCTTTTACGGCTTCTGACGAATACTCCTTTTCACTTATGTAACATTTTAACATATTACCCTCTGTAAGAAAACTCTCAAAAGCCAATTCTGACAAATGAGCTATTACAAGCTCTGCTGTCTCTTCCGAAAAAGGATTTATCTCAATACAAACCTCAGCGTAGTTCATCAGAAAGATTTGATGATTGCAATAAAGTCCTGTGCTGAAAGGGATGCGCCTCCAATCAGACCACCATCAACATTCTCTTTTCCAAATAATTCCACAGCATTTGAGGGCTTACAGCTTCCTCCGTAAAGTATTGAAATCTCATCTGCAAGTGTCGGAAACTTGTTTCCAATTACCCTTCTTATATATGCATGCATCTCTTCGGCCTGATCAG
>CAYGID010000273.1:0-1122 GCA_964349835.1 uncultured Bacteroidales bacterium | reverse complement strand
TAAGAGACAACAGGCTCATAAACTTTATGAACCCTGCCGCACTTACTGAGAGAGACCCACAATCATTTATGATGGATTTTGGCCTGAACCAGAAGAACATTTACACCAGCGGAGATTCAAAATCGTCGGCTTTCAATGTGTTTAATATGCACCATATTGTAATCACCTCTCCTCTTTATAAAAAATCGGCAATAGCAGCCGGAATAGTACCATTCAGCAGTGTAGGATACAAGTTTGAAGAGAGAGAGACCAACCCTGTTATCATTAACGAATTGGGTGAGATTAGATACAGAAGATACGGAACCGGCGGAATTACCAAAGCCTTTGTGAGTGCCTCGATGGACCTTTTTAAAAATTTTTCGATAGGAGCAGAGGGGATTAACTACTTCGGAACCATCGACCGCTATTCTGATGTGCTGTTTGTTACCAACTCTACCTACAGAACAATTAATACCGGAATGGACTATGTTGTAAGCTCTATGGCTGCAAAATTCGGGGTACAATATCATAAGGAGGTAAAAAAAGATACCGAACTTACCATTGGAGCAACATGGCTAACCGGAACAAAACTTAAAGGTGATCTTACAAAATATGCCTATGCAACCGGTGCTACCGGAGTAAGGGATACTGTATATCACAACGTATCTGAAGATACACAAATGGAGATTCCTTCAGAATTGGGAGTAGGCGTTACTTTAAGAAAAAGAGATAAATGGCTCGTTGGAGCTGACTATATTCGTCAGGACTGGAGCAGCGTAAGTTTCGGATCGACACCGGGAGTAGATTTCTCACCTGCCGTAAGTAATTCATTCAGGGTTGGGTTTGAGTATATTCCAAACAGATACGATATCCGTTACTATGCAAGAAGAGTCACCTACAGAGGTGGTGCATACTACGAGAACACCTATATGAAAGTAAACGGCAATCAGATTAACTCTATGGGAGTCACTTTTGGTGCAACCCTTCCTGTACTTAGATTGTACAACGGTCTGGGGCTGTCGGTTGATATGGGACAAAGAGGCTCATTGAAAAATAACCTTCTTAGGGAGAGATATGTAATGTTTAACATAAGTTTCTCTCTGCACGATATTTGGTTTATAAAATACAGATACGATTAATAAC
>CAYGID010000272.1:0-1125 GCA_964349835.1 uncultured Bacteroidales bacterium | reverse complement strand
GCTTCGACAATATCGGTGCTATCCTTACCCAATTCCATCACGGCCAGTACAGCCCGCTGAATCAACTCTGCTACACCCTGCTCTTTCGCCTCTTTGGGGCAAATCCGGTGGTATTTCATGCATTTCCTCTTCTCCTGCATCTGGGCTGCACCTTATGGGTATTTGTACTGATCCGAAAACTTCTGGCACAGGGAGGGACCCCGCTGCAAACGGCCCTGCCGGTGGCTTTCCTTTCGGCGCTGCTCTTTGCCATCCATCCCCTGCAGGTAGAGGCTGTCGCATGGATCAGTGCCTCCAAGATTCCCCTCTTTGCCTTTTGCTATCTCTGCGGACTGGGGGCCTATCTGCGCTATCTGCAAAACCGACAGCTCACCTCCTGGATACTGGTCTGTCTCTGTTTTGCTCTCTCCTTCGGAGCCAAAGAGCAGGCGGTTACCTTTCCCTTTGCCCTGCTGCTGATGGATTGGATCGCGCGCAGAGATTTTACCAAAGCGGAGCTCTGGCTCGAAAAACTCCCCCTATTGATTCTGATGCTGAATTTTGCCTACATCACCCTCCTCTCGCACGCCTCCACAAATCAGGGGTTGCTCTCGCACGAAGGCTTCTACCCCTTATCGCAACGGATTGCTTTCTCAGCCTATGCCCTTACCGAATATCTCTCTAAAATCCTTGCCCCCGTCAATCTGCTCTACATCTACCCCTTTCCCAATGAGATGGGCGAACCGATGCCTTTGCAGTTCTGGAGCTATCCTATCCTCTGGGTAATCATCCTGCTGCTGATGGCAGGCTATATCCGCAAAGTGCCGCAACGCTTTGCCATCCTCTTCTTTTTCCTGCAGTTGGGGCTGGTGCTGCACATCGTTCCCATGTCGCGGATCAATATCGTGGCCGACCGCTACATCTACCTCCCCCTGATCGGCATCACCTTTCTGATGGCCTGGAGCTTTGTACAACTCCTGCAAACCCAATCCCGACATACCCCACATCCGCAAACCCAAAATCAACAAAGCCGACTCCTCAAAACCCAATTTGCCAAAGGGGGTTTGATGGTGGCGCTCCTCTACCTGCTATACCTGGGAGGCTATGCCAACCAACGTTGCCGGGTATGGCAAAACGACACCACCC
>CAYGID010000271.1:0-1128 GCA_964349835.1 uncultured Bacteroidales bacterium | reverse complement strand
AACACGACAGTACTTACCCGGATAACTCCATCGCTCTCTTTCGTTCAATATTTTCGCCTCGGAGGAGATGTCACAATATGCCAAGTATCTGACCATAGACACAGCAGCCGCTCTCCCCATTTGCCAAGTACATCGGCAGAGCAGATTTTGGGTATTCATCGGCATTGATTTTGGGTGAATATATAAAAGCAGGGCTGGTCCATGCGAGGTGGATGCTGAAGGGCTGCCGGTGGGCAGGTTTGACCTATGAATATGAACACGGGGGATGTTATGACCAGCATATTTGAGACCCGACAGGTCAGCGCCAATCATTATATGATCGGCGAGCGTATGAACCCTCATTTTATCTTGTGCATGGGACTCGTGATTGGCGATGACGAGGCAGCGCTGATCGATACCGGGATGGGAACGGACGCCAGCCTTTATGATATCGTCAGCCGTCTGACAGACAAGCCTGTCAGGTGTCTGATCACCCACTGCGACCCGGACCATGTAGGCGCCGCGTCACTGTTCAAGCGTGTGTATATCAGTCCCGCCGAAGATCCGCAGGTCGTGCTGCCCAGGGTCCTTGACGCGGAAGCCCGCATGGAATTCATAAGTCGGTACGGTCAGTATCCCGATGATTTGATGTCCCATATCAGGCAGAATATTGTCAGTGAGCCTGTAACCCATTATAGAGATGTCAATGACGGCGATGTGTTCAGCCTTGGCGGGCGGGATCTGTTGGCGGTCTCATTGCCCGGACACTCGATAGGCAGCATGTGCTATATAGACCGCTCAAACAGGGTTGCGTTCACAGGCGACACCATCACACGCAGCCCGCTGGTTTTCTTTGAGCGTTGTCCGCCCCTTCGCGAGTACCTGGCGGCCCTGAAGAGGTTCAGGGAAATCGCGGACGGGCCTCTGGACCTGTACTGCGGGCACAGCATGGAAGCGCTGCCCCCGGGAACGCTGGATGACCTTATCAGGGGATGTGGGGAGATTCTTGAAGATGGCGGCCTATATGACAAGGAGTATTCGATGATGATTGGGCAATTCGGCATGAGAAATGCCATGGTGTCCGTCCATCAGTGCGGCACGGTGATGATACGCTACGACATGCATAAGCTATAAACATATTAATCTATA
>CAYGID010000270.1:0-1134 GCA_964349835.1 uncultured Bacteroidales bacterium | reverse complement strand
CCAATTCACGCCCACCGGCGGAGCTGTTATCACAGGAACGACTCTTCCTATCTTACTTTGAATTACGAAACTCTGTTTTTTGATATTCATTGCCCCAACACAAAACAACCTCATTTTTTGATGAAGTTATAATTTTTTATATTAAGAAAGATAAAGTTTGTCCTTTTATACGAAACGCTCTACCTCAGCGCGTAAGATAAAATCGAATAGATATAATTGGCAAAATAACCATTGATAGATCTGGGAAGAGAAGTGATAAGCCCATAAAACATTTTCAAGCTTCTGAATTGCAGTTCAATAATCATTCTGGTGTCATAAAGTTTCTTCTGCCAAAAAGTTATTATTTTTTTCATATTTATTCTTGGCTTGGAAAACAAAATTCTTTTATTTTCCCGATAGAATTCCTTTTCCAGTTTCTCTGAGACATAACCCGCATCAGCGATAAATATTCCTTCCAAATCTTTGTTTAATTTCATAAACATCTCTATGTCGGAAGTATTTCCCGGAGAGAAAACAACAGACAAAATATTCCTGTTTAAATCCTCAGTAAGATGTAATTTGAGCCCATAAAACCAGCCTTTTCCATTGCGTCCCCAGTTAGCGAATCCATCCATTGTTTTATGATATTTCCCATTTTTATTAAGGCAAACAGGAATGTCGGTGGAATCCGTATGTTTCACTAAGTGAGAATTTTGATTGTTGTTTTTGAATAAGATTTTGAGAACTATCAAAGCCAGAACAGAGCAACGGTTCATATTCACCACCAATGTTTTATAACTGCATTTCAGGATGTTTTTGAAATCATTCCAGATTGATTTTTTGGTTGAAATTCCCTGCGTTTGTTTGTAAAGAGCTAAAGCGATTGTCTGAACTATTCCTATTTTCAATTTTCGACCAGTAGTTTTTTCGTATTTGGACAATTTGAGTTTTTCATAAATGAAGCTTACTTTATCTTTCAAGGTTTGGTATACTTGAAGTAGTTTCATGTTGAAAGTCATATTGCTTGATGTTATTTCAAGAAATACGACTTTCAATATAATAACATTTTTTACAAAAAAACAGAGTTTCGTAATTCAAAGTATCTAAGGCAAAGAAGATATCAAAAAAGAATTATGAGGCGAATAAATTGATTTT
>CAYGID010000269.1:0-1162 GCA_964349835.1 uncultured Bacteroidales bacterium | reverse complement strand
TCATTCTGATTGTGGAAAATGCCCAGGGCAGGGCTGTATGCCGGTGCATAATAGCTGGTGTTAAATGTTACATCGGCGCCAAATTGTGCAGTCAGTACATTTTTAACAAGGTTGAACTGCATGTAGTATCGTAAGTTTGCGCTTAAAGCCGGAAGCGGAATAACCTCGCTATTTGAGGTCATCTGAAAGAGTACCCTGTGATCCAGGTGAAGGAAACCAAGTTTGAAGTCTTTCTGGACATAGGCCGACAATATGTTTATAATGTCGTTGTGTTGTGCTGCAATCCCCTGAATGCCATGGTAAACAGGGTTGTTAATAATTGTATATCCCGCAAAGGCGCTGAGTTTAAAATGCGGAATGTCTAAATGTCCCTCTATTCTGGTTTCGGTTATATTTTCAAAGTCGTTGTTCCACGCGTAGTGGTTTGAGTAGTAAGAGTTGCTGAACCAGCCAGGCCGTCGGTTTTCAAGAATTAGCCTTGCATTAAGGTGTATCCCCCCTTCAACAGGGTAGAGCGATACTCCGGCTTTGGCATCCAAACTGAAATTATTCGCATAATACCCCGATATATCATATTTAGCCAACGCATCCCATCTAAAATACTTTCTGAAGTTACCTGCAGCACCAAAATAGAGATACACATTATTATGAACGCTGTTTCTGGCACCGGTTGAGTAAAACTCAGGTCTGAAACTGTATATTGATAAAACTTTATGTCCAATTCCACCATCAAGTTTAGAAACTATAGCATCTTGTGACCAAGGTTGTATTCTTATGAATACCCGATTTTCAAATATCCCCACTCTTGATGAGTCAAAGCTGGCAGTTGGAGAGATGAGAAACATGTTATTGTACAGGGCTCTTGCCAGAGAATCGTTTTCTGATATCTGGTCTGTGTATTTTTTGAAGTATGTTGAATATTCAAATGAGTGGCCGAAATATGTGGTTGTTCCCTCTCCGTAATTTGAGGTGTCTTTTTTAGATAATCTTATGGGGAAACCATATGTATGAGTCAGAAAGAGAGTATTTCTTTTCAGTCTGTTATCAGCAGTGGCAAGTATAAAGGTCAATTCTTTGGGGTCATCAAAGGTGGTGTCCAGAACCATCTTCTCGTCTGCGAGCCCTCCATGTTCTTCCCTCTTGATTCCTTGGAATATATAAC
>CAYGID010000268.1:0-1163 GCA_964349835.1 uncultured Bacteroidales bacterium | reverse complement strand
ATGCAAATTTATGTTTTTAAGGTATAAACGGCAACTTTGTTTTGTTAATTTTGCAACGGTAACCCTCATTTAGTAATAACCAGATGAATAAAATATCGGACATAGAGACAATCAGATCGCTTTTCCCTGCACTAGAGCAGACCGTTAACTCCAGAAAACTTGTCTATCTGGATAACGGAGCAACAGCTCAAAAACCAAAACAGGTAATAGATATGGTAAGCCTGATGAACTCAGGAGTAAACGGAAATATACATAGAGCCGTTCATGAATTGAGTTCAAAGACTACAGAGCTTTATGAAGAGTCAAGAGAGGTTACAAGAAAATTCATTAATGCAGCCCACAGGGAGGAGATAATTTTTACATCCGGAACAACTGCCTCAATTAATCTTGTAGCTGCCAGCTTTGGAGGGAAATATTTAAAAAAAGGAGACTCGGTATTGATTTCAGAGTCTGAACATCACTCCAACATTGTACCCTGGCAAATGATTTGTCAAAACAAAGAGGCAAATCTGAAAGTTATTCCGGTTGATGAAAATGGAAACTGGAGAATTGATATGCTTGACAATCTGCTTGATAACTCAGTTAAGATTGTCTCCGTTTCTCATATATCAAATGTTTTGGGGTTGATAAACCCTGTAGAAGAGTTAATCTCCAAGGCTCACGCAAAAGGGATTCCGGTTTTGATTGATGGTGCCCAGAGCATTGTCCATATAGAGACCGATGTTCGTAAACTTGATTGTGACTTTTATGTATTTTCAGGTCATAAACTTTATGGGCCAACCGGAACAGGTGTTTTGTATGGCAAAAGAGAGATACTTGATAGCATGCCGCCATGGATGGGAGGAGGAGATATGGTGGAGACTGTGACATTCGAAAAGACAACATATGCCCCGCTCCCTCTTAAGTTCGAGGCCGGGACCCCGAATTTTATTGGTGCTGCTGCAATGGCTGAAGCTATCAGGTTCGTAGAGTCAATTGACAGAAAGTTTCTTGATAAAATGGAGCAGTCAATTGTTGATTACATGACTGAAGAGCTTTTAAAAATTGAGGGATTAAGACTTTACGGAAAGGGTGACAAGAAAATTTCACTATTCTCGTTTACCGTTAACGGTGCCCACCCATCAGATCTGGCAATGATTATGGATAAGATGGGAGTTGCGTTA
>CAYGID010000267.1:0-1183 GCA_964349835.1 uncultured Bacteroidales bacterium | reverse complement strand
GTGGCCAAATCATTTACAAGAGGAGCAAAAGCTGCCGGCCAACTTCACGAAGTAGAGCCGAATGAAGCCGTAGAGATAATTGTAAACAAACTTAAAGAGAAATTCATTATACGATAGTTATGGATAAAACGATATATAAAGATGTTTATGTTTTTATAGAGCAGCGGGACGGCATCATTCAAAGTGTATCCCTTGAGTTGCTTGGCAAGGCCGTAGAATTGGCCGCTAAAAATGGTGAGAAAGTGTGTGCCCTATTGCTTGGTGATAATATCAAAGGGCTTGCAGATGATTGCATAACATACGGAGCGGACAAGGTAATTGTAGCCGATTCGCCTCAGTTAAAATACTACATGACAGAACCTTATACTCAGGCACTATACCAGATTGGAGTTAAATTTGAGCCAAGTATTATTCTGATAGGCGCTACTACAATCGGACGCGATTTAGGTCCGAGGCTCTCAGCAAGACTATCAACCGGTCTTACAGCCGATTGTACGGCTCTGGACATCTCTGATGAAGGTAACCTGCTAATGACCCGACCTGCCTTTGGCGGTAATATGATGGCAACTATTGTCTGTAAAGAGCATCGGCCTCAGATGTCTACAGTAAGGCCTGGAGTGATGTGTACCGCTCCTCGCAACGAGAGCCGCAAGGGCGAGATTATCAATTTTGCACCTGTATTCGACAGTTCAAAGTTCCGTGTCAGGTTACTGGAGACCGTAAAAGAGGAGCGTAATTTAGTAGATATCACTGAGGCCAATATCCTTGTTTCGGGAGGCCGTGGAGTGGGTAATTCCGAAGGGTTCGATAAGTTGCGTGAGTTTGCACATACAATCGGGGCAGAGGTTTCATCATCACGCGCATTGGTTGACGCTGGAATAGTTGGACACAATCGCCAGGTTGGCCAGACCGGTAAAACAGTGAGGCCGGACCTATATTTTGCATTAGGTATTTCAGGCGCAATACAACACCTTGCCGGAATGGAGGAGTCAGACTATATAATAGCTATTAACAAAGACAAATACGCCCCAATCTTCCAATCTTCCGACCTCGGAATTGTAGGAGATGTGAAGAAGATTGTCCCTTTGCTCACAGAGAGGCTAAGAAGATAGTATCTGTACTTTAACTACCATTTGTAATGCAAAAACGCAACATTAAAATATGTTTGGGCAGTTCATGTTTC
>CAYGID010000266.1:0-1185 GCA_964349835.1 uncultured Bacteroidales bacterium | reverse complement strand
GACAGGGTGGCTAAATGGCTTACCTATATCGCCATCGTGATGGGTGTGGCTACCTTTATCTACTGGTTCACTGCCGGTGGGGGCAATTTATCCTTTGCACTGGAAAGAATGGTCACCGTCATGGTTACGGCCTGTCCCCACGCGCTGGGCGTAGCCATCCCCCTGGTTGTCGCCATCTCCACAACGTTGTCAGCCACCAATGGCCTGCTCTTACGCAACCGCACAGCCTTTGAAACCACACGAAAGCTCTCGACCATCATCTTTGATAAAACCGGAACACTGACAGAGGGTTCACACGCCGTGCAACACATTATTCCATTGGGTGAAAAATATGCTGCCGATGAATTATTGCAATACGCCGCGGCGATACAGCAAAACTCCGAACATCATATTGCAAAGGGGATCATGAAAATGCTCAATGAGAAGAACCTGGAATTATGGCGCTCGGGTGATTTTCAGTATATGCAGGGCATGGGTGTAACCGGTTCGGTCAACGGGAAAACAATCGTGGCTGCTGGCCCGAATTATTTCCAGGATAAAAAAATCACCCTGCCTGAAACACCCGGTGAAATTGACCCTGCTTCGGAGACGGTCAATTATTTATTGATCGACGGTCATCCCGAAGGAATCATCACATTGGCCGACACTATTCGTGAAGGTTCACGGCAAGCCATTGACGACTTGAAACAAATGGGTATCAAGTCATTTCTTCTCACGGGTGATAATGAGGATATTGCTGCTTCCGTTGCTAACAAATTAGGGATGGATGGTTATATGGCGAATGTCCTGCCCCACCTGAAACAGGAAAAAGTAAAGGAATTTCAGGCAGAAGGAGAAATCGTGGCGATGACCGGTGACGGTGTGAACGATGCACCTGCCCTGGCACAGGCAGATGTGGGCATCGCTGTTGGCTCGGGTACTGATGTAGCTGCAGAGACAGCCGATATTATTCTGGTAAACAGTGACCCGCGGGATGTAGTAAAAATGATTGATTTCGGAAAAAGGACATACCGTAAAATGGTTCAGAACCTCATCTGGGCTGTAGGCTACAACGTGATTGCCATCCCTTTGGCTGCAGGGATTCTATATCCGAAATTTATATTAAATCCGGCTATGGGCGCCATATTGATGTCGGCAAGCACCCTTGTCGTGGCTTTTAATGCAATGACGTTGAAACTGAAGTAG
>CAYGID010000265.1:0-1186 GCA_964349835.1 uncultured Bacteroidales bacterium | reverse complement strand
TCCAATGTCGCTGAGGCAGTTCATCCAAACGGCTAACCCCTGCGTCACCCAATCATCAGAACCTTCGCGCGCAGCGCATTCACCATCCACCATTAATTTCTGCCTAATTGGATGTAACTACCTCCTCGACATGATAAGTTTGTCGACCCATTAGCGCTCTCATTCACTAAAAGAGGAGAACTCGCTTCGCTCAAACAGCTCCTCTTTTTAGCGTTCATTGAGAGCGATGGGTCCCCGCCCAACTTCTCCAATGTCGCTGAGGCAGTTCATCCAAACGGCTAACCCCTGCGTCACCCAATCATCAGAACCTTCGCGTGCAGCGCAGCATTAGAGCATTTGAAGCGCTTACGCGCTTCGATGCACTAGAGCACTAATCCACTATTGTTCTTGTTTATTTGGAATTATGCTCTATATTTGCGCTGCTAATAGGTCTATTAAATAACCCTAATAATTGCTCATGATTGCTTCCGAACATATAGATGTTAATGATTTACCCCTGGAACAGGCTATTTTGGAGGTGGCCGAATGTCTATTTCTGGAGAAGGGATTTTCGCTGACCTCTACCACCGAAATAGCGAAACAGGTGGGATGTAACCAGGCGTTGATTCACTATTACTTTCGCACGAAGGAGAATCTTTTTCAAAAGGTGTTTGAATCCAAAATCCTCGAATTCTCGCGTGCGTTTTTTCATATCGACACTATGGGCGGTACCTTTCTGGAGCGGCTCGAGCGGATGATTATGCTCCATTTCGATATGATGGCAAAGAATCCCCGTTTCCCCTTTATGATGATTAGGGAGATCTCGACCCATCCGGAGCGGGCGCTTCAGTTAAAGGAGCATTTGGGTAACATTCCTCTTGCAATGATAGAACGGCTGGATGCCGATTTGGAGGTCGCAATCGAGGCTGGGGAGATCCGGTCCATCTCGGTTTTGAACCTAGTACTAAATGTAATTTCGATGAATGCTGCCATGTTCTTGGCTCTGCCGGCACTTTCGGCCTTAATGGATCTTAGTCCGGAGGATGCCGAACGGTTGGTTGCTTCTCGAAAGAGGGAGATCGTGGATACGGTAATAAGAAGCCTGAGACCGTAATGCTCATATGCGCTGTCGCGCAAGTGCTCTAATGGTTCATGCTCTAATGCTCTAATGCTCTAATGCTCTAATGCTCTAATGCTCTAATGCTCT
>CAYGID010000264.1:0-1187 GCA_964349835.1 uncultured Bacteroidales bacterium | reverse complement strand
TACGCCAACCGCAATAAGATCGTCGAACTGGTTTCGGGAAAGGATAATGAAGGCAATAAAGAGCCTGAGCGTGACATCATCAACTCCTGGTTTGAAGGCTACCCCATCAACTCCATTTTCGATTTTGAAAAAATCGGTCTCTGGCAGGAGGGAGATCCTTACCTCGACATCTTGGAACCGGGTGGAAACGTGGGAATGATCAAAGTAAAATATGCAGGTGAATACAATGCAAATGGAGAACCGGTACGTCAGATTGGTGCAGACGACCGACAAATTATGAGTGCAGATCCCGACTGGCAGGGAGGGTTCAATACACGTGTGGCCTACAACAACTGGGACCTCAACGTGATCGGCACCTACCAACACGGTGGTATCCTGGTGAGCTCATTGCATGCCGCCAACGGTTATTTGAACATGCTCTCCGGCCGCCGCGGAAATGTGAAGGTGGACTACTGGACACCCGATAACACCGATGCCAAATATCCGAAGCCAGGCGGCCTTCAGAGTGGGGACAACCCGAAATATGGCAGCACGCTCGGTTATTTTGATGCTTCCTACTTCAAGGTGGGTCAGATTACACTGGGGTATAACTTTGATTCCGAAGCCGACTGGTTCCGCAATTCAGGTATCACCAATGCACGTCTCTACGTCACCGTCCAGAATGCTTTCGTACTCTTCTCCCCCTATCACAAGGAATCGGGACTGGATCCGGTAACCAACTCCTATGGCAATCAGAATGCTGCGGTCACCGGCAGTCTGCCCTACAACGCAACCACTATGCTGACGGTGGGAACCAACACACCCCAGACACGCAACTTCCTGGTTGGAATCAACCTGACATTCTAACAATCATGCAAAATTATCTAAATGACAAAAATGGATATGAAAAATTTAAAGTTTAAGCATATATTGGCAATGATCGTAGTGGCATTCATCACTTTCGGTTGTTCCAACGATATCCTGGATGAAAAACCCCGTGCCATCTATGAGCCGGGATTCTTCAAAACCGAACAGGGTATCCAGTACGGGCTCACCTCGCTCTATTCGCACACTCGCTACTTCCTGGGTCAGTATTTCTACGCAGCCGCACAAAATGGCACCGATGAGTACACCTATGCGCAGAGTGCCGACAACAACTTCAAGGATACCGACATGTCGGGGGTGGGATCATTGAATCCTTCCAGCAG
>CAYGID010000263.1:0-1215 GCA_964349835.1 uncultured Bacteroidales bacterium | reverse complement strand
GATTGTCGTCCTCTTTTACTTGGGCAAGAAGCCGAAGGACTTCGGGGTCGTTGGTCTTCTTTCCCGGGGTTAGTTCTATTCGCTGAGAAAGCTCATTAGGCGGATACCCTCCTTGGGCAGGGAAATCTCGATGGGCCGATCGGAGGTGAACCCGAAGGAGGGTACACTGTCGGAAGAGGTCAGTTCGGTAGTGATTTCGTAAACGGTTTCCCGGATTTCCTTGTTCGTAAGACACTAGCGGGAACCTCAAGGCAACCTGCAAGGGGAATAATGGGGACCTTAGAGGGACTTTGTCCCCACGAGGTCCCTGTAAAGTCCCTACAAGGTCCCCGGGAAGTCCCTTCAAAACCCTTATTAGAGGTAAACCGCAAATCGTTGGTGAATGGTCAATACGCTTCGCGCAAATGCTTTAATGCACTAATGCAATAAGGCTCTAGTGATGAGTATAACAGCGACGAGGGTAACGTAGGTAGCCGGCCGTTTGGATGAACTGCCTCAGCGACAATGGAGAAGTTAGGCGGGGACCCATCGCTCTCAATGAACGCTAAAAAGAGGAGCTGTTTGAGCGAAGCGAGTTCTCCTCTTTTAGTGAATGAGAGCGCTAATGGGTCGCAGAACTTCGACCGTCGAGGAGGCAGTTACATCCAATCAGGCAAGGCGCCTAAAGGCGCAAATGCTCTAATGATGCGCTGATGCGCGAAAATGAAGTAGCGCATTAACCCCTGAACTTTCTTCTGTTTCTTTTATTGGGATGCGATTTTTTTTAAAATGAATTGAGTATGCATATTGTATTTGCTAAATAGATTATTTAGCTTTGACAGACTCACGCATCTATCCTGACTTCCATGAAAATAGGCATTGCAGTGTATTCTGGTCGGCCATTAGTGGGCCTAAGTTCGGTTTCCCGTTTTTTTGTTCTGTTTTTTTTGATTGCTTGCGTGTCGTTGTCTGCCACAACGGTTCCGGCGCAGCGTCCATACTCTACTCTCAAGGGTCCGGACGGAGCCTTCCAACCCGGGGTACATCTTGCTCCGGTGGTCGATTCAGTTGCTTCGGTTGCCTCCGAAGCCTCTTTTGCCACCTCGGCCATTGAGGCGCTGAACCGCCAGTTAAGCGGTTTCCCTGCCGAGAAGGTGTTTGTGCGAACCGACCGACCTGCCTACACCGCCGGTGATACCCTCTGGCTGAAGGCCTGGGTACAGCATGCCTCCCTGC
>CAYGID010000262.1:0-1222 GCA_964349835.1 uncultured Bacteroidales bacterium | reverse complement strand
TAACTGTAAAGCTAAAGGAGAACAAACTTAGGATTATGAACAGCTTCATGGAGCAAAATCCTAATACCAGACTGGTTTATGCAGATCATTACTTTGGTAACAGTAATGTTCAGGAGTACACAGCAGGTGAGGTTTATAACTTCAGACGTTTTGGTGTTGTTAACATCAACAAACAAAAGGAGCAAGAGCTACAGGCCTGGATTGATGCAAATCCTGAAAGAAAAGCAAAATGGGGCGATCTGCTCAAAAAACTCGAAGAGAATTACAAAACTCGTGAAAGTCTCACGCGCCAGAAATATTATTTCAGAGAGACACTTGTGTCAGGGCAGGGATTTGTATATCTGGGCAACCGTACAAACTCATTAAGAACTGCTCAGGAGAGAGAGAATATAGATACATTAAGAGTTGGATCTCCTCACCACCGTACTCTGATAAACAACATTGAGAGAGGTTATGAGGCAAGTGTACTTGAGGTAGAGAAAGAGCTGATGGAATACCAGTTGAGAGAATTTTTCAATAACGTTTCACGTGAGTACTGGGGAGAAAGCCTGGCAATGATGTTTGATAAGTTTAACGGAAGTGCTGATGCAATTACAGAATATGTTTTTGCAAACTCAATTTTGCTTAACCCTGAAAAATTCCGTGAGGCAGTTAAAAAAGATCAGCCGATAACCCTGTTTGTTGACGACCCGCTTCCACTTCTTACCCGTTCTGCAAAAATTACAGAATTCAACCAAGAGGAGAGCGAATTGATGGGAGGAAACGATATAAATAGCCTGGAAGCACAATACACCAGAGCAATGTACCAAATGAATATGGAAAAGGGCAGAGTTCAATATCCCGATGCAAACTCAACAATGCGTTTGACTTACGGAACAGTAGGCCCAATCACACCTTCAGATGCGATTCATTACAGCGCTCAAAGTACAACTCAAGGGTTCTTTGACAAATACAACCCCGACAGTTATGAATTCAACATTAAACCCGAAGTTTTGGCCCTTTTGAAGGCCGGCGACTGGGGCAGATGGGGACAAAAGGGAAAGATGTATGTGAACTTCCTAACCAATAATGATATTACCGGCGGCAACTCAGGAAGTCCTGTGCTAAATGCCAGAGGTGAATTGATAGGTCTTGCTTTCGATGGAAATAAAGAGTCACTTGCGGGTGATGCCTACTTCCATCCCGAAATGAACAAATGTGTCAATGTAGATATCAGATATGT
>CAYGID010000261.1:0-1249 GCA_964349835.1 uncultured Bacteroidales bacterium | reverse complement strand
GGTTAAAACAGAGTGAATATCTTCTCAACAAAGCTCAGGAAATTGCACATGTCGGCTCATGGTCGCTTGATCTTAAAACTAACGCACTTACCTGGAGTGATGAGATTTTCAGAATTTTCGGACTGGATAGTAGTAAAGACGATCAAACTTATCACACTTTTATTGAGGCAATTCATCCTGAAGACAGAGAAATTGTTGACAAGGCTTACCGCTCGTCCATTGAGCAGGGGAGAGACAGTTACGAGATTGAACACAGAGTTGTAACCAAGAACAGCGGCGAGGTAAGGTATGTAATTGAGAGGTGCGAGCACATTAAAGACTCTGACGGTAACATTACCTGCTCGATAGGAATGGTTCAGGATATTACAGAAAACAAACTGGCCGAAGAGAAAGTACGTGAAAAAGATATTCTATTCAGAAAATTATCGGCAAATGTATCGGACCTCATCTACCAGTTTACGAGGAGGCCCGACGGTTCTTACGTAGTACCAGTTGCTTCCGAAGGGATAAAAAATATTTTCGGATGCATGCCGGAAGATGTAACAGATAATTTTGAACCGATTGCGAGGGTTATTCATCCGGATGATGCCGAAAGAGTAATAAGGGAGATTGAATACTCGGCCGAACACGTCTCTTACTTTACATGTGAGTTCAGGGTCTGTATTCCCGGAAGACCACTAAGATGGATTCTTTCAAGATCAACTCCGGAGAAACTGCCTGACGGGAGTATTACCTGGTATGGGTTTAATGCAGATATAACAGAAAGAAGACACGCCGAAGAGCAGTTGAGAAAATTATCGAGAGCAGTTGAGCAAAGCATCAACGCTGTAATAATTACTGATACTAAAGGGATTATTGAATATGCCAACCCGGCTGTTTTAGAACTAACGGGACATACGTCTGAAGAACTTATTGGGGTAAACCTTAGGTTGCTATGCTGTTTAAGTGAGCCAAACAATAGTTGTGAGGAGATATGGACAACCATATATGATGGTAAAGTATGGGCTGGAGAGATTTCAAACTACAAGAAAAACGGAGAGCATTACTGGGAGTCGGCAATTTTTTCACCAATTTTCAATGAGCAAGGCGAAATTCTAAACTTTCTTGCAATTAAAAAAGATATTACTCATGATAAAAAGATGGAAGAGGAGCTTGTTCAGGCTAAAGAGAAGGCAGAGGAGAGTGACAGGTTGAAGTCTGCATTTCTTGCCAACATGAGCCATGAAATCAGGACACCAATGAATGGGAT
>CAYGID010000260.1:0-1257 GCA_964349835.1 uncultured Bacteroidales bacterium | reverse complement strand
AAAGCCACCTTCTCACCCTCATTTATATTAAGATCAAGATTCTCAAAAAGAACCTTTGTTCCGTAACTCTTGGATAGTTTTTCTGCCTGTAATACCGATGCCATACCGCAAAGGTAAGCAGCGCCCCGCTCTGCACCAAACAAGCTCACCTGAATGTTTGGATTATTTTGACAATCTGCCGGTATATCTTTATTATATTGAGCGCAATAATGCTAATGATCGGTTAGTTAAGAAATTTTTTCAGAGAGTTGTCAATATAATTAAAAACTTTGTAAGCCGTTGTATTTACTTGTGTTTAGAGCAATTTCAGACAGTGTAATTATGCACTAATCAGTATTTTGTGAGCATTTTGTGGGCAAATATTTTAAAAATAATTATTAAGTTTGGCGGATTCTCAGGGTAAAGCTGAAAAAATAATATACATGAAAAAAACTCTTTTATTAATCTCTCTGCTGGTATTTGCCTGTAATCTAATGTCCCAGGAATATTATACCGATAAATGGGAAAGATGTCAGCCTAAACAGGCAATGTATGCCCTCTTTAGTCCTGAGTCGGACAGCACCAATTTTCACCCGGTAAAAATAATGGCAAAGGGTAAATATACCGGAGTTGAGGGCTTTTTTGCAACCAATGATAAGAAGAGTGGAAATCTTATTATTTTTGGAAAAGGTATGACAAGAATTCTTTACAATGCAGCTTATGTAAATGGATTAAGACACGGACCTACAAGAGTATTCAGACTGGATGGCACAGTTATAGGCATTCAGCGATATATTGGTGGTAAACAAAACGGAGTAAGTGAATACTATTTCAGAAGCGGAAAGAGATCTGCAGCTATCGAATATAAAGATAATAAAATACTCAAAGAGGAGTACTGGGACGAAGACGGAACAGTTGTGACCGACAAGTCAAGAATTACTCAAAAGCCATTATTCAAAGGCAAGCCAGTGGAGTCAGAATTTGTATTCTGGGTATCCCGAAACCTCACCTATCCGGAAAATTGCAGAGATGCAAAAATTGAGGGAAAAGTTACACTTAGCTTTACAATAACAGAAGAGGGCCGCTTAATAGATATCGAGGTTGTAAGCAGCCCTCATCCGGATTTGTCCGCAGAGGCGGTCTCAGTTGTAAGCAATGCTCCTCCATTTAATCCCGGCAGAAGGTACAATCAGGATGTTAGCGTAAGATATTTTTTCCCGATTATATTCAAACTGCAGGAGGCACACAGAAGAGCTTACTGATTTAAATTTCAATTTT
>CAYGID010000259.1:0-1257 GCA_964349835.1 uncultured Bacteroidales bacterium | reverse complement strand
CTTTACCGGTTTGCGCCCTAAAGGATCACCGGTATGGCGAATGTTTCGCTCCTTCAGCCAAGCCCGGTTGGTGCGATTCAGATATATCTTATCCACTTGTACCAGTTCCGGATAATGACCCGTGAGTGTTTTGTAGCGCTCTACCTGCATCGGCAGGTCGCAACCCTCGTTGAAAGCATTCCACTCTGCCCTGTCGATACGCGCATACCCGCTCTGCAGACTCACGTTGATCTTTGCGCCAAACTCTACCCTGGCTTTGGCTTTGCCCCTGACAATGGGGCGTACGTGCGGTTGATGAATGCTGACAATACGATCCTCGCTACTGTTTGTCTTCGCTTTAAACATCGCCTCCTGTTGTCGCAGAACCTCCTGGATTACAAAGAAGTACTTGTACTGATGTTTGTCAAAAGGGATATGCCCCTCTTTCACCTGATTGAGCAATGATTTAAGGATGCCCACATCTCGCTTCAAATAGTTGATCTGGAGCCGTAGGCCACGACGTAATACCTTGTCGGGCTTGCGCTTCATTTTGGAGACATGCAGATATTCCTTGCGTGCAACCTTGCGATAAGTCCTGGGTTTCTCCTTTACTCCCAACTCAACACAAAGATGGTCAATCAGACTTTCTGCCTTCACCCGACTGTCATTCAACAGATCAAGATCTGTAGGGAACTTGATAGCTGCATCGGCTACCGTGGCATCCAGTTGAAGCCGGCCTTTGTTCTTTGGCTCTTCCACGGAGGATGAATCCGTATCATCATCGCCAGTGGGCTCTTTCTTTGAAACGGGTGTAATCTTCAGCCCTTTGCGTATTAACTCATCGGTCAAAGATTCAAATACGTTCAAATCAATGCGCTTGCGGATGTAAACCAACAAAGAGGGATCAAACACCGGTTTCTGTGTAAAACCTTTTAACCCAAGAAAGTATTGCATGTACGGGTTCTCCTGAATGATCTCTATCACACCTATGTCATCCAACTTAAGCATGTGCTTGATGATCACCACGCCTAAAACCATACGGGCATCCTTGGTAGGGGCTCCCCGTTGGGAGGGAAAGTTCTTGTAATACAACTCAGCAAACTTGTCCCAAGGGATCACTTTAGAAAGAATAACCCACCGGTTGTTTTCATCTAAAATGGTCTCAAATGGCATCGCAAACTCCGCGATGGATAACTGTTTTTGTGAGTTGTATCTTTTCATCAGATGCAGGCTTTTGGGTATGAAAATACCAAAAAATTTGCACTTGTGCAAGTAAAA
>CAYGID010000258.1:0-1264 GCA_964349835.1 uncultured Bacteroidales bacterium | reverse complement strand
AGTTGAACAGAGCGGAGAATCATCTCTTTTCTCTCAATCTCTATGTTTCTCTGTTGTCTCTCTTTAAGCAGCGAAGAGGCGAAAGCGAGTATTACAGCCACAACTACAACCAATATGGTTGCGTATATTATTGTGTATAAGTTATTATTTGTATTCATCGTTCTTCTCTTGGGTTATTTAATGACTGCTCTATTGAGCCTTCTCTTTATTCCTCCTTGTACTACAATGTAGTCAATCAGTGGTGCAAATGTGTTCAAAAGCAAAATCGAAAGCATCATTCCCTCGGGATAGCCCGGGTTAAATACTCTGATTATTACGGCTACAGCGCCAATAAGTGCTCCGTAAAACCATTTGCCTCTCTCTGTCTGTGAGCCTGTTACTGGGTCTGTTGCCATAAAGACCGCTCCAAATGCAAAACCTCCCATTACCAGGTGATTCCATGCAGGAACTGCCATATATGAGCCCTCAGTCGCCAGAACATTCAGGAGTAAACCTGTTAAAAGCCCTCCGGCGAACACAGAGAGCATTATCTTCCAGCTTGCAATTCCTGTGAATAACAGAAGGGCTGCTCCAATTAGTATTGCCAGAGTGGAGGTTTCTCCCACAGAGCCGGGAATAATTCCGAGGAACATATCGTTGAATGATGGAATATCAAGTCCTGCCTGTGCGTTGGCTAGAGGTGTAGCTCCCGAGAAGCCGTCAATCACTCCCTCTCCCTTTGTAAGTCCTGCAATCCAAACTTTGTCACCCGACATGAAAGAGGGGTAGGCGAAGAATGCAAAGGCTCTGGCCAAAAGTGCGGGGTTCCAGATGTTCATGCCTGTTCCTCCGAATACCTCTTTACCTATTATAACTGCAAAAGCAACCGACAGGGCAAGCATCCAAAGAGGAAGATCAACGGGCATAATGAGTGGAATTAGCATTCCGGTTACCAGATAGCCTTCGTTTACTTCGTGGCCTCTTATCTGTGCTGCGGCAAATTCAATTCCTAATCCTACTGCGTATGAGACAATTACCATCGGCAGCACCTTCAGAAATCCGTAGAAAAATGTAGGCCAGAATTCAAGATTTGCGCCTACAGAGAGGTTGTGTTGGTACCCTGTGTTCCACATTCCAAAGAGGAGTGCGGGCATCAGGGCAATTATCACCATTGTCATAGTACGCTTAAGGTCGATACTGTCTCGAATGTGAGTCCCTTTATGGGTTACGGTATCGGGTACAAACAGAAAGGTTTCGAATGCATCGAATGAGGAGTGGAGAAAAC
>CAYGID010000257.1:0-1293 GCA_964349835.1 uncultured Bacteroidales bacterium | reverse complement strand
CATATACATGATACAAAGGAACATCTCTATTTTTCGTCGATTGGCCCAGATGCATTGCAGAACGATTTTGTTCTATCTAAGAATAACAACAAAGGGTTCCGATGGGCTTATGAAAGTAGCAACAACGACCCTTTTTTTATTATGGCATCTGACTCAAGCTATTTTTACACTGTAATATATTGTGACAGCAGTGATATAAAAGATAATAAATCAAAAACCACAACTCTTAGAGAATTTATCTTAAACAAACTGGCACAAATGCATGGTTACACCAATGGTGCTTTTATAGCTAAACTGAGGTTTAAAACTAATGTGGTATCATAAAATAATTTCTTAAGGCACTGTCCAGAATTTTGTGTAAACGATAATTGAGGTTTCATAATTACAATAAAATTCTGTTATCAAATATAAGAATAAACTGATTAAGGACTATGGCCCAATTTCGTATTGGCATAGTCCATTTCTTTTCAATCTCATTAATAGCGAGATAAACAGATTTTTTAACAGCGTCATCATTAGGGAATGATAACTTAGCTTTGGTGTATTTTCTAATTTTACCATTCAGGTTTTCAATAAGATTGGTGGTATAAATTATCTTTCTGATTTCCATTGGGTAATCGAAGAAGGTTGTCAGATCATCCCAGTTTGCTCTCCAGCTTCTAACAGCATATTGATATTTTTTGCTCCATTTTTGCTCAAATGCATCAAGAGCCATACCCGCAGCATCCTTATTGACAGCCCCATATATTGTTTTGAGATCTTTGGTAAACTCTTTTAAGTCTTTATAGGTTACGTACCGGCAGCTGTTTCTTATCTGATGTACTACACAAACTTGGGTGGCTGCTTCAGGGAATACGGTTCGTATTGTCTCTGTAAAGCCATTGAGGTTATCTGTGCAGGTAATGAGTATATCTTCCACTCCTCGTGCCTTTAAATCGGTCAGAACACCCATCCAGAAGGAAGAACTCTCTGCCTTACCAACCCATAGTCCCAGAACCTCTTTTTTGCCCTCTTTGTTTAGTCCAACACATATATAGACAGTCTTGTTAATCACCTTTCCTCCATCTCTTACCTTGAACATTATTCCATCCATCCAAACAATCAAATACTGTCTTTCAAGAGGCCTGTTCTGCCAATCTAGGGCTGCCTGTGTAACCTTGTTGGTTATTATTGATATGGAGGATCCGGAAAGGTTGATTTCATATATACTACGTAATTCATCCTCAATATCTGACACACTCATTCCTTTGGCATATAGCGAGATTACAAGCTTTTCTATAGATAAGCCACGGC
>CAYGID010000256.1:0-1308 GCA_964349835.1 uncultured Bacteroidales bacterium | reverse complement strand
ATACAGATTGATAGTATTAAAAAAGATGTTCGTTTCATGTGATTGCTAAAATATGAGGACTGTTACTCTATGGCAAATTTACAGAATTTTCTTCATAACTGTCCGGAGAAATTTTACCATAATGAAAGTTGATCAACGTGCTCTGCCTCCGGAGCATTAACACAGAGCGTAGGTTGATTGAATATATCACGGATATTTCCTCTTTTGAAGAGGATCTGTCCGATAGAGTTTGAGATTGTATGAAGACTTGGTTCCAACATAAATCGCTTCTTTGCTATGATAAGCAAAAGATAATCACATATGGCAATCCATATCTGTGTGAAAACTGCATTCATAGAGGTACCATAGAAGGTCTTAACATGGAGGTGCTGCTTTATCCATTTGAAAAACAGTTCAATTTGCCATCTTTCCCTATACAGATCGGCGATTGTCAGTGCCTCCAGCAGGAAGTTGTTAGACAAGAATCTATATACGATACCGGTGCTGAAATCTTCATATATGACGAGCCTGAGAGTGTCGGGGTACTTGCTGGAGGTTTTTACGGCCGTCAGTCGTATCGTTTGATCAGAGATCAGGCCTGCATCCGGGTCAACTTTGCTACGTCCCAGGATCTCATATACCATGTTGTCTTTTGCCCTGGTGACAAAGTAGGCATTCTTGAGATGAAAGTGCTTGTAAAGTGCATCAAATTTCACATATCCTTTGTCCATCAGGTAGTATGCGTTAGACTCGACGGGGATTTTGTCCATGACCTTCGAATCATGAACCCGACCGTCAGTAAGACGGACGAATGTCGGAATAGAGCCTCTGAGATCCATCAGCGTATGCATTTTGAACGCACCTCTACCATGATGGAAAGTGGCCCACGGGCAAAGTTTGAGACACAATTCGATGGTACTGCTGTCAAAGGCATAAACCATCTCGTCAAGATCGACACGAAGCTTCTGGTCGGCATAAAGTTTCTTTGCCTCACGTATCAAAACTTGAGCAAAGTCCTGATAAATATGCCAATTCTTCTTCTCATTAGCTTCTGCAAGCGTGGACCTGGGCATTGCCTTGAGCCCAGATCTGTAGAGGTCCTGAGTGCAGAGGTTGAGGGTTGTTTCAATGTCTCTCAGGCCGGAACGGTCGGTGAACTGGGCAAAGCTCATCACCATAAACTGATCACGGCATTTGAACTTTATAGAGTGTCTGTCGCCCTTGTAGTGGTCGACACATTTCTTAAACTCATATTCATTAACAAGAGACATAATTTGTGCAAAGATTGTTTTTCCTTTATTCATAGCCTGCAGAATGTGGCTCAAATGC
>CAYGID010000255.1:0-1315 GCA_964349835.1 uncultured Bacteroidales bacterium | reverse complement strand
GTCGGCATGCGATTTTTTATCGTGATGTTGAAAAACTTGAGTTTCTCAAAAGATGGTAAGCATCCGATAAATCACATCTAAATTAGCCATTCTGGCGGATACTGGGCCACTTTAATTAAAATTTGATTAAAATTGGGTGAGTTTGTATCAACTCGATGCAAGTTTGTGCGATTTTGACAAAGTTGGGTAAAGTTTATGCGATTTGAACCAAAATGGGTAAAACTCGACACAATTTACAAGAAGTTCTTCTATTCGTCACAAGTTTACTCCTTTCTCCACAAGTGAGGGAGTAGTATCTCCAGATTGCCTTTACCTTTACTGTAGGAGTACATCTTTGAAAGAACATCCTCTAGCCACTCTGTAGGGTTAACACCTGCTGCCTTGCATGATCCAAGCAGTGAGTAGACCATTGCTGCTCTTATTGCAGCCTCTGAGTTACCGCAGAAGAGGTAATTTTTTCTCCCTATTGCCAGTGGACGGATGGCATTTTCAACAAGGTTGTTGTCTATCCTGTATCTACCGTCCAGATGGTATCTGGATAGTTTGGGAAAGAGTGAGTAGGTATAAGATATTGCCTTTGCCGTCCTGCTCTGAGGCAGCAGGGCATTGTAGTTGTCATAAAGCCACTTTTCAAAGGTCACCAATATAGGATATGCCTTGGTTCTTCTCAACTCCCTTCTCTGTTCAGGTGTAGCTCCCATCTCATCTGCCTCCCTCTCTATTGCATAAAGGGACTGTATCTGCAGGAGAGCTTCGGTAGCCAATTTTTTGTTCTCTGCCAGGGCTTCGTCGAACTTGCGTCTGGCGTGAGCCCAACAACCGAGCATCAACTTGCCGTCAAGTGCCTCAAAGCGCTTGTAAACCTGATAGCCGTCACTCTGTATTGCTCCTTTGAAGCCGTGCAGAAGCATCATTGCCGTTTTCTCGGAGCGGGAGCCTCTGTCGTAGTGGAAGAAGACCTCGCCATTATCCGGATTACGTACAACCCACAGGTAACCCTTCACGGCCCGCCTCTTTTCATTATCTATCACCGGGAGTGTACTCTCGTCAACCTGTATGTAATCGGTAGACAAGACCCTTCGTCGGAGATGGTCGTAAAGTGGTTTGAGCAACTCGCAGCTCTGGGAGAACCAGTCTCCCACCGTAGAAGAGCTTATCCGCACCCCAAGATCTGCAAAACGGGCTATCTGCCGGTGAAAAGGAAGGTGATAAAGGTACTTTTGGATGATTATCTCGGTTAAAAGGCTTGTTTCTGCCATACATTTGTGTATCGGGCTCTCGGGAAGGGACGCTATCAATATTGTTGGCCCCTCTT
>CAYGID010000254.1:0-1317 GCA_964349835.1 uncultured Bacteroidales bacterium | reverse complement strand
TTAGATTCTGAATGTCTGTTGCCCTTGAACTTACATAAGGTCCCGGTCTGTCTGCCCTTCTTCTCAGAGGGTTTGGAAGTGTAGCAGCTATAAGGGCACTTTCTCTCTGTGTCAATTTTTGTGCCGATTTACTGAAAAGATTCTGTGCCGCAGCCTCGGCGCCATAATATCCTTTGCCCATTTCAGCCACATTAAGATATACCTCCATGATTCTTCTCTTACCCCATATGTTCTCTATCCCTACAGTAAACCAAACCTCAAGACCCTTTCTCACCCACGATCTTGAAGGGAGCAAAAAGACATTTTTTGCAGTTTGCTGAGAAATGGTACTGGCTCCTCTTAACCTTTTTCCCTTTTTTCCCGCATCAAGTGCATTACTAATCTCAATCCAGTCAAAACCTCTATGTTCGTTAAAGCGATTGTCTTCCGAAGCAATAACTGCCATTACCATATTAGGCGAAATCTTCTCAAGGGGCATCCATGTTTTATGTGTTTTGAATGTGTCATCCCCGATATTTTCTATCGAACGAATTGCCATTAGGGGGGTGTACCATACAGGAACCCATTTAAGTATCAGAATCCAAAGAATTGATAACGAAACAAAAATCAAAGGCACGTACAAAAAAAGAATCTTTAAATATCTCAAAATTCTGTTTTTAAACGAATTGCGCTTAGCATTAGGTTTTAGACCTTTTTTATTTTTCATTATTGGTGGTAAAACAAGTATTTTTGGCAAATATAAAAAATAATAGATGCATAAAGTTATCAAAACAATATTAGTTACCTGGCTTGTTCTCTGTCCAATTTTATTGTTTTCCCAAAATAGAACTCCTGAATTCTACACATCTCAACTTTCAGTTAAGAAACTGCAGAGCTCTCTCTCCTTTATTGCCAATGATCTGACTAAAGGGAGACAGACCGGAACTCCGGGAGGTCTGATTACCGCATCATACATACGTTCTGAACTTGAAAAGATGGGTATGATACCCTTTTATAGCCATACACTCTCACAAAGTTTCAGAATTGATTCAACTCAAATTGGCAGAAACGTAATCGGAGTTCTTAATGCTCAATACTATACAGACCAGTACATTGTTATCTCTGCCCATTATGACCATTTGGGAATTATCGGAGGTCAGATTTACAATGGTGCTGATGATAACGCCTCCGGGGTGGCTTCACTTTTGGCAATTGCAGAACTTTTTACAAAGATGAAAAGTGAAAGGGATGGTCCTAAGAAGAACATTATTTTTGCCTTTTTTGATGCTAAAGAGAGCAGTATGGCCGGTTCGGAGTATTTTACAGCAATGCTTCCGG
>CAYGID010000253.1:0-1325 GCA_964349835.1 uncultured Bacteroidales bacterium | reverse complement strand
CGGCGTTATCTTTTTTCACCTGGGCATCATTAAGCTCAAGAATGCTTATAGTACCGTTGCGGAACCTCTCTTGAGATATGTTATAACTGATACGGGCTATGGAATCTGCCTCCGCCGAGGTTTGACACTGAATGTTCTGTTTGTTGAATCTCATTACCTTTATAAAGACATCCTGTCTGTTCTGAATCAGGGATTGCTCTACCTGAGTCTTAACTACCTCTTCTCTTGACAGGGCTAACCTTACCTTTCCTTTACCCAGACCCCAGTCCAGAATAGGAAGTGTCAGTCTTACACCAACAATCTCCTGATCTATAGGTGATTTATATGCCATCCCAAGATCAGAACCTTTTTGTGTAAAACCAAGTGTTGCAAAAAAGTCAGCCTGCAGTCCGTTGCCAGATTTTGCCCTTGCAACCTCTTGTCTTGCACTTAACAAAGAGAGCTCCTTATCCAGTGAGAATGATGAATTTTCAAGAGATCTCTGATAAACCTCTTCAAAATTAATGGTAATTTCAGGTACCTTTCCCGGAGTTGAGAGTTGGATATCTGTATTATCGTTAAATCCAAGAAATGTCCTGAGACTTAACATGCTCATATCAAGAGTTACCTGGTTGTCACCCACAGCAAGCTTAGAATTATTAAGACTAAGTTGAAGCTGCAATATGTCGTTATAAGTAACTGACCCAATCTCAAACCTCTCCTTTGCAATTTTCAAACTTAATTCGCTTGATGCAAGGTTCATCTTAGCCAGTTCAAGGTTGCTTTGTGCAGTAAGTACTTCAAAGAACAGAGTTATTGCGCGCAGTTTAACATCCTCCATATTTTCAAGATACTTTCTTTTTGCATTTTCAAACTCCTTTGGCTCTGTTATTTTTTGCCACTTAAATGTGTTGTATGCCTTAATTGGCTGTGAGTAGTTAATATATACAGGTTGAGAATTATACAGCACCGACCCTGCATTAGCAAATTGGTCAAGTCTGTTCAGACTGCTTGATAACGAAACAGTACCTCCGGTAAGTGCAATATTTTGCCTTAACGAGAGGGAGAGTGAATTAGACAGATTGTTGTTAATGCGGTAATTAATCTCTCCTGTCTCATAATCCTGGAGGGCAATCATTGAACGGTTGTAATTTCCAATAGTTGCTGACAGATTTAACGAAGGAAGAAACAGCGCCTTATATGAGCGGTTCTGCCAATAGCTCACAAGGAAATTATGCTTATTAATGAGCGCATTGGGAGATTGTTCGGTTGCTGTTTCAATAACATCTTCAAGCGTCATGGTAAGTGTGTATCTCTCTTGAGAATACAATCTGGTGGCATTGGAG
>CAYGID010000252.1:0-1327 GCA_964349835.1 uncultured Bacteroidales bacterium | reverse complement strand
GCCCTTGAGTTAATCAAGCTTTCGGGTTGCCCAATATCGGCTCCAAGTGCAAACAAATTTGGCAGAATAAGCCCAACCAGAGCAGAGCATGTAAAAAAACAGCTCCCTGAGGTTGATTGTGTTCTGGATGGAGGTCCTGCTTCGGTTGGCATAGAATCCACCGTAATAACGCTTGACAAAGAAGGCTTTATAATATTGAGAGAGGGATTCATCACAGCTGCAGATCTTTTAAAGGTTTTACCGGCTTCACTATCAAAGGTGGCAGAGCATGCCCCGGCCTCTCCAGGACTTTTAAAATCTCACTACAGCCCTTTAAAGCCAATCTTTATTGAGGGTGGCTCAAACAACCCCTCCGATACATCAAAAGCAGGCTATCTCTCTTTTAACGGTCAGTTTCCTGAAGGTTTTAAAAAGGTAGATTTCCTTTCAAAAAATTCTGACCTGAAAGACGCGGCAGTTAACCTCTTTGGAGCACTGCACAGAATGGAAGATGATCACGAAATAGAATTTATTGTATCACAGCCTGTTCCGGAAACAGGTATTGGAAAGGCCATAATGGACAGACTAACCAAGGCAGCTTATCAGTACTCAGACAAAGCTCGATAACCAATAAGAATATGAAAAAGTCAGATTTTAATAACGGAAATATTGTCAGGGTTGGCATTTTTGCTCTCGCAACAATTATCCTACTTTCCGGTTGTGGTACTCTGCGCACCTCAAAACAATCTCAGACACCAGAATCGTTATTTTCTGTAGATGACATTGCTCTTATTATGTCAACTGATTCAAAATCTCCTATGAGGGTGTTCAAGACAAACTCCTACTCTGACTCTCTTTTACTAAGGTCTCAAAGCACAGATGTTACAAATGACACCTCAGATATCTATCTAAACACACTCATCAAGAGGATGTACATTACCGTAAATGACACTGCATCGCTTGGAGTTGGTATTGCAGCTCCTCAGGTGGGGGTTCTCAAAAGGGTTATCTGGGTGCAGAGGTTTGATAAGCCGGGTGAGCCTTTTGAAGCCTATCTTAATCCAAAAATTGTTCAGTATTCTCAACTCAAACAGGAGAGAAGAGAGGGTTGCCTCTCCGTTCCTGTACGCAGAGGTGATCCAAAGTCCAGATCCTATGCGATTCTTTTGGAGTACAACAGGCCCGATATGTCATTTCACAGAGAGATGGTTGAAGGGTTCACGGCAATTATTTTTCAGCACGAAATTGATCATCTGAACGGTATTCTGTTTACCGATTATCTTAAGGAATAGCCCCTTTTAAAAAAAATTAATACTAATGGAGTAAAAAAACTCAATTAGTATTTGAT
>CAYGID010000251.1:0-1329 GCA_964349835.1 uncultured Bacteroidales bacterium | reverse complement strand
TTACCAGGTACGCTTCATAATCAAGCCCCTGCCGGGCTGCTTCTGTTGCCAGTTCTTTGTAATCACGCCTGAAAACAGGCAGTCGAAGCTCTTTACTGTATGCTGTTATTTGCCTGTTGATAGTGTCCATCGTAGTTTGTTTTTTGCATTAGCCCGGCGATACCGGCAAGTTGTTCTTTGGCCTTGATACTTATTTTATCTTCCGGCTCCCTGGTTGGGTTTACACGGGGTTTATTTCCCAGTAGGGCCCGAAGCTTTTCCACGCTGACTCCCTTACAGCCGGTGCCCAGCAATCGCTTAAGGGATTCCTCGAGTTTCTCCTGGCTCACCATTTGCCCGCGGCAGTATGTGAGCAGGTCGATAAATTCACGGGGTTCGCTTTGGAAATAATCCATGTACAGCCCTTTAAGGTAATGGCTGCCGGCAAGTGCCAGGCTACCAGCCAGGGCGCCCGGTTTCTTCTTGAATGTTGACAGGTAATGCTCTATCTCCACATTCCAGGAGTGCTTTTCGTAACTACGTCCATGAACGGCCACCCGTTTGTTTTGTACGTATACCTGTAACTCGCGGCTGCGAACACTCACATCAACAAACTCTCCCACCAGATGATCGGGAACCGAGTAACGGTTGGTGCGATAACTGATGGTGGCATATTTATCCACCCGCAATTGCACCTGTTCACTGCAGACAAGCTCCATGGCCGGATGCTTGCCCAAGAGGTCCTTCTCTTGTGAAAACAGTTCGTCGGCGCTTTTGCCTGTTCCCTGCTGCTTCCCCGCATTGAGCCTTCCCAGCGTTGCGTCAAGCCACTGTTGGGCCTCCAGGGTGCCTGTAAAGGCGTCTTTAGGGGCGAAGGCTTTACGGCGGACATACTCCACGCTCCGTTCCACGTGGCCTTTTTCGTTTCCACGGTATATGTTGCAAAAGCGATGCCTGAACTGATAGTGCCCCCGAAGCTGGAGCAATGACCGGGTGGGCTCCTTTTCATGCGGCCCGACAAATCTGGCTACCGCTACCCGCATATTATCGTAAACCATCTCATGGTAAACGCCACCAATGGTTTTAAAAAAGCGTACGTGAGATTCCATGAAAGCCAGGGTATCCTGCCGCTCGTAAATAAAAGCATAGCGGTAATTGCTGAAGGCGGAGGTAAAAACAGCAAGTTGCAATGACCTGCGTTTCCCTGCAATGCAGAGTTTGATCTCACCCCAGTCAAACTCACAGGTTTCCCCGGCCTGATAAACCTGGCGAATAAATGCTTCTTTGGTTACTACCCGGTTCTCTCTGCGCGCAATATGATTACAAACCGTGGTGTAGCCAATATCAAAC
>CAYGID010000250.1:0-1332 GCA_964349835.1 uncultured Bacteroidales bacterium | reverse complement strand
GGTCATTGCTCGATGTCGATGTTCCGTCTTTAATTCTTCAAACAACCTATGGGAACAATGTAAATTCCATCCTCCCTCTTATATGCATATTTCCCGGTTCCGGAAAGCACCATTTTGATTGAAGGGCTTTTCATTTTCGTAGTATCGATGACCTTGGCCATCTTTTGAAGCGAGTCAACTCCCTCTCCTATCAACTTGTCTCCTCCCAGCTTTATTTCAATCAATCCGTACGAACCATTGCGGAAATGGATCACAGCATCGCATTCCAATCCACTACTGTCCCGGTAATGGTAAACCTCACCGCCGAGCGCTTCCGCATAGACCCTGAGATCTCGCATGCATAAAGTTTCAAACAGGAGTCCCATGGTTGCCAGGTCGTTGATTAAATCATTCGGACCTGCTCCCAAAGCGGCTGTAGCTATTGACGGATCCACGAAATAACGGGTGTCCGACGTCCTGATGGCAGACTTCGAACGAAGATTGGGATTCCAGGCAGGAGAATCTTCAATGACGAAGATTTTTTTCAGGGCATCGATATATGCATACAATGTGTCGGCATCGAAGGTATCCACATCATTTGCCAGTATATCCCTGCGTATTGCGTTCAAAGATGTTTGTGAACCCTGTGCGCGTGCATAGGAGTGCATTACTCTTTTGGCGCGCTCGGGACTTCGGCTTACACCGTCAACTCTTGAAATATCATTGTTCACCACGGCATCATAATAGTTACCCGCAACTGAAACCGCAATCTCTTTTCGCATCTTCACCGCTTGAGGCCAACCTCCCCGACAAATCAAGAATGCAATATCATCGATGTTAAGATGGTTCTCTCCCTCAATCTGGTCAGGAGAGGCGAATAGATTTTCCAAACTAACCTCTCCTGTCGATTCACCGGACTCAAAGAGCGACATAGGTCGCATTCTGAGCCACGAGAAGCGCCCTGTCCCGCTATGGTGTATTTTTGAACGATCAGCAGGAATGGCAGAGCCGGTGAGAATGAATTGACCGAAACCATCTTTATGATCAACGGTGAAACGTATCGTATCCCACAATTGCGGTGCAATTTGCCATTCATCAATCAACCGGGGGGTATTACCCGTTAAAAGACGCTTGGGGCTGATACCGGCCAATCGCATATTTTGCTCCATGATCTCAGGGTCGTCCATATACAAGGTACTCCTGGCATGTTGCTCGGCAGTAGTCGTTTTACCACACCATTTTGGACCTTCAATAAGGACAGCGCCACTACTCTCCAGTTTAAGTGATAAAATCTTATCTGCTATTCTACTCTTGTATTCTTTCATAGCCGTATATGTTTTATCCAACCCCAAA
>CAYGID010000249.1:0-1332 GCA_964349835.1 uncultured Bacteroidales bacterium | reverse complement strand
CCATTTGGTTGCTAAAACCGACATATAAAAAATGCAATAGATTGTTATGGGAGGTATGATTTGTACGGAGAAGGCTTATAAATTTAGAATTTATCCAAATGAAGTCCAAGAGGTTTTAATTCAGAATACGTTTGGGTGTGTACGTTATGTATATAACTACTATCGGGCTATGAGACAGACAAAATATGATAATTATAAGGATGCCTTCAACTATTATGCCTGTTGTTCTGATTTAACATTATTAAAGAAAGAGAATAAGTGGTTGAAGGCAGTTGATGCGACTGCATTGCAATCGTCCATTCAAGACTTAGATTTGGCGTACCAAGATTTCTTCCGTAGGGTTAGGAATGGTGATAAACCAGGACACCCGGGGTTTAAGAATAAACGAGACAATCATAAATCATTCAGAAGCAGAATGAATAATTCAAATATCAAAATATTGCAAAAGCATGTCCGTCTACCAAAGATGGGGCTTGTCAAGTGTTCGGTATCTAGACAAATTGTAGGGCGCATTCTGTCTGCGACGGTATCGCAAAATCCAAGCGGGAAGTATTTTGTGTCTTTGCTATGCGCAGACATTGAGACAACTCCGCTTGGTATGACTGGTGCTATTGTCGGCATTGACCTCGGACTGAAAACCCTCGCTATTACATCAGACGGGCAACACTTTGCTAACCCGAAATGTTTTATCAAGTCACAGAAGAACCTCGCCAAACTCCAACGCAGGCTGTCACGAAAGCCAAATGGCAGTAAAAACTATGAAAAAGCGAGAATTAGGGTAGCAAGGTTACACGAGCATATTGCCAATCAAAGACTTGATAATGCTCACAAAATGACAACATCACTTGTGCGTGACTACGACTTGATTGCGATAGAAACGCTCGTGCCTAAGAACATGGCTAAGAACCGTAAACTTGCAAAGGCGATTGGTGATGCCGCATGGGGCGAAATTGTCAGGCAACTTGAATATAAATGTATTTGGTATGGAAAGGAACTTGTCAAGGTTGACAGGTTCTATCCAAGTAGTCAACTCTGCAATTCCTGTGGCTTTAAGAACGAAGAAACAAGAAATCTTGCCGTTAGGGAATGGGATTGTCCCCAATGCGGGGCGCACCACAATCGGGACATAAACGCTGCGAAAAACATTTTAACTGAGGGACTACGCATAAAAAACGTAGCCTAACAATTTTGCGTACCGTGGGACACACGGGAAGTTACGCTTAGGGAGAGCATGTAAGACCATTTTTGTGGCAGCGCTCAGCGATCTAAGAATCCTTTGGGGTTAGCCACAGGATTGTCACATGGAATGTTAGGTATAAACCAAGGAGGACA
>CAYGID010000248.1:0-1351 GCA_964349835.1 uncultured Bacteroidales bacterium | reverse complement strand
TTAATTGAGATATACGAGCGAGCTGTCCTTTGCGCTCGTCGGTTATCTGTTCAATCATCATGCCTCTGTTGATGTAATCCGTATAAAGTCCCATCTTTACTTATTATTTAGGTTAGTATTATACTCATTCAACTTCAACTCCGATTCCCATCTCTCCATGGTCGCATCCTCGACCTCAAAATACTTATCTGTAAAGTAGTCCTATCATAGATCCAATCTAATGGCCTCACACTTATTGCGAACAAGATTCAAGATGTTAAAGCCATCAGCAATCTGATGGATATCCTCAAGGCTCAGAACAATTATTATGGTTCCGGAGTCTTGGAATACTTTTTTTTGCTCCCGGTTTGCGTGTATTCCCTTTCCCTCGCCAGAAATGCCGTTTTTAGAGAACAAAATGCCGAACGTGCATTTTGTTGATGCTAGAACTCGACAGAATTTCGCCATTGTTGTGAAATCAGCTGGAGATTCCCAATCCTTACATTCGCAAAGAAAATATCGACCCAACTCGGAACGGAAGTCTGAGTAGGCCCCGTCCATGCTACAAACAACGTCATAATCAGTCCCTTGAAATTGTTTCTGTCGTGTGGTTGTCCTACATCCGGGAATGCATTGTAATAGGTAGGCAGCAATTTCTTCAAGTGATTTGCCTGTTCCGTCGCCTATTTGTGTAAGTAAATCTCGAACGTATAAGGCATTAATTGAGTAGTGATAAATCTCCTTTGGGGAAGGCGCCTCGAAGTTCCAATAGTTATCCAGTGATTGTAATATATGTTCGGGATAGAGACCAAGGTTTTGATTGCTAGATTTCAAGCCCGAATAAGTGTCAAAGATCTCGGCTGCGTATTTCTTAACCTCATTTTCAGACATTCCATATTGCCAAACTAATCTAAAATGTACTCCGCTTAAGCTTGGTGTAATCTTTCCCCCTTCACGAATAGCGTCCTCGATAAACGTTAGCATTATGTGCCTTTTGGCATGGATGGCGTATCCTAATTTTGCATAGCATTCCGATAGCCAAACCAAAGGAATTCCCTTATGAGTCCACGAATTCGATTGCTTTTGCCAATTGAGCATGTGCTCATACAGACCGGAAAAGATTCTAATAGCTTCAAAGTATCTTTCTGTGCCCTTTAAAAAAAGGCCTGCCTGGTACCAAATAATTTGCTCCTTCGGTGATTGATCAGTCGTAATAACCTGGTCAGGAGAATAGTTTGCCTTCAGGTAATCAAGAGCCTGGTCGCCCCCATCGCTTTTCCGCAAGAGATGTAATAAGTCCTCAGGGATTTCAATTGACATAATGGCGAAGATTATTGATTAATACCCCTTTAATTTACTTCTTCTTAAGCAT
>CAYGID010000247.1:0-1358 GCA_964349835.1 uncultured Bacteroidales bacterium | reverse complement strand
GATGCTAAAGAGAGCAGTATGGCCGGTTCGGAGTATTTTACAGCAATGCTTCCGGTTAAAAAGTCTCAAATAAGGTTGAACATAAATATTGATCAGATTGGTTGCACATTTGCGCCTCCCGGTGAGAATAAAAATTATCTTTTGTATGTTGCAGATTCAAAAGTCAGGGGAGACATTAGAAAAGATCTGGATGTAATCAGACGGTTTTATCTTCCTGATGTGGATTTAGATCACACTTTTTATGGTAGTCCCTCTTTTTATGAGCTCTTTATGAGAACATCCGACCATTATAGCTTTTCTAAAGCTGGTATTCCCTCGGTAATGTTCACTTCAGGAATACATATGCACACCTATAAGCCCACTGATATTCACTATTTTATTGACTATGCTGCACTTCTTGAAAGAACCAAACTTATTTTTCTCTTTGCAGACCGTTACATTAAAATATCAGGATATTAATTTTGGAGCTAGGGCTATTGCAGTATAGCTCTCTTTGCATTTGGCAAGATCTTCGGGTGTTCCTGCAAAAACAACAGTGCCTCCACCCTCTCCGCCTTCCGGTCCCAAATCTATAACCCAGTCGGCACATTTAACCACATCCATGTTGTGTTCAACTACAATAACTGTGTGACCCCTTGCAATGAGGGCATTAAATGAATCAAGCAGCTTTTTTATGTCGTGAAAATGGAGGCCGGTAGTTGGCTCATCAAAAATGAATAGAATTGACTCGTTGCCGGAATCTTTACCAAGGAATGAGGCTAGTTTAACACGTTGACTTTCACCTCCTGAAAGTGTGCTGCTGCTCTGTCCAAGCTGAACATACGAAAGACCTACTGCCCTTAGAGGTTCAAGCTTTTCTGCAATTCTTTGCGCTGCAGCCTCCTTTTGTGAAGAAAAAAACTCAATTGCCTCCAAAACACTCATATTAAGAATGTCGTTTATATTTTTCTCCTTATACCTTACCTCAAGAATATCCTGCTTAAACCTTTTTCCTGAGCATGATTCACAAACCATCTGCACATCAGCCATGAATTGCATCTCAATATTGATTACTCCATCACCCTGACACTCGGGGCATCTGCCTCCATCAATATTGAAGGAGAAATGTGAATGGCCGTAGCTGTTTGCCTTTGCGTAAGGCTGCTCCGAGTAAAGCCTTCTGATTTCGTCGTAAACCTTAAGGTATGTAGCTGGGTTTGATCTAGTAGATTTTCCAATTGGATTCTGGTCAATATATTCAACCGATGTAATTTTTGAGATATCGCCTGAAATCTCTTTATGAATGCCGGGTTTCTCACCAAACTGGTTAATTTTCCTGTTTAGAGCCGGGTAAAAAATATCTCTGACAAGGGTAGATT
>CAYGID010000246.1:0-1365 GCA_964349835.1 uncultured Bacteroidales bacterium | reverse complement strand
GTGAGGGTTATGTCTGAGGAGAGTGCAAAGCTTATGCAGACTCCTGTTATTGAGACAGGTGAGCTAAACAGCTACTGCCTTGCGTTAAGACACGCAGGGAACCTTATACCAGGTGAAATGATGGTTGGCCATACAGGTTCGGCATACGGTCTTTACAGCGCTATGTTCTTTGAGCCAAACAAAAAATTCGGCTTTGTAATGATGACCAATGGATGCGACCCTGTTTACAAAGATGGGTTTACTGTCATTCAGGGTGATGTTATAAGGGCTCTGTACGATATTTATGTCAAATAGCACTTAGTCAATCAAATAGAACGTAATATTCTGTTTTGTAAAAATTGAAAAAAGTACTCATTATAACCTATTACTGGCCTCCTTTTGGAGGTTCCGGGGTGCAGAGGTGGCTTAAGTTTACCAAGTACCTTAGGGAGTTCGGATACGAGCCGGTAATTTTTACCCCCGAGAATCCCGAGTTTATGGCTCAGGACAAATCACTTTGCGCGGAGGTCCCTGCCGGGGTTGAGGTTATTAAGAGGAAGATTAACGAGCCGTATTCGCTTTACAGGCTCTTTACAGGAAAGAAAAAAGGAGCTATTAAGCCGGGGTTTATAAGCAGTCCCGGCTCCGGCTCTTTCAGGGTTTCGTTCAAAGAGAGGCTCTCTCTCTTTATCAGAAGCAATATATTCATTCCCGATCCAAAAATTTTGTGGGTCCCTCCGTCAGTTAAGTTTCTTAAAAAGTATCTTAAGGAGAATCCTGTTGATGCCATTGTAAGTACCGGACCTCCTCACTCTATGCACCTGATTGCCCAAAAGGTCTCTCTTGCTACCGGCATTCCGTGGCTGGCCGATTTCAGGGATCCCTGGACTAAAATATACAACTTTAAATATTTGAGGCACACCCCTTTCGTTAAGGATATTCACGAGAATCTGGAGAGGCGTGTTGTGACAGGTGCCAATGCTGTTGTTACCGTTACAAATACTATTGCCTCTGAGCTTAGAGAGCTTGGCCAGGAGAAGGTATTTGTGGTTACAAACGGATTTGATAAGGACGATTTTAAAGGGAAAGAGCCCGAAGCTGAAATTAATTTTACACTTACCTATACAGGTCTCTTTGTTCAAACTCAAAATCCGTCTGTTTTGTGGAGGGTTTTGGGAGAGAGGGCAAAAAAGAGCAAAGGTTTTGCAAAAGAGCTTAAAATCAGACTGATTGGTAATATTGACAAGTCAATTCTTGAGGATATATATAAAAACGGGCTTAGAGAAAATCTGATTTTGATGGATTATATGCCGCATAATCAGGTGGTTTTGTGGCAACGAAAGGCGCGGGTTTTGTTGCTTTCGGGCGGCCGTGAGCCGGAGTCTA
>CAYGID010000245.1:0-1374 GCA_964349835.1 uncultured Bacteroidales bacterium | reverse complement strand
CGAAACTCGTTAAAATAGAGAGTACGATTCTGATCCCACTTCTCAAGGTAAGCGGTATAGAACGCCTCATGGTCAGGAAAATTATCGGGAAATCCGCCGGCATAAATGGCGTAGAGCGACAAAAGCGGATGGCTGCATGTATCGGCTATGAAGCGAAGTTTTTCTTCGACCGCCTTCACCACAAAACGCTTCTCGAGCAGCAGGCTATCGTAATTGAGCATATTGGGATATTCCCACAGCTCCTTAATGGTATTGAAAAGAGTGGTTTTGGGCGAACCGGAGAGAATCACTTCCCGGAACAATCCCCTTTTCCCCATATTCCGAAGCGTGATCCGCGATTGATTATGGGCAAGGAAAAAGAAGTGATTCTCTTCATCTCCTCCAATCATCAGGGTGGTAGCCGGATTTCCCTGTTTTACTAAATGAAGTCGGAGCAGCGCCTCATCGCCCGAAAGAGAGGAGAGATCAAAGTAGAAGTTTCCGGCACTATCGAGAGCCGATTCAGCCACAATCATCTTTCTCGACATGGTGTACATCTCTGCAAAAGCAGGAATCTCGCTGAGGTAGACCCGACGTTCCCACGAAGCATCGGCAATGAGTTTACCTGAGATGCAAGCGGCCGAATCGGATTGTGCCTGCAAAGCAGCACAAAGGAGTAGTAGTGTAAAGCTGAAAATTCTCATTATTCAATACGGGAAACCGTCCAAAATTACGGTTTTTGATTGGATATCAGTGTAACGGTGCCCACTGCCTTATTCGAAACCACTTTTACTTTCCATACACCAATAGCCGGAGAGGGGTACTGTTTTTCCGAGACACCGGAAACCGGTTCTTTCCGGCCTCTTCCATTCCCTTCGATCGTATATCCGCCTTGATTTTTCCCATCGGGATCGATGATTTCGAGTTTGATACGACCCGACTCTACTTCGCCTTTCAGTGTCAGCGTCAAGACCGAAACGGTTTTTTCGATCTTCACCTCAAGCTCTTTTGTGGTTGACTCTCCCTGTAAAGGAAGGGTCGAAGAGGAGTTTCTGCCAACGCGGATGTTTGAGCCATAAGGCAGTAATGTTTGCGCGTTGATTACGGAGGAAGAGTTGATGAGGAGATTGTTCAAAAGCTTCTTTTGTTGATTCCAGAGAGCGGTATCGGTGAGGAGACTGTTCAATAGCCTCTTTTGTTGATTCCAAAGTGCAGTATCGCTCAGCATCTCTTTTGCCCTGAGGGTGGCAATCAGAAGTCCCTGTTGGAAGGAATTCAACACTGCTGTATCAGTGATGAGGTTCTTAAGTTTTATAGAGGATTGGGTCAACAGTGAATCCATCTGCATGGGGTAGTTTTTAAACTGCTCCTTATAGGCCTGTTCCAAGATTTTTA
>CAYGID010000244.1:0-1388 GCA_964349835.1 uncultured Bacteroidales bacterium | reverse complement strand
CAACAGGAGGTTGCTCGGTAGTGTTTACAAAACTTATAATTTTGTTAAGTGCACCTGCGTTCTCAAATATCTGCTTGTAGTAAAGGTAGTCATCGTTAGTAAGACCCATTCCTCCAAGAATAATCTTGTCAACATCGGCTCTGAGCGCCACCTGCGCCATAACTTGATTGTATGGTTGATCAGGGTCGGCAAAGAAAGGAATTTTCTGTCCCGAAACAAGTGTGTTGTTCAGGTCAATGCCTGCGATACCTGTTGGAATAAGTTCAGAGGGTTGCTTTCTTCTGTATGGATTAACAGAGGGGCCTCCGATAATTCTTTTCTCTCCGTCAACAGAAGGGCCGTTATCAATTGGATCGCCGTAAGCGTTGAAAAAACGTCCTGCCAAATCTTCACTTACATTGAGGGTAGGGGGCTCTCCGAAAAACACTACCTCTGCGTTTGTAGGAATACTGTCAGTACCAGCAAATACCTGAAGAGTAACAAGATCTCTCTTTATCTTCACAACCTGGGCCAGCCTTCCATTGACTGTTGCAAGTTCTTCGTTTGTTATACCCTGAGCTCTCAGGGCAACTGTTGCCTTTGTTATTGACTCCAGTTGAGTGTATATCTTCTGAAATGCTTTACTTGCCATCGTTTAACTCGTTATTTAGTTGTTCCAGATATTTGTTGAAATCTTCGCTCTTGAATTTTGAATAGTTCATCTGACGCAAAGTGTTAATAATCTTTTTATAGAAGCTACTGCACTCCTCAAAGTTATCGAACTCATACTCTTTTTCGCATATATCAAGTACAAGATAGTACATATAACTTTGTCTCTCCATTGGACAGTTGGCATCAACTTTATCAAATGCATCCTGTTGAAGTATAACAAAGTCAATTAATTCAGATTTCCAGTACCTTTTGTGATACTCGAGTGGTACTCCATCATCTCCGAGAATGTTAATCTGTTCGTATGCCTCTTTACCTCTGAGTACAATGTTCTTTCCTTTGAGCACTTTGTCAACCCATTCCTCTCCAATCCTATTTTTAAAATCTTCGATAATTTCAGGGTATTCCAGATATTTGGAGTATGAATCAATAGGGTCAACAGCAGGATATCTTTTCCTGTCCGCCCTGTTCTGCGACAAAGCAAAGAAACATCTTGCTGCCTTTTTGGTAGATTCAGTAACCGGCTCCTTTAGATTACCTCCGGCAGGTGACACAGTACCAATAAATGTAACAGAACCTGTCTGTCCGTTGTTCAGATTTACCAAACCTGCTCTTGCATAAAAACTCGAGATAATTGCGGGAAGGTCCATAGGGAATGCATCAGCTCCAGGAAGTTCTTCCATCCTGTTACTCATCTCCCTTAGTGCCTGTGCCCATCTTGATGTTGAGTCGGCAAGCAG
>CAYGID010000243.1:0-1391 GCA_964349835.1 uncultured Bacteroidales bacterium | reverse complement strand
CAATAGCACAAAACAATATAGCAACTCATTGAGCTGCTCTATTATTTTTGCTGTTAGTTTAATCTGGTGTGAGATATGCCTTGATTAAGGCATTACTGCGTAGGTGAGAATAAGCTTTGGTTTTCTGGCTGCGGCAGGTCCGTTAAGAATTGCTTTGCCATACAGTAGATTCTGAACGTAAAAGGTTGTAACACCCGAATAGAAATCGCTAGTCTTCATAACAGGAGTTACCCATGTTTGAAGAGCACTGCCTGTAATTTTACCCTGAATAACCCTCTGTATATATGAGCTTATATCAAGTGAGTAGTAGAGAAGCGAACGGTTTATTGAGCCATTGGTCTCATATACGCTCAAATCTTTCACAGGCTCATAAAGAACCAGGTGATCTTTATCTGACGTCTCTCTGGTTGCAAGAAATAGTTGTGAAGGATAGTAGTTAAGTCTGGTAAAGTCAGCAGGGTTTTCATACGGAAGCCTTATCTCTGCTTTGGCAATAACAACTTTGGAGTAATCAATATTATTTTGCTGTGCCCAATTCATAATCTGGGTTTTTACCTTCGAAAAATCAATATAAGGTTTAATTCCCGCAAACCCCTCCATATAGATGGTCTCAACAGCATTTGATGTCTCAAGAGAGGCCGATGAATGTTTGAACGAGTTAACTGAAGGTTGCGATTCCCTTACATAATACATAATAGTGCTGTCTTTGTCAATGCCTTTTTGAGTATCAACATGACGGTATTGCAGGAGAAAATATATGCTTGCGGGTGTAATCATATTAAAGCGGCCACCTTCCAGTGCTCCCGGAAGAGGGTCTGTCATAAGATAGAGACCTTTATACTTTTTCAGGAACAGCTCTAATGAGTCGCTCTCCTGCATTGTTGCTGAAAGCAGCTCACGTGCATACTCAAGAGAGAGGCTCATGTTTAGGCTGTCGCCTCCGAAATAGACATTCCCTCCAATATTGAGAGGAATCGGGTCATAATCGCCAGCCTTTATTGAGTTGTTGTAAGCAATATTAGAGTCAAGATCTATGTTCAACTTATATACATAAAAATTCTGTGGTACATTTGCGTCATTCGCATAAAAATATGCTTTATCGCTTACGGCCATATACATTTTAAGAGATTTGGGAACCGGATTTTGTCCGAATGTGAGGGAGTCCCTTAAAGGAACGAATTGAAAAGCTGAAGATGCCTCAACTAAACCAAAATCGCTGTCTTTATAATTACCCACTATCAGAGAACTTGGATACAGTGTTTGTAAACTGTCTGAAAGCCTCATCTCTACAGGCAAATTAAACTCGGTTACAGAGACTTTAATAATGTGGTCTCCAGGCAATAAGCCGGAGCCTATTGTTTTGTCTGTATCTATACAAGATGAGAGAATTG
>CAYGID010000242.1:0-1391 GCA_964349835.1 uncultured Bacteroidales bacterium | reverse complement strand
CCGTAGCGGAGCAATCGGTACCATGTAAGAGGGTGTAATTTTGGTATAACCTGGTCTACTTTTACTTGTACAATCATTACAAGTAGAGTTATGGCCCATATCAAGATTACTATGTTGAGATTAAAGCGAGTTTTACAGCTGTTGTCAGCGAACACATCGCAAAGGGAGATTTGTAAATCGCTCAGGATGGGGCGAGGCGTACTCAACGAGTACAAGAGGCGAGCTCTGGCCACAGGATTAAGTTATGGGGAGTTACTTCAGCGATCTGATGCCTCCCTTCAAAAGATGTTGCAACCCGCACCGCCGGCTGCACAGATTGATCCCCGGAAAGAGAAGCTTAAAGAGTTGCTCCCGGCTTTGCTGAAGGAATCGGTTAAACCACATGTGACAATTCTTCTGTTGTGGGAGGAATACATTGCAGTCCATCCACAGGGCTATCAATACACACAGTTCAAGAAGTATTTTTTAGACTATAAAAAGAGCATTAGTTATAGCTACACGAACCTCCATCCACCCGGAGAGTATCTTCAGCTGGATTATGCAGGCGATGATCTGTATATTATGGATCTTTCATCCGGAATGCGCAGTTCGGTAAAGGTGCTGTGTTGTGTACTTCCGTATAAGGGCGTAGGTTTTTTGATTGCACTGCCGGATGCCCGCATGGAACACACGTTTTATGGTGCTTCCGAGGCGCTAACCTACTTTGGTGGGGTTCCAAAGGCCATCATCAGCGATAATATGGCGCAATGGGTCAAGCGAGCCGATCGGTATGAGCCGCTGTTTACGGACGCATCTCTGGAGTTTTCATTGCACTACAATACAGATCTGGACGCCACCCGGGTGCGCCATCCCAAAGATAAGGGTGCCATAGAAAGCCTGATCAACAAGTTCTATATGCGGATCTACGCCAAGATCCGCAATGAAGTGTTCTTTTCTCTGCAATCGCTAAACGAGAGGTTACTCCTGCTGGTGAATGAGTACAACACCCGAAAGAGTGGCGGGCAGTCTTCCAGTAGGATGGATTACTTTCTTGCAGAAGAACAGCCCTTGTTGCGTCCTTTGCCAGAGTATCCCTATCGGTTCAGATACCGGAAGAACTTCACGGTTCAAGCCTCCTATCATGTATCTATAGGAAAAGAGCAGCATCAGTATAGCATTCCTTATGAGTATATCAATCAACCGGCAGTGGCCTGCTGGGACTGTGATACGGTAGAGATTTACGTAGCCAACACCCGTGTGGCTTTACACAAACGCAGTTATCGAGCGCATGGATATACCACCACAGAGGCGCATATGCCCAAAGACCATCGTGAGTACAAGCGCTCTCGTGAGATGAATGCAGCCTACTATTTGGAGAAAGCCGCCTATGTGGGGCCCTATACCCGTCAGGC
>CAYGID010000241.1:0-1396 GCA_964349835.1 uncultured Bacteroidales bacterium | reverse complement strand
GAAAAACCAAAACAGGGAATTAATTTTAGCCAAATTAGGGAAAAATAATTGACCATATTAGGGAATTATTATTAGCCAAAGAACGGAATTTTAATTATATGCTGTATCTTTATGCCCACAATCAACAACTTAGCATGAAAGCGTATAAGGAAAGAATAGCCGACAGGATGCTGGCAAGAAAACTGGCCGGGAAAGGTGCTGTTTTGATTGAAGGTCCAAAGTGGTGTGGGAAGACCACTACGGCCGAACAACAAGCAGCAACTGTTATCTATATGGATGAGCCTTCTCAGAAGGAACAAAACGTGAGAATGGCCGACATAAATCCAAGCGCATTGCTTGTTGGCAAAACGCCGATACTATTAGACGAATGGCAGATTGCGCCAAAGTTGTGGGACACCGTCCGCTTTGAGGTTGACCATCGCGAAGAACTCGGGCAGTTTATTCTTACCGGCTCTGCCATTCCTGCTGATACCGACCAAATACATCATTCGGGTACAGGACGCTTTGCCTGGCTCACCATGCGACCTATGAGCCTCTGTGAATCCGGCGAATCAACAGGAGAAGTAAGCATTAAGCATCTATTCGAAGCACCGGAACAGGTCTTGGGGTTCAACAAACTCACGATAGAAGATTTGGCATTCTTGATTTGCCGTGGAGGTTGGCCACGTGCCACTTTGTTGCATGGCGATGTCGCATTAGACCAAGCAAAGGATTATTTTGATGCTGTAATAAGGTCTGATATTTCGAGAGTCGACGGCGTGAAGAGAAGCCCGGAAAGGGTAAAACTACTGATGCGCGCTTATGCTCGTCATCAAGGTGCGTCTGCTCCTGTTAGTACTATTTCGGACGATATGCGTACCAATGACGAAGAATCGGCAGATGCAAAGACGATTACCTCATACATAGATGCGCTGAAAAAGATTTTTGTTATAGAAGACTCAGTAGCCTGGAATCCCAATCTGCGATCAAAGACGGCCATCCGCTCATCCGACACCCGATATTTTGTGGATCCATCGATTGCAGTTGCCGCTTTAGGACTTGGCCCCAACGATTTGTTAGGAGACCTAAATACGATGGGCCTTCTATTTGAAACGCTTTGTGTTCGCGACCTTCGCGTGTTTGCTGATGCACTGGATGGCCAGATTTACCACTTCCGCGACAGGCACGGACTGGAATGTGATGCAGTACTTCATCTACGAAACGGGCAGTATGGACTAATCGAAATTAAGCTGGGGGGTGATACGCTGATAGAAGAAGGTGCAATAACCCTGCAAACGCTGGCAAATAAAATTGATACCGGCAGGATGAAAGCCCCCTCCTTCCTCATGGTGCTCACCGGAACAGGAAAATATGCCTATCGCCGCAAAGATGGCGTGTATGTGGTACCCATAGGCTG
>CAYGID010000240.1:0-1400 GCA_964349835.1 uncultured Bacteroidales bacterium | reverse complement strand
ACGTGGGGTGGTGATTTCTCGCTATACATACGTCAGGCGCAGGGGTTGGCCTCGCAACAGACACAACGGGTAACCGACGATACCCGATTTATGATAGAAAACTCCTCCGATCACACCTTCTCTCCGGCAGCCTATCCCTGGGGATTTCCGCTTATCCTGTGGCCCTGGGTAAAGAGAGCCGACACCACAGAGCCCTTTTTCGCACCCACCCTCTCCGACTTGAACACGTTCAAGCAAGTAGAGATCTTTTGCTTTCTGGGGTTTGTGTTACTTTTTGCCTTATGGGCAAGAGATGCCTTTCGGGGGTGGGTTCCCCTGATGCTGACGGCCTTTGTGGCACTGCAGCAAAACTACCTGAGCTATCTGAATCACATTCTGGCCGAGATGCCCTATCTGCTCTTCCTTATGGCCTCGATGCTGGCTATCGCCCACCTGATGCGCCTCTGGAACCGCGCGGGCAGCACTTGCTGTGCGGCCAGCGAATCAGGCAGCGAATCCGACAGTAGCGCCCCATCGTGGCCGAACTACAAGATGGCGCTGCTTACCGCTTTCTGCACCGGAATCCTGCTGCTCTTTACCGCCCAGATCCGTACCGAAGGGTTTCTGCTCTTTGGGGCACTTGCGGCGGCACAAGCCGCTAAGGTGTGGCGATGCTGTAAAGAGGGCAAAAAACTCACTTACGCACATTGGCTATATATGGGAATCCCCTACGTCGGAGCCGCACTCTCCCTGGGGGTGTGGAGTGCAGTGCTCCCGTCGGGGTTCCTTTCGCATATTGACCACGGCACTTTGATCAGTGCGGCAACCCTCAAAAGAAATGCGCTGGCCCTGTTCGACGGCTTTGGATCCTACCTCCCCCTGCCGGGATTCGGGCGCTGGATCATTGCACTCTTTCTGCTGGTAGCCCTTGTGGGGTGGGTAAAGAACCTCCTGCGCGATACCGCTCCCGCCGCGATGCTGGCTCTGACACTGGGACTGTTCCTGGTCTGGCCCCATTACGAATGGAGGTATCTGTTCAGCATCTTCCCATTTGTGGCCTTTTTCTTTGTCAGAGGGCTGGAGGCGATACCCCTCCCACTCCCTGAAACTATACTTCCGGCCGTTGTCATCATGCTGCTGCTCAATACCGGCTTAACCGTGACCCGCAATCTCTCGAACCCGCCGCAACTCCTCAACGGTCCCTGCCGTACCGAGAGCCAGGAGATGTTCTCCTACATCCGCGAAAATACAGCCCCCGACGACGTAGTAGCCTTCTTCCGCCCCCGCGTGATGTGCCTCTACACCCAACGAAAGTCGCTCACCCTCTTTGGAAGCTTTACCGACATTGTCCAAAAAGCACAGTGGTACGTAGTAACCCTCGACCAAGGCACATTCTACCAACACAATGAAGCCAACCTGGC
>CAYGID010000239.1:0-1405 GCA_964349835.1 uncultured Bacteroidales bacterium | reverse complement strand
CTTGGAGCAGAGGCAGACCATTTTGCAAAAAAACTTGGAATAGAGACAGGTCTCTTTCCCGTTAAGCACCAGGCATTCATCACTAAACGACTCCCTATGCTGGGCAAAGAGGGCGCCAATCTTGACATGTTAATTGACAGACGCAAGTACAAAGGGTTCTCGGCAGTTTACGGACAGCAGTTGGCCGAAACCGGGCAGATTATCGGATGCGCATCACCGGTAAACGACGCCAAAGAGACCGACAAGAATCTAAAAGTAAGTTCACAAGAGTTTCTGCAGGTAGTAACCGAGATGTTCAGCAACTGGATACCGCGCCTATCTGGAGTCGGCTTCCAGGCAGTGTGGTCGGGTTACTACGTAGAACCACGATATATTGTTGACCCCGAACTGGGACTCTTTGCAGGAATGAGAGGCCACGGCTTTATGCTGTCACAATACCTTGCAAAGTTGTATGTAGATTCACTAATGGGAAGAGAGGTTCCAGATTATTTCCACCAACTAAAGTTGAACGGAACCGGCCTCAGTGAGCAGGCATTTAAGTGATTTTTAAGTGTTCGCGTAAGTATCTGAATATGTGCGTTTTTCAAAATTGACTCCCACCTTTTTTGGATTATCATTTTTACATATTTCTGACATACAGACACTTAGATGCGGACTTAAAATTTCAATCCCCAAATTTTATTCATAATGCATGATACATGATGTGTGATACATGATGTGTGATACATGATGTGTGATACATGATGTGTGTTACGTGATGTGTGGGATCATAAGTAAAAGTTGGGGGGAAGAGTTTTAATATTTTAACTTTGCATAGGTAAAAGGGATAAAGATTGATGGAAAAGAGTGGCTGTTCATTGTTGTTGCCAACAGGTATGTTGGATTATTTTGAGATAACAGCTAAAAGCATTCAGAAAAACTACTCCTCTATTTTGCAGTTCTTCACAAATCGTCAACTCGAAGGCAACATTTGTTTTCCGATAATTTTCTGCGGCTACTTTTCGGAAACGACGAGGACTGTTTGACGACCGAAGGGAGGAGTTCCGCAGTCGCTGAAAAGTACCAGGAAAATTTGAGGGTACCCCAAAACAATCGGTTGCCGGAGTTGAGAGATTTGTGAGACTTTTGGGAGAGTGCCCATTTCCAAAATTTTAAGTGTTAGCATAACTATCTGTTTAAATGGATTATACAAAATCAGATTTCTCGTTTTTTGAATTGCTATTTTTGTATATTATTGATATATAGACACTAAGGCAAAGACTTAAAAGTCGCTAATAAATTTTAAGCCTGATTATCAAATCCCCCAACTTTTGTTCGTGTTACATGATGTGTGTTACGTGATGTGTGATCGAAGGCGTTTACAGGACCTCTTAAAAACTTCATGGGGCCTTATCTCGAAGAGATA
>CAYGID010000238.1:0-1413 GCA_964349835.1 uncultured Bacteroidales bacterium | reverse complement strand
TGTAATTGGTTAAACTGCCTTTGTATTCATTTTCATTCAAAAACATCTGTACGCTATTGCTTTCAATTTTGTATTGCTCAACGGCTTTTCGGGCTGCTTCACAATCTGAAAACTTCTTTTGCTTTAGTAATCTATTAAGCCCTTGCAATACCCAATTGAATACGCCTGAAAGTTCATTATCAATTATTTTGGCGTGTAAGTTTTTGTCCTGTTCGTGTTCGGGAATAGCAACGTCAAAGGGAATGATTAAAAAACGTCTAAAATAAGCGATTGTATGTTCAACATCTTTGGGCAACTCATTACAATTAAATATAAACTTTGCGTAATCTTCCATCGTGAAGGGTTGCCCGTATTTCAAACAGGCTTCAACGGGTTCGCCTGAAACCATAGCTTTAAACAGGCTTGTTTCCAATTTGCCGTTTATTTCACTTGCATAGTTTACTAACTTGTTACTAATCTTTGCCCGGTAAAATCCTTTTTCCTCTGTCAAACTTTGCAATGAATAGTTACTTACATTTTGTCTCCCGAACATTGCCGTAACTATTTCAAAAAATACGCTTTTCCCATTTGCTCCAGTACCGTACAGTATTAAGGCTTTCTCCTCTTTTAGTGTATTGCTTCCGTGCTTAATGAATACAAAGCCCAAATATTCAGCCAGTACCCTTTGGCGTTCAGGGTCGGGCAATACCCTGTTCAAATACGCCTCAAATATCGGCGCTTTTGCCTGTGGGTTGTATTCAAATGGTAGTTGGTAGGTAATGAAGTCCGAACGGTCAAACGGTCTTAATTTCGTACCCTGTGGGCTTATTTCAAATGTTCCGTTTTGTAGGTTAATCAGTACCGTATCTTTATTGCTTTCGGGTGTGGGTAAATATGCCGTTGCAAGGAATTGTTTAAATAGCTGCTCCCTGAATTGGTAATACCTTGCTGAAAATTTCGCAACGCCCATTTTTTCGGCTGCTTCGCCCAAAAACTTTTGAAATGTATCTTTGTCAATTTCAGACCAATATGTACCATTGTACAGATAAATGAAATCATTGTTCTTACATAAGCCCCAACGGTTTATTTCTGCCAAATTCAAAGCATTTTCAATTGATAAAACTAAAAAATGTTTTGTGTTAAGTTTGAAATTTTCAACATTATGAGGGTTCGCCAACGCCTCAAAGTCCAACGCCTCAAATTGTTCAATTAATTGTTGCAAAATTTCAGCGTGTGGGGTTGCTGCTTCGCTTTTGCCTTTCAATTGTTCAACGTGTTTTTGTATTACGTCTGCCGTAATGGGCTGCAAATTCTCATTGTCCCAAATGTTTGCGGATATTGCCTTACTCATAGCCCACAAATTTTACATCATACCAATTTACAAACTGCTCAAATGATGAGGCTATAAAGTATATACCGCCAGCCTGTTCAATG
>CAYGID010000237.1:0-1415 GCA_964349835.1 uncultured Bacteroidales bacterium | reverse complement strand
CTCAGATGGAGATCGGATTTGACGCTCTGGCAGCATCCACTAAATGAGGTAGATAACCTCGTACTGTCGCAGCTTGCAAGCCTTCGTTGGGAGGAGGGGTTGGCGCCCGACGAGCAGCCTACCTTACGTGAGTTATGGCAACGTATGGAAGGCCGCGATTTCGCTCAGGGCATCACTGCCAACGATGACATACAGTTACTTCTATTAACATCTCAGAGCAGAAGATTTGGTGATGTGCGTGTATGTCATTATGTGCATGAGATTAACATGGAAGAGAACATGCAATTTGCCGCAGTAACCTTCCTTCTGAATGACGAAAGCATATTTGTCTCCTTTCGGGGAACAGATGGCACGATTGTGGGATGGAAAGAAGACTTTAATCTTTGCCTGCCCACACCGATTCCATCGCAGCTTCAAGCACAGCGCTACCTTCGCAACATGCTGGAAACCTATCCAAATCATCTGGTTTATGCGGGTGGACATTCCAAAGGGGGCAACCTTGCTCTATATGCAGCCGCCACTCTGCCAAAGAAAATGCAGCACAGATTGAAGGCTGTGTACAGCAACGACGCTCCCGGTCTTCACGAGACGATTTTTCTCAGCGACGAGTACAAGCGTTTGGAGCTGATTTTGCATTCGTTTGTAACGCAATCATCTGTGATCGGCATGCTGCTCATGCATTCCAAAGTCTACAACGTGGTCCGCAGCAATTCCATCAGTGTGCTGCAGCACAATCCTTATTCCTGGCAGGTAGAACAAGGTAAGTTTGTCCGAGAAAAGAAATTGCACAGCAGCAGCATTTATATCGAGAAGGTGTTTAAGAAATGGCTGTCTGAGATGGATAACGATCACCGCCGCCAGTTTGTGAATACACTGTTTGAGGTTTTGGAGGCAACAGAGGCCAGGACCTTCGGCAACGACTTGTGGGTCGGCATTCTGCGCAATCCCAAAGAGATTATTGCATCAATTAAGGGAATCGACTCGGATACGCGTCAGAAGCTGACAGCAACCATACTCGCGCTGGCAAACGCTGCTACTCAGTACGAAGATAAACATGGTGAAGGAAACACGAAAAATAATGATATGGAGGATGAAGAAAATGTCTGACAGAACAATCATGGAATCTACAAAAGCCCTTGGAGTAAAGCAGGTGCTCAAGTACGTCGACCGAAATCCGGATGAGAATATTCCCAAATTACTCAATTGGCTGGAGAAACACGACAAGCACGGGCAGGTGACGCGCCAAGTCCAGAGCGTACGACAGGCAATTGAGAACAAGGACAACAACTGGTACAAGTTGGTCAGCAGCCTGTGGACAGACGTGAACGATGATGTTCGACTCAAGCTTTTTGAGAACTTTGTCATCAATGCCACTATGATCGGCTCTCCCAGACAGCTAAAGATTGCCGCGGATA
>CAYGID010000236.1:0-1424 GCA_964349835.1 uncultured Bacteroidales bacterium | reverse complement strand
AATCGATTCTGGAGAAAAAAAACTTTACACTTACAGGCGAGGAGTTTGTTCTCATTTCATATAATCAGAAACTTGTTGATATTGATATAAGAAGGGTATATCTTGAATATTCAAGGACAAAAGTCTATTGGCTTAACTGGGTTAACCGCTCCAAAAAATATAAGACATTTGAGAGTGAGGTGGAGAGGAGTATGCTTATCCTTAAACTTATGTCTTTTCAGCCTACAGGAGCTGTGCTTGCTGCCCTCACAACCAGCATTCCTGAGACTATTGGCGAAGTAAGAAACTGGGACTACCGCTTTTGCTGGTTAAGGGATGGGTCAATGTCAATAGAGACATTGCTAAGCATGGGTCACAGGGGTGCTGCAAAGAGGTTTATAAGCTTTGTGAAGGGTATAATTCACTCGAAAGGAGATAAATTCCAGATAATGTATGGTATAAGGGGAGAGAGAAAACTCACCGAATTTACACTTGATCATTTAGAAGGCTACGAGCAATCAAAGCCTGTCAGAATAGGAAATGCCGCATACGAACAAAAGCAGAATGACTCTTTTGGGTATCTGATGGATGTTATCTACAAGTATTACCTCTATTTTCCCGGTACTCTTGACGAAATAGAGGATATGTGGGAGGTAGTAAAGAACATAGTAAGATCTGTATCTGCAGAGTGGAGGTCACCTGACCAGGGTATTTGGGAGATACGCTACAGCATGAGCCATTATGTATTCTCAAAAGTAATGTGCTGGGTAGCTCTTGATCGCGCAGTCAAAATTGCAGAGCTGATTGGAAAGCACAACCACGCCGATAGCTGGGCAAAAGAGGCCTCAGAGATACTCAAGGATGTTCATGAAAATGGATGGAAAGAGCAGATAGGCAGCTTTTCTCAAACCTATTCAAATCTGGAACTTGACTCTTCGTTGCTGCTGATGGAGGAGTATGGGTTTATTGAAGGTTCAGACCCTAAGTATGTAAGTACAGTTAAGACAATAAGGGATAATTTGTTGCATAATGGATTAATGTACAGGTATAAAGCCGAAGATGATTTCGGGAAACCCACATCAGCCTTTACAATTTGTACATTCTGGCTAATAAGGGCTCTGTTTGTAATAGGTGAGAAAGAGCAGGCATCAGCAATTTTTAATGAGATTCTTAAGTATTCAAACCATCTTGGTCTCTTTAGCGAAGATCTGGATTTTGAAACCAAAAGACAACTCGGCAACTTCCCGCAGGCATACTCGCATCTTGCACTAATTAACACAGTAGAGCTGTTTTCAGAAGAGAAAATGAGGTCAAGATTTATTCGCCCGTAACTTTAGCTTGATATAATTGTGAACCTGAAAGTTTAGTCTCTATTTTTGAGAATGAACCGGGGTACTCTCTGTTTATAAAGTCAATAAGTTGTTCTCTGATATTTACTCTCAGAT
>CAYGID010000235.1:0-1430 GCA_964349835.1 uncultured Bacteroidales bacterium | reverse complement strand
TATGAAAGAGGGTGTTGATGCCCTTGCAAATGCGGTAAAAGTGACACTTGGTCCAAAAGGAAGAAACGTTGTCATCGACAAAAAGTACGGTTCACCTCAGATTACAAAAGATGGTGTTACTGTTGCAAAAGAGATAGAGTTGGAAGATCGTTTTGCAAACATGGGCGCACAGATGGTTAAAGAGGTTGCTTCAAGAACAGCCGATCAGGCAGGTGACGGAACAACAACAGCCACAGTTCTTGCTCAATCGATCATCAATGTGGGTCTTAAAAATGTAACAGCAGGTGCAAACCCGATGGATCTTAAAAGAGGTATTGACAAAGCTGTTGAGGCCGTTGTTAAATCACTTAAAAAGCAGAGCCACTCTATTGGTGACGATATCACAAAAATTGAGCAGGTTGCAACTATTTCTGCCAACAACGACTTTGAAATTGGTAAACTAATTGCCGAAGCAATGGCAAAGGTTAAGAAAGAGGGAGTCATTACAGTTGAAGAGGCCAAAGGAACCGATACAGAGGTTAAGATTGTAGAGGGTATGCAGTTCGACCGCGGATACATCTCTCCATACTTCATGACAAACCCGGAAAAGATGGAGGCCATTCTTGAGAAGCCATATATCTTAATCACAGACAAGAAGATCTCTACAATGAAAGATCTTATGCCTGTACTTGAGCCGGTTGCACAAAGCGGAATGTCACTTGTTATAATTGCAGAAGATGTTGACGGAGAGGCACTGGCCACGTTAGTTGTTAACCGTCTTCGCGGAACACTCAAAATCGCTGCAGTAAAAGCTCCGGGTTTTGGAGATCGCAGAAAAGAGATGCTTGAAGATATAGCAATTCTTACAGGCGGTACCGTAATTTCAGAAGAGAAAGGCCTCCGCCTTGACGGAGCAACTTTGGAGATGCTTGGAAGGGCAGACAAGATAGCAATAGACAAAGAAAACACAACCATTGTTAACGGTGCCGGCGAAAAAGTGGCAATTGACAATAGAGTTGCTCAGATTCGCAAGCAGATGGAAACAACCACCAGCGATTACGACAGGGAGAAACTTCAGGAGCGTCTTGCAAAATTAGCAGGCGGAGTAGCAGTTCTATACATTGGAGCAGCAACAGAAGTTGAGATGAAGGAGAAGAAAGACAGAGTTGACGATGCACTTAGTGCAACCCGCGCAGCTGTTGAAGAGGGTATTGTACCCGGTGGTGGAGTAGCTTACATTCGTGCCATTGAAGACCTTAAAGATCTTAAAGGAGAAAACGATGACCAGACAACCGGTATTGCAATAGTAGCCCGCGCAATTGAGGAGCCGCTTCGCCTGATTGTTGAGAACTCAGGAATTGAGGGTAGCATTGTTATCCAAAAAATCAAAGAGGGCAAAGATGACTTCGGTTACAACGCTCGCACAGACAAGTACGAACATCTGTACAAAT
>CAYGID010000234.1:0-1456 GCA_964349835.1 uncultured Bacteroidales bacterium | reverse complement strand
TTCTCGATTCGGAACCATATGTCGTAGGTGCCTTTGAGAAAAGTAACCAGAAATATTGACAAAAAAATTGAGAGACCCACAACCCCGGTTTCGACCCAAACAAATACTAAAGAAGTATCAGTAGGCAGTTGATACAAATAATCACCGGGTTCTGTTCTCTTCGCTTCACCGATACCCACCCCGAAAGGGTGATCATTCATAAATACACGCATCTTTTCCTGATTCTGCTTACGCACCAGAAAGGATGCATCCTCAGTAACATTGAACGCAGAGCGCATCCGCCTGATTTCTGCGTTCCCGTGACCAATGTAGGTGAATTTAAAAAAAACAAAGAGTGCAAGGATTAATAAGACTCCCGGAATCATTATTTTCCACTGTTTGGACAGGAGTACGAAAAAGGCAAAACCGGCAAAAGGCACAGCAATAGCTGCACGCGTCCCCGATATCATCATCGCATAACCTGCAAGCAACGCAACTGCAATATAATAGACTCGTAGAGGCTTAGAATGGGTATAAAGTGCTGTTATGCCAAAAACGACAAGCGACATACCCATATTACAACCGAAACTGGCGGCATCTGTAAAAAAGGAAAAATAACGTACTCCTGTATATATGATATGGGTTCTGCTTCCACCAAGAACATGCAGCCAGTAGAGTTCAGCTGAGTCAAAACCGATAAACTTCTGCATCAGCGATTTACCTATTGCCAGTAAGGTAAGGACAGACCAGACAAAAAGAAACCATTTCAAATATTTAAATTGATTCAGGAGCAGGGCAGTTAACACCGGAAAAAGAAAAAAATAAACCGCTAAAGCACGTACTCCGGCTGCCCAGTGATTGAGGGTTGTTTCAGGATTGAAAACCAAGACCAAACAGTATACGAGCCATATCCCGGTTAATAAAGTCAATGGATTGCGCAATGAAACCCAAGAAACAGGATTTTTAAGATTGTACAACAAAAGAAAAAAAAGTGTTGCAAGCAACAATCCATCCATCACAATACCACCCTGTAAACCTGTCACATAACGCGTAATCCCCATGATAAAATAGTTGGCTATGAAAACACCAAGAAGTGCGTAGATGGGTTCTTTCACAAATTGGATGATGCCATAAATTATGAGAGGTGAAATTGATAGGGCGAAAGCCGGTATCCAGCCATACTGCAATAAAACAATAGTAAATAGCGATATAGAGAGAAGGACAATGACATATTGCAATCGTCTTCTCTCATTCCCCTCATAATTTTGCCGGAGTCCCATAGCTTATGATGTTCAGGATGAACTAATACCGTATTGGGTATACCTGTAGATATATTTCATAAGCAAAGATTTAGGAGGCAACATTCCGGTATATGTTTCCAGTACCTGTTTGTCTGCTCTGTTGAGGCAGATAAGCGTGGGTGTTGGGCCGGATTGCTCCTTTAAACGATCGAACAGTTGTTTATTCCGGTCACTCC
>CAYGID010000233.1:0-1458 GCA_964349835.1 uncultured Bacteroidales bacterium | reverse complement strand
GTATGTAATCTTACCCTTGTGGCTAATGGCTCTTTCGTTCGACAACACATAAGCCTTTTGAACATTGTATGCTTTCGTTTCAAGAAAGTAGTTAAGTGCGCTATGTTCCGAATAGTTCTTACCCGACTTCACTTCAAGCGGAATAACAGAAAGTGTATCATAGTCATCTAGCAGAAAGTCAACTTCACCATTTGCTTTATTGTCGTAATAATAAAGATTATAACCATGCGCCTTCAGTTCCTGGGCAACTACAGATTCATACACCGTACCAAGATTGATGCTGCGGACATCATCGAGTACGGCAGTGATGTTGTTGCGGTAAAGGATGCCGGTAAGAATGCCCACATCATTCAGATAGAGTTTTAGCAGGTTTTTACCACTCGATTCAATCAACGGAAACGTGGGCTGAGAAATGGCTTTCACATCCAACGTAATACCGGAGCTTATCAGATAGTCAAATTCATCCTGATAATCAGAATACCGTTTACCCTTCTTGTTTTCAATTTCTTTTACAATAATGCGCTTCTTCTTGTTTTCCAAATTAGACGGCACCATATCGAATACACGTCGAATCTTCAATTTATTATCCGAGTCATATTTTGAAGCGTCCATCGCATAATAGCCATGGATTTCCTGCTGAATGTTGCGAACATTGACTATGTTGTTATCTTTCAGGAACGAATTGACCGCATCTGGCAGACCACCAACCAACAGATACTTTTTAAGCATATCCATCATTTTGTTATGCAAGGGTTCATCAAGACTAACCTCTTTGTTGAATGTTTCACGTAAGACATTGATGGTTGAAGCTCCAAAGCCATTAGCCAAAAGGAATTCTTCAAAATCCATTGGATACATGTGTTTCACTTCAATACTACCCATCGGAATAGACGTTGTTTTTGCCAACGTGACCCCGAGTAGTGAACCGCTGGCAATATAGGTGTACTTGTCATCATCCTTCAGAAACTTCAACAATGTAAGTAGTTGCGGATAGGCCTGTATTTCATCGATAAAGATAAGCGTGTTCTTCTTTTCCTTCATCTTGTTGCCCGCCAGTGTACTAAGACGCAAGTAAAAATCATTGACAGACTTGACATGTTCAAACAAACGCTCTCCAATGGCATCTTCCAGCATATTAATCTCAATATAGTTGGGGAAAAATGCTTTCCCGACATGTCTAATAATGAACGTTTTTCCAACCTGCCGTGCACCATCAATGATCAAGACCTTGTTCGATCCTGCTTTCAAGTACGTTTCAATAAAATTCTGTATTTTCCTGAACAACATAAATCACACTTTTACAATAATAATACAGGCTCAAAAATACACTTTTCGAATATAATTAACAAGAGAATTATACACTTTTCCGATATTTGGGATCACATTGGCGCTGGAACGCGCCGCAGGCCCAAACCCTGCTCATGACCAATCCGGGCGGCCACTTCGAGGCGTCGAAAC
>CAYGID010000232.1:0-1461 GCA_964349835.1 uncultured Bacteroidales bacterium | reverse complement strand
AATATACAGAGTTGCCGGGCTTATTCTCACCGTTGCAATTATAGCTTACGGACATTTCAAATTTGACGAGGTCATCTCCCTAAACAGAAGAGGGATTATAATATTTCTCTTAGCCTTTATTTACCTTTTTGGGGCTCTAATATGGTACTTTACCAGAAACAACAACAGAATGAGAGCAGCGGCATTTGCTGCGGTTCTGCTATTTGCTGCTGTTACAATGTTCTTTGATATTCCTCAGAAGTTATATGCAATCAAGGATATACGATGGATTGTAAATATTGAGCATATATATTTTCTACTCATACTTATCCCCGCAACATACTTGGGTGATCTGTTGCACAAAAAACTCAATTCAACCTCTCCCTACGATCCTGTTGGTGAGAGTCGGTTGTCAGGCGGAGGTACAACAATGCCGCTTATATTAATGGCTATCTATATAGTATGGTTGATGGTAGCGCTTTACACAGGGTACTATCTTGTAAATATCTTTGTTTCGCTTGTGTTCATTTCCAAGATACATCAGCTTATAGAGCAGAGAATGCCGGTTTACACAAAGGAGAGCGCAATTGCTTCGCTACTTGGTTTAGCGGGTGCCGTTATTGTTATGATCGAGGGAGGCATAACCAAAGTGCCTTGCACCATTGCCTATTGTTTTATTACTACATCTGTTAGCATATATCTTCTTATTTTAATTGACAGAATTTCACATAATGCCCACAACTCATACCTGGCAAGAATTTTCTCGGGTTCGGGCAGTAACCCTTTAATGAGTTACATAGCATTTGGTAGTTTTGTTATGCCATTGTTTAAAATTACAGGATTGGTAATAATCTACCAGGCTGCCAATCCTGCAGGATATCCGTGGATAGGTGTATTAAGATCGGCAGCCGTAGTGCTTCTAACCATGGCTGCTGTTGCAGCTATGAGCGAGAGAAAAATTTTCTGGAGAGCATAAATATATAATAGTATGAATAATTTGGATTACGGAGTTATCGGAAACTGCAGAACGGCTGCACTTATCTCTAAAGGGGGAAGTCTGGACTGGTTATGCTTTCCTGACTTTGACTCGCCTTCAATTTTTGGCAAAATTCTGGACGAAAAAAAGGGGGGGTGCTTCTCTTTTGAATTTGAAGGTGAATATAAATGCTCGCAAAAATATCTGCAAGGGACAAACATCCTCTGCACAACCTTTGAGTTACCGGATGGCTCATTTGAGGTGATGGACTTTATGCCAAGGTACAAGACAGGAGATGAGTCAAACGACTACTATCTGCCGGCAGAAATATATCGCTATATCAGACTTTTAAGTGGTAAGCCATCATTCAGAATAAATTACTCTCCTGCACCCGATTATGCAAGGGCATCAACAGTACATTCAATTGGGAAAAATTACATCAGGACAAGTTCTTCAGAGAATGACAAAGACTCTATCTACCTTTATTCAAGTCACAATCTTGAATC
>CAYGID010000231.1:0-1466 GCA_964349835.1 uncultured Bacteroidales bacterium | reverse complement strand
TGCGCGACTTGATTCGCTTTACGGTAGAATCGTCTGACGATCAGTTTATTGCCGAGCTCCCAAACCGTTTCGATCTGAACAACCTTGCCGACTATCTGCTCTTTATGAATGTGATGGGGGCCGATGACAATACCGGAAAAAACAGTTTCTTCTCCTTTTACAACCGAACCTACTCACAATTTTTCATCACGCCGTGGGATCTCGACGGATCGTGGGGTCGAAAATGGAGCGGAAGCAAGATCGATATCCGCGACGGCGAATTTATCGGGGTTACCGGAATAATGAGGGTTGACTCGCGTTACTGCCGACCCAATGCGTTCTTTATGAGAACCTTGGCACTTAACCCGGGCAACTTTCGTCAAATCCTCAAGAACCGCTGGGCACTCCATCGCTCGGGAGAGTTCACCGTAACCCGATTTTCGGAACGACTCACCGCTTACCGTGCGCTATTTACAGAGTCGGGTGCCTGGGCCCGCGAACAGAAACAATGGCCGGCCAACCTGACAGGCATTACCCTCGAAACCGAACACACCTTCATGCTCAACTGGATATCGAACCGACTTCTTCAGGTTGACCGTTACGTTGACGCGCTGTGATTACAATGCTCTGATGCTCTAATGCTCTAATTGTTATTTTAAGCTTTCACATTGCCTCAAGTTTCACAACTTATTTGTATGTAACGATATCTGCAACGGTCGATGTTTTGCGACGTATTTGTATGTAACTAAATCCTCGAATTATTGCTTTCCGGGCTTCTTAGCTTTGTCAGCCTTAGCCTTGCGGTCGTTTCTCTCCTGATTGCGATCGTTTTTGTCAAGATAGCCGTCGTTTCTATCTAGGTAGCGATCATTCCTATCGAGGTAGCGGTCGTTTCTATCGAGATAGCGGTCGTTTCTATCCAGGTTTCGATCATTCCAATCCTGATAGCGATTCCTTGGAACGAGAATGCGATTTTGGGTGTAGTATCGCCGTTCGGCAGCCCTTTGCGCAAGATAGTAGCTCTGGCGTTCAGCTTGTGCTTTCATGGCGTGGAAAGCTGGTGAACCGGGCTTTATACCAGCCTGTTTGGCAATCATACCCCAACCCTGCCTACGATAGCGCAAGTAGATTGGAAAGATATTCTCGGGCGAACGGCGGGTTAGGCGGCCTACCTCAAGGAGCATAAAGAGATCGGCAGGGTTTCGGCCCACCTCTGCGTAGAGGCGCTCCAAACGACCCGAAGAAATGTTGTACATGGAACTGACCCTGGTTCGGAAGGAACCAAAGTCGATCGATGCGGCCACCGACAAATTCCGAAGATACGCGTCTAACTGAACACTCCCTGAGCGGTATTGCGCCATTGCTACTCCGGGGACAAAGAGAAGGAGTATCGCAAGCCATCCTATATTCCATTTCGTTTTCATCCGAACACAATTGATTTTTAAAGGTCGGATGGAGCTCGCATGTTGATTATGTTCATGCAAGTT
>CAYGID010000230.1:0-1483 GCA_964349835.1 uncultured Bacteroidales bacterium | reverse complement strand
AGCCTGACTGCGACGCTGATGCAGATACGCTTGAAAAATGGGCAGAGGCAATTGCAAACAGATGCCCTGTTAGCGACAACCTACAGAATACAACTCCAGTTAAGATTGAAGTGAAGAAGAAGTAAATGAGCTTTAAGTTAAGCAAATAATAGCTGCGTTGAATTTTAACGCAGCTTTTTTTATTAGACAATCTAATGATTTTCGTAAAAAGGGACTTAAATTTGTAAAAGATGATGTTACCAATGTTTTTTGGCAAAAAACTTCTTTTACAAATGAAAATATTCAAGAGAATTATATGGATTGCATTTGCAGCATTTGTTGCCAGCATAGTATTCTCTTTGCTGTTTCCGAGTCGTGTCAGAGTGGTTGACAGCATTAGAATGTTTGCGCAAAGGCCTATTATTAAATGGGCTGGAAAGATAAAAATGGAAGATATTCCAATAATTGATAGTCAGGATTCAATTGCAGGAATAGATATTTCATTCGAGGAGCTTAAACCTTATTTATTCAAGCTTACTCCGGGGAGCATAGTTCTTACACGAACAAGAAACTATTTTATATCGGGATTTATTCCGAGTATGTGGATGCATGCAGGAATTTACCTGGGCACAAAAAGGCAGCTGTATGCTACCTTTAAATCAGAAAGTTTGCTCAACACATTGGACTCACTGATGAATGACTCCGATATTTATGTGCTGGATAGTTACTCTGACGGGGTTAGAGTCAGGCCCCTGAAAGAGCTTTCAAACATGACAAATGTCTCCTACCTGACTCACTTTGCCTCCTTTTCTTTTAATGAATCGCAAGAGCAGAGAGCTCTCTTTATTGGGAAGGGGCTAGAGTATTTAGGCAGGGAGTATGACTATGACTGGATTACAGAAGATGATGAGACTATATTCTGCTCGGAGCTATTATATCATACTTTAAAAGCTGTCGGGATAGATATTAAAGATCGTACAACAACGGTCAGTCGTATAATATTTACCCCGGACAACTTGTTTCAGCACCTGTTAAACAATTCTGGTAATGATGGAAAATTCACTTACCATGGAACTGTCTTTAAGGAGAATGACACTACTCAGATTCTCTTTCCGATATAGAAGACATACCCATAATACTCTTTGTATTTATCATATAGTTCTGCCTCCAGTTTGAGATAACTTATAAGATCCTCAGCTGTCTTATTCCCTGAATATTTCGCGAGAAAATTCTTTTGCGCCTCAATCTGGGGAGTGTAAAAATGGTCTGTCCAACAATTTTCCGGAATTATAAATGTTGCAACAGGTACATAACCGGCTGCTTGCATCTGTAAAACCTTATTTGGGATAGTGTCAATCTGATCGTATGCATCAACCCAGAAGGTTTCAATCTCTGCTGGCCTTTCAGTAGTAAACCAAGATGATTCACTTACAGCTATGTACCCCCCTTTTTTCAGATATTTGCGCCACTCATTAAGGCCTCTCTCAAACCCAATGTTATAAAT
>CAYGID010000229.1:0-1496 GCA_964349835.1 uncultured Bacteroidales bacterium | reverse complement strand
TGAAGAGACACGAGGTTATACCGCTGAAACGGATACCCATTCTGTCGAGCATAATACCTCCGATAATAAGTAATCCAAGGAATACATTAAAGAGAGAGTACGAGCTGCTGAACCATCCGTATTCAGTACTTGTCCACTGATTATGCTGCTCGAGCATCGTTTTTAACGGAGAGAAAATGTCAGATGCCAGATAAGCTGCAAACATAGTCAGCGCCACCAGCAGCAGCATAGACCAGCGCATAACGGCTGAATCTTTGAGATTGGTAGTTTTTTTCATAAAAAAAGTTAATGATTAGTGTGTATTGATAATTGAAAGAATTTACTCTTCACTTCTGATTATAGTCTGACTTCTGTCCGGCCCCAGTGAGATAATCTTGATTGGAACTCCAACCTCTTTCTCAATAAATCGCACATAATTCATAAATTCAAACGGAAGGTCCTCCTCTTTTGTGACCTTTGTCAAATCTCGCTTCCATCCCTTAAATTCTTTATATACAGGCTCAATCTGAGCAAAAGTATCGTAAGGGAAAGATTCGGTAAGTTCTCCGTTTACCTTATATTTAACGGCAATCTTAACAGTGTCGAAAGCGTCAAGAACATCGGCTTTCATCATTATTAGATTGTCCACACCATTTATCATAACTGCATATTTCAAGGCAATCATATCAAGCCATCCGGTTCTTCTTGGTCTGCCCGTTGTTGCCCCAAACTCTGCGCCAACTTCTCTGAGCTTTTCTCCGGTTTCGTCAAAAAGTTCTGTAGGAAACGGGCCGCTGCCTACTCTGGTACAATATGCTTTGAAAATACCAGAAACCTTGCCAATGTGCTTTGGAGCAACTCCGAGGCCTATGCAGGCACCTGCGGCGGTTGTAGTAGAGGAGGTCACAAAGGGATATGAGCCAAAATCCACATCCAATAGCGAGCCTTGAGCACCTTCTGCTAAAACCCTTTTGGCATCATTAAGAATGTTGTTTATAAAATACTCTCCGTCAACAAGTTTAAAGCCCTTTAAGTACTCAATAGCGTTCATCCACGCAGATTCGTTCTCCTCCATGTTGTATTTGTAATCGAACTGCTTAAGGAAAGAGATGTGTTTTTTCTTAAGATTTTGGAATCTTTCGGCAAAGTTATCGGAAAGAATATCACCCACTCTAAGTCCGTTACGACCGGTCTTGTCCATGTAGGTGGGACCGATGCCCTTTAGGGTGGAGCCGATTTTTGAAGCTCCTTTTGCCTGTTCCGACGCAGCATCAATGATTTTGTGACTTGGCAGAATAAGGTGTGCCTTTTTCGAGATTATAATTCTCTCTTTGACAGGCACCCCAATATCTTCTAGCTTTTTACACTCGTCAAAAAAGGATAAGGGGTCTATAACAACACCGTTTCCAATAATATTTTGTGTGTTTTTTCTAAATATTCCGGAGGGGATGGTATGCAGTACAAATTTCTTATCCTCAAACTGAAGCGAGTGCCCGGCGTTTGGACCTCCTTGGAAT
>CAYGID010000228.1:0-1519 GCA_964349835.1 uncultured Bacteroidales bacterium | reverse complement strand
GCAGAAGTGAGGAATTCTATTTGCAACTTTGTCCATCTACATTATGCAGAATACAATCGAGCTTCAATGCTTGAAAAAGCATCTATAGTGGGCGTACTTGCGACTGAAAATGAAGACGTTAGATCATTAAGAGAACTTATCATTTATGGACTTAAAGGTATGGCAGCTTATACCCATCATGCGCTTAATATTGGAAAAGAAAATGTAGAAATCAATGAATTTATCTATGAGGCGCTTGCAGCAACCCTCGATAATTCATTGACTGCAGATCAACTGGTTGCATTAACGCTAAAAACAGGCCAGTTTGGTGTTTCAGCTATGGCACTTCTCGATGAAGCGAATACATCGAAATACGGTAACCCTGAAATCACTAGCGTCAATATTGGTGTTAGAAAGAATCCTGCAATCTTGATTTCTGGCCATGATCTAACAGATCTTGAGCAATTATTAGAGCAGACTCAAGGAACAGGCGTTGACGTTTATACACATAGTGAAATGTTACCAGCTCATTACTATCCATTCTTTAAAAAATATGATAACTTTGCCGGCAATTACGGTGGCTCATGGTGGCGTCAAGTAGATGAGTTTGGACCATTCAATGGACCAATTTTATTTACAACGAACTGTATTGTACCACCAAGAACCGAGGAAATTAGAAATAGAATTTTCACATCAGGAGCTTCTGGCTTCCCAGGATGTATGCATATCGTTGCAGACGATAAAGGCAAGAAAGGCTTCTCAGCTGTTATTGAGATGGCGAAGAAATGTCCTTCTCCAACCGAAATTGAGACAGGATCAATTGTTGGTGGTTTTGCACACGAACAAGTATTTGCTTTAGCTGACAAAGTGGTAGATGCCGTTAAAACAGGTGCCATTAAAAAGTTCTTTGTTATGGCGGGTTGTGATGGCAGAATGAAGTCTAGAGAGTATTACACTGAATTTGCTGAAAAACTCCCAAAAGATACAGTCATTCTTACTGCAGGTTGTGCGAAATACAGATATAACAAACTGCCACTTGGTGATATTGGTGGCATTCCGAGAGTACTAGATGCTGGACAGTGTAACGATTCTTACTCATTAGCAATCATTGCACTTAAGCTTAAAGAAATTTTCGGTTTAGAGGACATTAATGAGCTTCCAATTGCCTATAACATTGCATGGTATGAGCAAAAAGCTGTCATAGTACTTCTAGCACTTTTATACCTTGGCGTGAAGAATATCCACCTTGGACCAACGCTACCAGGGTTCTTATCACCAAACGTTGCGAAAGTCTTAGTTGAGACATTTGGTATTGCAGGAATTGGTACTGCAGAAGACGATATCAAACTTTTCATGGCTTAATTTTAAAGAGCAGCCTCAGTGTCTGGGGCTGCTTTTCTAGTATGACGGGCATGCCGTCAATCTGTGGTGAAAGTCCACAAGGGGCGTAATTGCCGACGAACCCTAAAGCGACTTGCAAGTTTCACATCGTGAGGTGTGGGAGAGAAGAAGCAATAGCGAAATCGTAGCCTGACGAACA
>CAYGID010000227.1:0-1524 GCA_964349835.1 uncultured Bacteroidales bacterium | reverse complement strand
TTTGATAAACCGGCGCTACGCCTGAAGCAGCAAAAAGGCTGCAGGTTAATACAAACAGGGCGCTCGTTAGGAATAATTTTCTCATTAAGTATATTTTTTATTGTCCCTGGAACGTAAAGTCAAGTACTTTACCAAATCCTGAATATTTCTTTGCCTGTGCTGCGTTTAGATTACCCGTTCCCGGTGTCCCGTGAGGGATAACATAAATCTGACCTTCATATTCGCCTTTTGAAGTAGATATTACAACAGCTTTTGTATTAAGGGCAAGTGGAGCCTCATAAACAGGACCGGTGGTTTCGTTAAAATCTTTTCTGTTGAGGCGGTATCTGCCCTGCACAAAGAGTTTTGCCTTGGTTATCTGTTCTCCTGCTGGAGCTGTGTACTTCTCACTATATGAAACAATACCACCTCCAAAATTTACTGCATATATTTTAGTTGGAGTTGCAACATACATAATCGGATCAAACATGTTAAAAAATACAGATACAGCAGAATTTAAGATTGGAGTAAGTGCAACCGGTAGTTCAACCTTAAGCTTTGGAGCAGAAGGTGTAAGATTCCAGTTTGCATCGCTATAACTAAAAGATATTGCATAAAGTTCGTAGTTACCTGTAATCTGATTCTTTAAAAGCATTGTAGGTGTAACTCCGTCAACAGATATGTCACCTGCAACCATTCTTCTGTCAGGAACATTGGTTGGATTAAACACACCCTGATTGGTATATTCTCCCCCGCTTGCAGGAGTCGTAAAGGTCATAGATATATTGTAGAATTTACCGGTATTGTTGTTGTACCAAAGTGCGTATGGCCCGGAACCGGAAGAGTTATCTGCAACCATTATTGCATTGTCAACATAGTTCACACCTGAAGCAGGCAAAAGGAATGAGGTAATAACCTGATTGTTTGCAAAAAGATATGCAACATTGTTGGCCACCAGAATCCATGTAGCATTATTTATTGTGTAAAATGCCTGAGGATCAAAACTTGCGTTCTTTCCAGGGAATAATTGCTCTGCAGTTTTGTACACCGAATAGTTCTCACTATCATACATTTTAATGTCCTTGTTGGCAAAAATTGTAGTAATTACATTCTTTGTAAGTATTGGATTTGGTCTGTGAAGTGTATAAGCAATACTCTTTATCAGTCCGGAATGTGCTGAACCTGTTGAGGTCTCCCAAAGATTGCGCTTAATAGTTTCTCCCTTTTCATAAGAAGTAGTAATGTCGTTATCCATTACAAGTGAAATATCCGAAGTGGTACCGTCCTTTGTATCAGCAACAACAATTCCTTCGCGGAATGGACTGCTCACATATACAGGCCAGCTTTTCTGAAATTCAACTCCGCTTTTATCATCAATTGCTGTGAATATCAGCGTATAAGCAGCAGATACTATGGTATTTTTTATTTTAGCATTTAATACTCTGTCAGTACCCAGTACAATCAGGTCTGTAGAACCCGGAGTCTGATTGATCTCCCATCTGTATGATATCCCCGTTGGATTAACGGCAGTGCCCACTTTAACAG
>CAYGID010000226.1:0-1529 GCA_964349835.1 uncultured Bacteroidales bacterium | reverse complement strand
GGTCTAATACTGGACTAACAGCAAGCACCATGTATCGCTACAGCGTTAGAGCTTCTAATGCTGGAGGATCTAGTGCTTTCAGCAATATTGTTGAGTGTACTACTGTTGCTCCTCCCTCGCCAAGCAACACGCCTCCTCCAGGTGGTGGTAGAATTGTGTTTGTTACTAGCACTACACGTACAGGAAATCTGGGCGGTATAGCAGGCGCACACGCAATTTGTCAAAATGAAGCCCTAGCGAATAGCCTAACAGGTACATTTAGGGCATGGATATCCTCGAATAGCACAAATGACCCTGAAAGTACCTTTACTAGATCCACTGCGCCGTATTTCGTATGGCTGGGGTCAACGGCGCCACATTGGCGGCAAGTAGCTAATAACTGGGCTGACTTAACGGACGGAGCCTTGAGCTCTGTAATAAATACAACTTTGGCGGGGAATGTGGTACATAATGCAACGTGGACTGCTACCACAACTACTGGCGCGGCTTGGGGCTCCTCCTGCGCTGCCTGGACGAGCACGGGCGAGCATGGTTTAGTCGGTGATACCACAGTAACCGACAGTAGGTGGTCTCATCATGCGGAATTTGGGTGTCATCATAATTTCCATTTGTTTTGTTTTCAGCAGTAAGGGGTAACACGCCTACAAATCTTACGAAGATAATTCTCACGACCCATAGCCCAACGGTTAATCCTTGGTTATTTTATTGACACAGTAGTCGTGAATTTGATTATCAGTCGTGTTTTTATGACTTATTATCTCTTCCTAGTCTTCATTATAAATATGTAGTTTGCTACACAAACCACATAAATGTTATTATTCTTGTAAATCATGAATACAAAAAAATTTGTTATTTCAGCAATAGCTATATTGCTCGGACTAATCCTTATATTTGTTTTTGTTTGGTTTGCAAGACAGCAACAAAACGAAGCACAACTACAAGAGGCAGGAATAGTAACTCCAGGGGATGAATTACCAGCAATAGAAGTTTTTGCAATTAGCGCTCAAGTCAGAGAAGTAAGAGAGAACTCTTTGTTAGTTGATGTTTTAGACAACAATCTCACAAATCAAGCATTGTCAGCACGCGAAGTATTAATCACAAACGACACAGTGATTAGAAGACGAGCACTCAAAGACTCTCAAGTATATGAAAGAGAACTAACAGCATATAGAAACTTAATAGCAAATCTTAAGGCTCAAGCAGAAGCAACAGGCATCCAGCCAGAAGAATGGCCACCAGTCCCAACAAACTTTACAGAGACAGCAATTACCTTCAATCAAATTGCAGTAGGTAACCGAGTTTGGATTACAACAAATGAAGACACAAGAACAGCTGAAAGATTTACTGCCACAAGCATTAAGATTGAGATTTAGACAATTCTTGTTTATGTCTTTTTCATCGAATATTTTATAATTATTTTTACTCCTGTTTTTTTAGAGGTATATTAGTTGTCTGTTGTCCCGCTGTGCGGGATCTCGCGTAGCGAGTTTTATTGTTAGTCGCCAGTTATCAGTTGATAATCGTCAGTT
>CAYGID010000225.1:0-1531 GCA_964349835.1 uncultured Bacteroidales bacterium | reverse complement strand
TCATATTATGAGTGAATACATCAACAACTCATCTCAGAGAAAAGCACTTCTAAAACACATGATTCAGGAGCTCCACAAAGGAGAGGCTCCCGAAATGGTTAAAAGCAGAGTGAAAGAGCTCCTTAAAAACATACCGTACAACGAAGTTGTTGAGGTAGAACAGGAGCTGATCTCAGAGGGTCTTCCTGAGGAGGAGGTACTAAAATTTTGCGATATTCATAGCTCTGTACTAGAGGGCAGCATAACATCGCACCATGCAGAGATGCCTGCAGCACACCCTGTTGACACACTTAAGAAAGAGAACAGAGAGGTTGAGAAGGTGACCAAAAAGGTTAAGGAGATTTTTGACTCAATACCATCTATCTCAAACGGAGCCGATGACGAAGTTGCAGCGCTTATCCTCAAATTAAAAGGACTCTTTAACAGCCTGTATGACCTTGACAAGCACTATAAACGTAAAGAGTATCTGCTCTTCCCGTTTCTTGAAAAGGCGGCTATCACAGGGCCTCCAAAGGTGATGTGGGGTAAACACGATGAGATTCGCGAACAGCTAAAGGCTTCAATTGAGGCACTTACACCAGGAAGTATTGCAACTAAAGAGGAGTTGATGTCTGTTGTAATTTTGTTGCTTGCCCCTGCAATTGAGGCGGTTGAGAGTATGATTATGAAAGAGGAGGAGATCCTGTTACCAATGTGTCTTGAGAAATTTTCAGAGGAGAACTGGTATCAGATCTATCTGGAAACCCCTGTTTACGGCTACTGTTTATATGACACGAGAGAAGAGTGGAAACCTGAGGAGAATGTGATTGAGAGTTTCAATAAGAGCCAGATGGAGGAAGGTGGCCCGGCGGTATCGGGTGTATCTTACACCGGTGGTGCTCCTGTAAGGTTAAGTTCAGGGAGTTTTGACATGAAGGAGCTTGAGGCCCTGTTTGTAACAATTCCTATCGATATTACCTATGTAGATGCAAATGATAAGGTTAAATTCTTTTCACACAGCCCCAACAGGGTATTTGAGAGAAACCGCTCAATCATAGGCAGAGATGTAAGGCTATGCCACCCTCCGGGGAGTGTAAATATTGTCGAACAGATTCTTGAGGATTTCAAGAGCGGTAAAGAAAATCAGGCAAAGTTCTGGTTATCAAATTTTATGGGCAGATTTGTTTACATTGAGTACACAGCACTAAGAGGTAAAGACAACGAATACCTGGGAGTTATTGAGGTAACACAGGATATAACGGAGTTCAGAAAACTCCAGGGAGACCAGAGATTGCTATCATACACTAAAAGATGAGACCGATAACATTTCAGACAAAGGTTTATGAACTGTTGGAAGATTATCCCCAGCTTGAGGATATTCTTACAGAGATATCACCTGCATTTGCAAAGCTGAAGAACCCGATTCTTCGCAGAACAATTGCAAGGGTGACCACAATTCAACAGGCGGCGGCAGTAGCTGGGATTGAGGCGGGAGAGGTTGTGAGAAGATTGAGAATAGCCGCCGGTTTGTCAGATTCTGATGCCGGAGTTA
>CAYGID010000224.1:0-1535 GCA_964349835.1 uncultured Bacteroidales bacterium | reverse complement strand
TCGATAAGAGGCACACTGGTTGAGATTAAGGCCATTGGAATCGGCGCCCCCAACGGCAATTACTACGGAGGCATAATTGAGTGTGCTCCGAATCTTGCCTGGGCCAGATCGAGGGTTGATTTCGTTACCAAAATGAAATCATACTATGATATGCCCATTGCACTCACCAACGACGCCAACGCGGCTGCCCTGGGCGAAATGTTGTTTGGCTACGGAAAAGAGGGGTACGAACAAGACGGACAGGTTGTGCCTATCAAGGATTTTATCATGATTACGTTAGGAACCGGGGTGGGCAGCGGCATCGTGGTGAATGGTCAACTGGTTTACGGCCACGATGGTTTTGCCGGTGAGCTGGGGCATATCCGCTCGAAAGCGGGAGGTAGGATTTGTGGTTGCGGAAGGAGAGGTTGCCTGGAGACCTATGCCAGCGCCCCGGGGTTGAAACGGACCGTTTTCGAACTCATTGCCGACGACCCTTCGCAGGTTTCGAAACTGAAAGACATGTCGTTCAACGAAATGGAATCGAAACATGTATACGAAGAGGCTATCAAGGGCGATCCGATTGCCAATAAGGCCTTCGAAGTAACGGGCGACATGCTGGGCATCAAACTTGCCGATGCTGCAGCGCATACCGCACCTAAAGCAATCTTCTTCTTTGGCGGGCTGGCAAAGGCAGGCGACCTGATTCTCGAACCCACCCGCCGATCGTTCGAAGCTAACCTTCTGATGGTTTACAAGAAAGGAAAGATTATCCTCGATATCTCCAAACTCTTTAAAGAGGGAAAGAATATTGCCGTACTGGGCGCTGCCGCTCTGGCGTGGGATCAATACGAAAAGGAGCGCTCCTGACTTTTGCGGTTATTTCAGAGGAGTAAGAGTTACCGTTAGCGGTTGCTCCTGCATCTTCGCAAAAAGGGTGAGGTAGGTTGTCCAATCGGAACCATCCGAAATCCAAGGGCTTTTGCTCCATGCCGCTCCGTGCCAATAGGTAAAGGGCGCATCGGGTCGATAATCGGAAACCACCAGCCAGTGTTCCGCAGCTTGAGTAATCTCGGGTTTGAGAGCTCTTGGAAAATAGATGGCTATTCCCATTGAGCCATTCAAAGGATTCGCCGCATCGGCAGGCTCCCAGTAACCTATCATGTTCCGGGGCCAGTCGAGCCAGAGTTGGGCATCACCATGCCTCACGATACCCGTGGCCACGCGAAGAGGTGCAGTGGCTCCTTTGTATATAATTTCGGTTTTGTTGAGATGCGAACCTGCATCGAGTGAGATGGTCTTCTCTTCAGAAACCTTACTGCCTCCGGCCTGCCAGGCATCGTACCAAAGACGGAAGGTAAAACGGATAGGTCCCTTATCGAGAATTTCGTAACGCACATAATTTTTCGACAATGCCAGCTTGCCCTCAATAAAAGGTGCGGCACCGCCGGCCCCGAGGGTGGGACCCACCTTATACATATCGAGCCCCTCGCCGTGGTCGTTGTGGTAATCGTCTATCTTGTACCATTTGTCGATAATCAGTTGGTCGGTTCTCT
>CAYGID010000223.1:0-1545 GCA_964349835.1 uncultured Bacteroidales bacterium | reverse complement strand
AAACAGATAAAGGGGAATCATAAACACCTTACACAGGATGACCGGATATATATTGAGAAATCGCTCGACCTTAAGATGCCTTTCAGGGAGATAGCCAAATATCTTATGAAGGATCCTACCACGATATCAAAGGAGGTACGGCTGCATAGGAGACTTAAGCCGAGGAACCCTTTCAACCAGGAGAACAACTGTACCAGGAGGATCAAATGTTCCCTGAAGAACGTCTGCGGTACGGGGGAATGCGGACAAATGCTTTGCAAAGGATGTCCCATGTGCAATGAAAGGTGTGTGGAGTTTGAAGCTATCAGATGCGTCATAACCGATAAAGCTCCTTACGTCTGCAACGGGTGCACGAAGAAGAGCAACTGCCGTATGGAAAAGCATTATTACAAAGCTTCTCATGCCCATACGGAGTATGAACATCTCCGTTCTTCATCCAGAGAAGGCATTAATCTGACTGAGGCAGAAATTGTCCATATCGACGACTTTGTCTCCCCTCTCATCCAAAAGGGCCAGTCTATTGCACATGTCTATGCAGGACACAAAGATGATATCCCTTTTACTTCAAAGACCCTGTACAACTACGTCAATCATGGAGTTCTCTCTGTACGAAACCTCGACCTGCCAAGAAAAGTGAAGTACAAGCCCCGCAAAAAGCATAAGGAAGCTACGAAAAGAGACCGTAAATCTCTTGTCGGGAGGGAGTATTCTGACTTTACCAAACTCATGCAGGAGTGTCCGGATACTGACGTGGTCGAAATGGATACCGTAGAGGGCACAAAGGGAGGAAAGGCGATACTTACCTTGTTCTTCAGGTCATCTAAGTTCATGCTGGCTTTTCTTACCAAGGACAAGACAATGAACTCTGTATTAAAGGTCTTTGAATATCTTGAGTCTGAGCTGGGAACCGATCTTTTCAGAAGCACCTTCCCTCTAATACTGACAGACAACGGCTCTGAGTTTCTGGATCCTTTGCTTCTTGAGAACGGAAACGGCAATGTCAGAAGGACTTCGATATTCTACTGTGAGCCCTATGCCTCATACCAGAAGGGCATGCTTGAAAAGAACCATGAGTACATACGATACATCCTGCCCAAAGGATCTTCTTTTGACGCACTCTCTCAGAAGGATATCTCTTTTATGCTGAGTCATATAAACAGCACAGCGAGGACAAGCATTAATTGCCGAACCCCATTCGAGCTTGCCTCGCTGCTGGTTGATGAACGCGTAATAAGGGCTGCAGGGATTCAAAGGATCGAACATGACGACGTCTGCCTAAGACCAAGTCTGTTCAGAAAATAAACCACTAACAGTTTTTTGATGCGGGCCGGAGTCGATAAAACCCCGAAAACAGGTGGAATTTACTCTTTCTGAGCATTTTCCAGGTGTTCACTTAGCATGGGCTAAAACCCGTCAAAACACCCTTATTACGATATTATTGTAATGCAATATGACCCAAATTACACTTGCTGCATGCCATAAGTGGAGATTACTACTTCATCCAAAGAAATTCTTACCTGGTGGAATTTAACTTTTCAATCAACG
>CAYGID010000222.1:0-1546 GCA_964349835.1 uncultured Bacteroidales bacterium | reverse complement strand
AGGTTCATGGAGACGGAGAGATGGATGTAATGATGAAAGACCAGGTCTATCCTTTGAAAGGTATTGTCCTTTCTGCAGAGAGTGCCCAGAAAATGAGGAGTACTCAAATGGGGCTGGAACGAGTTAGAATTGATAGGATAAAGCATGTGCCTGCCGCATTTGGAGAGGCAGATGTGATGAAAATTGTACTTACTCTTCCGGGGGTCAAGTCGGTGGGAGAGTCGTCAGGTGGCTTCAATGTAAGAGGCGGTGCTACAGACCAGAATCTGATTCTCTTTAATGAGGGTACCATCTATAATCCTACCCACCTGTTTGGTCTATTTTCAGCCTTTAATCCCGATGTTGTAAACGATATTGAGCTGTATAAAAGCACAATACCCGCAAAATACGGAGGTCGAATTTCATCGGTTCTGGAGATTAACAGCAGAAATGGAAACAGTAATAAAATTACAGGATCTGCAGGTTTAGGTCTTCTTACAAGCAAGTTCCATCTAGAAGGGCCTATTGTAAAAGATAAGACAAACTTCATTGCAGGTTTAAGGACCACCTACTCAAATTGGATTCTTGGTGTACTGCCTCCGGAAAGTGGCTATAAAGATGGGTCGGCATCCTTTCAGGACTTAACCTTAGGAGTCAGCCATAAAGTAAATAATAAGAATACTCTTTATTTGTATGGGTATTATTCGGGTGACGGATTCAAATTTAGTCCTGATACCAGCTTTAACTATCAGAATATGAATGTATCCTTAAAGTGGAGAAATATAATAAGTGACAAACACAATCTTGTTATAAGTACAGGATACGATCAATACAGTTACAAGACAGAGGAAAAGGGCAACCCGGTGAATGCTTATAACATGAAATTCGACATAAAGCAGTTATATGTCAAAACTAACTTTAACTGGCTTATGAATGAAAATCACTCAATTAATTATGGTGCAAATGCCCTCTACTACAATCTTACACCAGGAGTCCTTACTCCGATAGGTCCGGAATCACTTCTAATTCCAAAAAGATTGAACGATGAAAATGCAGCAGAACTTGCTTTCTACATTAGTGATACCTGGAACATTCTTGATAAGCTCTCAGTAGACCTTGGATTAAGATATACTTTTTATACTGCACTTGGCCCTCTCTCATACAATAAGTATTCATCGGAGGATAGAAGCGAGTCAAATATTACAGAGACAGTTAATGTTGGTAAAGGGGGTATCGTTAAACCATATCATGGTCCTGAATTCAGGGTTTCGGCCAGATACTCATTAACCGATGATATATCAGTTAAGGCAGGCTTTAACAGTATGAGACAAAACATCCACATGTTATCAAACACATCAGCTGTCTCTCCTACAGATATCTGGAAGTTGAGTGATGCCAATATTGAACCACAAAAGGGCTGGCAGGCAGCATTTGGAATATACAGAAATGCGCTTGGAAGAAGAATAGAGCTATCTCTCGAGGGTTACTATAAAGAGATGAACGACTATTTGGATTACAAAGGAGGAGCCGTTTTAAATATGAACGAGCACATTGAAAGAGATGTCCT
>CAYGID010000221.1:0-1552 GCA_964349835.1 uncultured Bacteroidales bacterium | reverse complement strand
TATATCGATGATCTGATCAGCAAGGGATGCAAGTTTGCCTGGTTCTTCACCTATATCCCCGTGGGTGTGGATGCGGTGCCAGATCTCCTGGCCACCGCCCAGCAACGAGAATTCATGTATCATCAGATCCGTGCCTTCCGCAAGACCAAGCCGCTCTTCACAATGGATTTTTGGAATGATGGCGAATTTGTCGGAGGATGTGTTGCCGGTGGCCGTGCTTACCTGCACATTAATGCCGCAGGTGATATTGAGCCATGTGCGTTTATCCACTACTCGGATTCAAATATTAACGAGAAAACTATCTTGGAGGCCTGTCAATCGCCCTTGTTCAGAACGTATCAGGCAATGCAGCCTTTCAGCGAGAACATGCTTCAGCCATGCCCTTTGCTGGATAGTCCGCAGAGTTTAGCTGATATCGTGGATTTGACGCATGCAAGATCCACAGAGATGATGCATCCCGAGGATGTGCATGAATTGACAGACAAGTGTATAAATGCTGCGCAAAACTGGGCACCTGTCGCGGATCAGCTCTGGCAGTGTTCCAGAAACTGCACGGCCTGCAAACCTGAATAGGCTTGCAGAGCAGCGGCGAGGTGATGGTTGATGTCAGTGGTAGATGTGCTGTTAATCTTCTCCAGTTGTTGTTTACTGCAAATTGAGCCAATCATGAACGTTGGTGCAACTCAAAGCAGTCTGCCAGCAAAGCGCATCATGCTGTTAGGTACGATTTTTGCTTTGGTCCAGGCAGGAATCACCGTACTTGGAGTGCTTGGTGCGCACTATATCAATGTATTGATAGTCACTACCGCTTCCGAGGCGCTCGTCCCCTATCTGACATTCGCATTATTAATCACATTGGCCGCCTATATGATTTTTAAAGCCTTTCACTTTGGGGACTTTACTGAGGCATTGGTTGCGTATATGACAGGAGGAGGTATCGCAAGGCTTGCTCTGCGTTGGTGCCCGCCAATCTTATTAACAGGGGTAGTATTGGGTCTCAGCATACCAGTCAGGTTACTCTTGGTTTTGTTGGCTTTCCTGTGCTCACTCGTGATATCTGTAATCGGATTGTGCTATGGATATTGGCAGGGCCACCGCTTCGTTAAGACCGCCTATCTGACAGGCGGAGCATGTTTGATTGTTTTGGCAGTCAAGTACATCACGACTCTGGTATGACATAAGTCAACAAGCATACAGAAAGAGGGAACACAAATGAGTTGGCTGCATCTTCTCACATGCGCAATCATAGGTTATCTGCTGGGAAACTTCCAAACAGGAGTAATCGTTGGGCGCTTGCTTGCCAGAAAGGATCTGCGCATGCATGGTAGCGGTTCCAGCGGCGCTACCAATGCCATGCGGGTTCTGGGGAAGAAGGCGGGGATATTTACTCTACTGGGTGATATTGCAAAAGGAATGCTTGCTGTTGAACTTGGAATACTGATTCTCGGAAGAGACGGGGGCTTGACAGCTGGTTTGTTCGTTGTCATTGGTCACATATGGCCGGCATTCTTCGGTTTCAATGGGGGGAAAGGCATTGCTACAACCTTGGGAG
>CAYGID010000220.1:0-1568 GCA_964349835.1 uncultured Bacteroidales bacterium | reverse complement strand
CTCAAACTTCGCACATAAATAACGTGCCCAGCACCTTGACAATTCAATAATCGGCGAACGTTAAGAATAATATTTTTATCATTTTCACGCGCACTTCAGCAGCTTGTTTTTTAGCATCTCAGGTAATGCTTCTATGAATGTTTCAAGCAGGACGTCAAGTTCTTTCTCTGTCAGCAAGGTCCTTTCCGATACCGTTGAGATAAAGACTTCCATCAGCAGCCGGAAAGCTTCAAGCCAAGTGATGTCAGAGAGTTCATTCGATACAAGACAGTATATTTCACCAAAAGTCCGCTCATCCCTTCGACTCCTGTTTTCTATTGCAAGCATCATGTATCTCGCAAAGACAATGGCGACATATGCTGTCATTGCATCGTAAGATAGCGAGTGGCATTCCTTTGTCAGTTTCAGATATGTCTTGCTGACCTTGAAGAATACCTCTATGTCCCAGCGCTTCCCATATATGCGGATGATCTCATCCTCTGAAAGGGTCATATCTGTCGATATAAGGACAAGATAATCCTTATGTCTGGATCTGTTGCGGACATAGACAAGCCTGGCAGGAATGGAACAGCTGCCGTCCCTGCTGCATATCCGGATCTCAGCGGAAAGCAGGTATCTGGATCTGCCTCTGCGTTTCCTGTTTCTTCTGTAGATCTCAGTTACAGGAAGCATTTGCCCTTTATACATGTAGTGCACCTTCGATGTCTTCTTTGCCATAGCAATGACGTTCATATCTCTCTCCTTAACTGACATAAGCGTGGAAGGAGAGCAGAACCAGGAATCAAAGAGCACGTGCGAAGCAGATATTCCTGACCTGACGGCAGTATCTATCATTTCAAGCATGACCGCCGGAGCCTTTGTCTGTGCAAGTTTTCTAATCTTAAAGCCGCAGGAACGTCTGTCCTGGGTATCTTTTGCTTCCTGAATGCGTGAACTCTCCTTCTCAGAGGAAAGAAGACAGCTGTTTACAGGAAGAAAGGTATTGCCGTCGCTCCAGCCCAGAGTCAAAAGACGGAACCCCGATGTATATCTGTGTTTCGAATGGTCAAATACCTTGGCCAATAGCTCCACTTTTCTCGCCCGGCTCCGTTCATACAGGGTATCATCCACAATAAATACGTTCACTCTGTTCTCGTCTGTGAGTTTCGTGACCATGCTGTTGATGATCCTTTCCGCAAGAAGCGAGGTAAACCTCATCCAGTTAACAGAGCAGGAATTTATGAAACGGTAGAAGGTGTCTTTCCCGGTTTTGGAAGAATTTGTTCCTGTCTTCAGATCCATAAAGAGGCTTCGATTGTTGAAAACGAGGTTGAAAAGCCCCTGAAAAACAGTCACAGCAGGAATCCCCCTGGATTTGTACGCATTTGCTCTCTTAAGAACTGAACAGAGCTTGAATCTGCGGAAGAAAGCATCTGCTGCTGTTGTAAGTTCATAGTCAAAAACAGGGTACTGTGATATTCTTTTCATGGCATGGACCTCCGTATGGTATCGTTTTAGTGTGGTAACTAAATTTTACCAAAAAACGGGGCTCATGCCGCTCTTTTTTGCCGATTATTATTGAATTGTCA
>CAYGID010000219.1:0-1569 GCA_964349835.1 uncultured Bacteroidales bacterium | reverse complement strand
CCGTCGAGGATTTAGTTACATACAAATACGTCGCCAACCATCGACCGTCGCAGATCCAGTTACATACAAATACGTCGCAAAACATCGACCGTAGCAGATGTAGTTGCCTACAAATGCGTTGCGAATCTTGAGCTACTGAAACGAGTCTTTCGTCGAGATTCCCTGCCTATGAAGGGCGCGGTTGGTCCAGGGTGCCATGGGATTACGGAGGGTCCAGAGCCCTTTTCGGGCGGTGCGGGCTTCGATTTCGAGGCGGGCCAGAAGGGTGTCGGAGTTGTACTTTTTGAGGTGCCAGGCCAAGCCGGCTTTGATCATCTCTTGCCCCAGTTCGCGGCCGTCGGGGAGGTAGGTGTAGGCGAGGTCGCGGTTATAGGCATCCTGGCCGGACGATTTGAGAGTTACCTGTTTGCCGTAGCAGAGGTCGGAGAGGTGTTGTTTGGCCACCTGGTAGTAAGGCATACCTCTTTCGGGGGCATCGATCCCTTCCATGCGGATTCTGCGCTTTTCGTTGCCTTCGAGCAGGAGATCGTAAGTATCGCCATCGATTACACCAATCACCTTGCCCGAAAGTTGACCGGGGGTCGACGATTCGGTAGAGTGTTCTATAGAGATGCGGATGCAAGAGGGCGATGCAACAATGCTCAGAAGAAGAAAGAGAAGAAGAGAGTAATGCCTCATTTAACGCGGTTTAGAGAAGGATAGAGGGAAAAATGATTGTGCATTGAAGATAGTGAGTTGTGCGCTTCTGTGCAATGGTGAAAAGGAACAGAATCATGGTACGAAATAATTTGCTGAGCCATGGGTCAAGAGAAGAGGTTACAGTTTGCACAAAACAACTGCCGGGAAGCACAATAGAATTTTATTGTACTCCCCGGCAGGGTGTTGTAATGTCGCACAAGGCGACGAGGGTTATTCGGCGGCGAACTGCACTTTGTAGATTTTAGCCAGGCCTTTGTATTCGCATTTTACCATGGCGGCTCCGGTGGCGGAGGGGGCCTGGGTAATGGCGATTTTTACATCGGGATGGCTTGCAGACGCGGTAACAGCGGGTACGGCCGTAGTGGCTGCAGGCAGTTTGTAGGTGACTTCGTAGGGGGTAACGTCGACAATACCGTTTTCGTTGGTCGAGCGGACGGGGATTTCAGGCAACTCAACAGCCACTCCGTTTACCTTCACACTAACCGTAGGTACAACCGGTTTCACCAACTTCTTTTTGGCTGAGCTGAATCCCAGGCCGGCCATATCGAACAGAGCGCCCGATTCGGTGCTTTCGGCCACAAGGAAGATTGCATGTTTTTTGTCGAGTTTGTCGACAATTTCCGAAACATCGATGGTGAATTGGGTCGAAGTTTGAGCAGCGTTAGCCGGAACTTCAATAACGCCAATCTTTTTGCCTTTCCAGATAGCATTGTCCCAGGGTCCGTCTAACCACACGTTTACCTTAAACGCGGCAGCTGTTTTGGGAGTGATGAAGAGATTAAAGGCGGTTTTGTTGCCAGGTTTGGTTCCTTCAAAGGCCTTCAGTCCATTCTGATCTTTTTTCAGGCCACCAAAGCCAAAATATTTGTA
>CAYGID010000218.1:0-1576 GCA_964349835.1 uncultured Bacteroidales bacterium | reverse complement strand
CGTCGAGCAACTGCTTAACTTGCAGATCGATCCATCGATAACCACGTTGGTAATGAGGAATAAAAAATTGTTTGTTGGATAATTCGTTGATGGCTATAGGTTTTAAATTATCTTCCATGGTTTGTCTTCGGTTATTCATTGTAATTACCAATTTGCATTAAGGTATCTTTGAGATGGTCTACCCCACCATTCCACCTCCATCGTGTTAGACAGGCTCCAACCCACAGTAAATCGGCTGTTAAATATTTCAATTTTCTGTTTGGCATTAGTTGGTACTAATATACCGTGAAACTGCGAAGTAATACTATTAAGACGCCAAAACATGGCGTTGTATAAAGGTAAATACAAAATGTATTTCCCAAAGAAATAAGTCGGTCTAAATCATAAACAGACAAATAATTACCGAGATCGCAGTATTTTTGATTCCGGTTAACCTTCCAGTTTTACCACACCGATTACCGAAAATACTACCGATAATATCATGCGAATCGTCCATCTTTCCGACACACATAATCTGCATCAGCAGTTAAGAAATTTGCCTACGGCCGATATGATTATACATTCCGGCGATATCTCCTTTGCAGGAACGGGAGAAGAGGTGATGGACTTTATTAAATGGTTTGGCTCTCTGAGCTATGAGTTCAAAATCTTTGTTGCCGGGAATCACGACTATTGTCTGGCCGGAAAAGATCCGGCCAGAATTCAAAGATTCCTGCCCAATAACTGCTACTATCTGTATAATAGTGGCATAACAATTTGTGGCATAAAGTTTTGGGGTATACCTTTCTTCTTTTCCGACGACGAAATGCCCTCTTCTAATTCACAATCAACACCCATTCCCTCAGACACAGACATCCTTATCACACATCGTCCTCCCTTTGGGATATTAGACCACACGAGCACTACCCATTTCGGCTGTTTCGATTTGTTGCAATCTGTAACAACGATCCGGCCCAAATATCACCTTTTCGGACACATACACCAAGCGTATGGCGTTGAAACGATAAACGGCACAACCTTTTCGAACGCTTCTATAGTCGATGGGGAGTACAAACTATGCAATGATTATAATATCATCATTATTGGCTAAATTTGTACAAAATAGAGCCTGATCAAGTAACTCACAAAAGATCTGATGAAACAGGCAAAACAGAGTCATGAAGAGATGGATGCGGCAAGCAAGTCATATCGGCTATTGCCGGGGGCGGACTTAACCCTGCGGTATGAATTGGCGGAGCAACTGCGTAAGGTCAATGCATTTTGGTCTTATGCGCAGGCAGATGCCATGTGTATACCCGATGAGGTGTTGATTGAAAAGAGCTTTGTTTATCTCGATCTTTCTGACATTGCTTTGATTTTCCAACTCTTTCGCAAAGAGTATGTGAAGAAAGTCTGGAAAGAACAGATGGCCATTCAAGGCGACTACCTTTTCGACCTGAATGTTATGATTGCCATGCTCTACTTCGGCATTAAGCAGCCCGAAAGATATCTCAAACGCATAGAACGGGAACATCTAAACCAACTATTGGGAAATGCGTAAAGGTCTGACCGAAAAGATAGATGCCATCATCGAGAA
>CAYGID010000217.1:0-1585 GCA_964349835.1 uncultured Bacteroidales bacterium | reverse complement strand
CGGGCGTAGTCGGTGCATTTAATCAAGCATATTTCCCGATTCAGACAGTGCTCGAAACCTTTCTGAGTGACACATATGCGCCATCAGTCATTGAGGGACGATACGATTACAGTCCTGCTGACAGCAGCGCGGGCGTGGTGATCTATGACGACAAGTTCGTCTATAGCCATCATGCCTCTGACCCTGCTTACGGGAAATTGCTCAACGCCTTTGACCTTGTGCGCATCCACAAATTCGGTGATGACGATGAGAAAGCAAGCTTCAAGGAAATGTGCGAGTTCGCTCTCAAGGACGAGGCTGTTGCCACACTGCTATTGGAGCAGCGACGCCAGTCTGCTTCTGAGGACTTTGCAAAGGGTGAGAACTGGGCAGCTAAACTGACCCGCACCAGAGCAGGCGAGGTGGAAAACACCCTCGGCAACCTTCTGCTTATCCTGAAGAAGGATGAGAAGCTTTCACAAATCCGGTATAACCGCCTGGCCAATCAGATCTACGCAGATAACTTGCCCTGGCTTCATACCCACCCAGCTTGGCGGGATGCGGATACCGCCCAGCTTGTGGCATACATCGACAGCAACTACGGCGAGTTCAGCGCCCGAAACTACGAACTCGCGCTGACCAAGGCGTCAGATGACAGGGCTTATCATCCGGTGCTGGAATACCTGGCCGCCTTGGAGTGGGACGGCATCTCACGCAACGAAACCGTCTTGATCGATTATCTTGGCGCCGAGGATACCCACTACGTTCGGGCCGTCACACGCAAGACGCTGGCCGCGGGCGCAGGCCGTATCATCGCTCCGGGTATCAAGTTCGATACCATCCCTGTCATCATCGGCGGCCAAGGCATAGGAAAGTCCACCCTGCTCTCCAAGCTCGGAAAGCAGTGGTATTCCGACAGCCTATCCATCGCGGATATGAAAGATAAGACCGCACCGGAAAAACTGCAGGGCAACTGGCTGCTGGAACTCTCAGAGCTCGCCGGCATCAAGAAGATGGACGTTGAAACGGTGAAGTCCTTTGCCAGCCGCATCGATGACAAGTATCGCCCTTCCTACGGAAGAGTCGTTGAAAGCCATCCGCGCCAGTGCATCATCGTCGGGACCACCAACAGCGATGGCGGCTTTCTGCGCGATGTGACCGGCAACAGGCGTTTCTGGCCTATTCAAGTAAGCGGTGAAGGTACAAAACGTCCTTGGGACATTACCGAGTATGAGGTGGATCAGATATGGGCTGAGGCGGTAGCCAACTTTCGTTCCGGTGAAGAACTGTTCCTGAAAGGCTCAGTTGCAGAGGCTGCTGCAGATGCGCAGCGGAGCGCGATGGAAACCGACGACCGAGAAGGTCTTGTAGCGGCCTATCTGGACACTCTCCTTCCAGAGGACTGGGATACCACGGACATTTACCGCAGGCAGGAGTATATCCGCGATACCGACGACCCGACAAGACCGGTGGGGACTGTGCGTCGGATGCAGGTCAGCCATATCGAAATCTGGTGTGAGTGCTTCGGCCGGCCGAGGGATTCCATTAAGAAGTCCGATTCCTATGAGATTGAGGCCATCCTGCGCAGCCTGGGCAATTGGGAGAA
>CAYGID010000216.1:0-1590 GCA_964349835.1 uncultured Bacteroidales bacterium | reverse complement strand
TAATGCATAGTCGTGTTTAGGTTATTGTTAAATGACCACAACGCAATAGTATTGGTATCTACCGCCAACGGTTGCCCCGAATTGAACGTTGCCTGATGCTCCGCAAGCGTCCTTGCGCGGTTCGAGAAGCGCACGTTGTGGATAAGACCGTTGGCAAAATGTGCGTTGTTCCTATTGCCCAGACTTATTGTTGCTGGGAAGTCACCCACAGGCTCAACATATGGCAAGCGAGCCGTCTCAACGCCGTTGACGCATAAAAGTAAAGTGCCGCCATCACCACTTACAGACCAATATTGTGGAACGCCAACAGGGGCAGTAGACCCAAAGGCATCCACCTGCACACCTCCTGAATTTACTGCGATTTGCCAAATACCTGCGATGGATATTGTAATTATATATCTGTTGCTGCTGCCCGCTAAGGATTCCCAGTTGACTAGTGTCGTCATAATTCCCGACGCATGAGTTCTTGTAAAAATCCCCTCAACCGTCCAATTCCCACGGTTAAATACGATGGAGGGTACAGTTAGCGATTCTGCTGCGCGGATGCCATCAATAAAAGAAGTTGCATATGCCCGTGCTTCAATCTGAAGGCGGTCGATTGAACATAAATTACCAAATCCAACTCCGTGTCTAATGCCAAACCCAACGCCTCTAATCCCAGCAGGGAGATTGGTTAGGGTTAAGGTTGTCACTCCAGTCATGCTCCAGCGAAACCAGCCTACATAAAACGTGTTGTACGTCCAGCCTGCTGGTGCATTAACCCACGACGTTATGCCTTGTCCAGCACTATCTAATAATTGAAAAACTAAAGAACCAGCATTGACAGGGTTAGTGAAAGAAATTGTTACTGTCGATAAATCTGTTGGCAACAGTGTTGTCGGCTGAACCATAAAGGCTAATTGGCCAAAATCCCCGTCAGTCCCCGATATTTTGAAATTATTGGCTAGAGTCCATTGGATTGTTGGTGTACCAGAAGCACTAGCAAAACGAGTTTGTCTCGGTGGACTCATGAGATTTGTTGTCCCTTCCTCTACCGTAATACTCTGCTGCGCTTGGTGGACGGTGAAATCTAGAAATTGTGTGTTCGTGACGGAATTGTTCCGTAAACCAACGCTGCCTGTGGTGAAAGTTGTGTCGATAATGGAAAGCACCCTGACACCGTTGAACCACACTTCTAAACTAGAACCGTAGAAAGTGAAGCGAATGTTTGCTGATGTGCCACGTACCCAAGCGACGTTTGCATTCGCTACAACCGTTGTAATGCCCCCTACCGTACGTGCAAGACGTATGTTTTCTGTTGGGGATGCACCTGAATCATCGCTTAAAGCCAGTACGTAGTGATTATTATGGTCTACGTGCCTTGCGACTATCCCACCATTATGTGCTTGGTTAACATTGATGGTTATTTCACCGTCAGATAGCGTTAGATTGGTTTTAAGTAGCGTAGTTACTGCCCCTCCTGCAACAGAGAGCATGCCACCGCTGACCGACCATGTTGCGAGCGTGTCCCCGCCTAACACGTATTCTGTGGCAATCTGGTTAGTGTCGAATAAATCACGCCACCGCCAGTTGGGGAAACGGGCGAATTCG
>CAYGID010000215.1:0-1608 GCA_964349835.1 uncultured Bacteroidales bacterium | reverse complement strand
GTATCATGCTTAGCCCCGGTAAATTTTCGGCGCAGGGTCACTCGACTAGTGAGCTATTACGCACTCTTTGAAGGGTGGCTGCTTCTAAGCCAACCTCCTAGTTGTCTGTGCATCCCCACATCCTTTTCCACTTAGCATGAATTTTGGGACCTTAACTGACGGTCTGGGCTGTTTCCCTTTTGACCACGGACCTTATCACCCGTAGTCTGACTGCCAATGATAACGTATGGCATTCGGAGTTTGATTGCAATCAGTACCCCGAGATGGGGCCATCATACATTCAGTGCTCTACCTCCACACGTCTTACATTTGACGCTAGCCCTAAAGCTATTTCGGGGAGAACCAGCTATATCCAGGTTCGATTGGAATTTCTCCGCTAGCCACAGCTCATCCGCTAACTTTTCAACGGTAGTCGGTTCGGTCCTCCATTTGGTTTCACCCAAACTTCAACCTGGTCATGGCTAGATCACCTGGTTTCGGGTCTACCGCATCGTACTTTCGCCCTATTAAGACTCGCTTTCGCTTCGGCTCCGTTTCTTCAACTTAACCTCGCACGACATGGTAACTCGCCGGTTCATTCTACAAAAGGCACGCCATCACCCATTAACGGGCTCTGACTTGTTGTAAGCATACGGTTTCAGGATCTATTTCACTCCGCTTCCGCGGTTCTTTTCACCTTTCCCTCACGGTACTGGTTCACTATCGGTCATTAAGGAGTATTTAGCCTTACCGGATGGTCCCGGCTAATTCCGACAAGGTTTCTCGTGCCTCGCCGTACTCAGGATTCCACGGAGCGGTCGTCGCTTTCACCTACAGGGCTTGCACCTTCTGCGGCTGGCCTTTCAATGCCATTCGATTAGCTTCGACTCATACCCACTGTTGTGGTCCTACTACCCCGACTCAAAGTCGGTTTGGGCTCTTCCCACTTCGCTCGCCGCTACTACGGGAATCATTGTTATTTTCTTTTCCTCCAGCTACTAAGATGTTTCAATTCGCTGGGTTTCTCTCTCGTTTGCTATGTATTTACAAACGGATGATACCGCATTACCGGTACCGGGTTTCCCCATTCGGACATCTCCGGATCATCGTGTGCTTACCACTCCCCGAAGCGTTTCGCCGTTAGCTGCGTCCTTCTTCATCTCTTAATGCCTAGGCATCCACCGTACGCTCTTTCTTATTTAATCACTTCTTATCTGATCAACTGTTGTTTAACTGTTTTTTCTCGATGTTGTCTTTTTACAACTTAAAAAGAAAGATCATGTCTATCTTCTGTTATTCGGTTTTCAAAGAACATGCCTGAAAAGCCTTCGGCCTCTCAAAACTAAACAGGAATCATCAGTGCAAAAACTTGGTTGTTTGTTTTACTCCTTAGAAAGGAGGTGATCCATCCCCACGTTCCCGTAGGGATACCTTGTTACGACTTAACCCCAATCATCAATCCTACCTTCGACGGCTGCCTCCTTGCGGTTAGCCCACCGGCTTCGGGTATTATCAACTTTCGTGGTTTGACGGGCGGTGTGTACAAGGCCCGAGAACGTATTCACCGCGGCATGCTGATCCGCGATTACTAGCGATTCCGACTTCATGAAGTCGAGTTGCAGACTTCAA
>CAYGID010000214.1:0-1623 GCA_964349835.1 uncultured Bacteroidales bacterium | reverse complement strand
CAGAGTCCAGACTGATTAATAAGGGTAACTCCGATTTTGTAATTGCTCTTTCGGATAACAGATATGCAGTAGAAAGAATGTGGGAAGGGCGCTCTAAAGTAGATATTTACATTGTAAACACAGTTCTACAGAGAGCCTCTATGCTTAAAGATGGGGCAACCGGTCAGCCAAGGGTATCTCCTGAGGGAAGGTTTATTTACTGGTACAGCGATTCGGACAGCGCTTGGTTTGCCGTTTCACCCGAGACAATGGAGATAAAACAGATAACCAGCCCTAAAACCATTCAGGCATATGATCAGGAGAACGACGTTCCTGACTGGCCATCTTCCTATTCTGCTGCAGGATGGAGTGCAGGAGACAAATATTTTCTGGTTTACGACAGATACGATATCTGGATGGTAGATCCCCTTGCAAAAGAGGCTCCCATAAACATAACCCTAAACGGTAAAACAAAGAACATAACATACAGATATTCACCTGTTGATGATTCTGAGGAGATAGATCTTAAAAAGAGCATTATTCTAACCGGTTTCGACAATACAACAAAGGAGAACTCCTATTTTACCTTTGTTCCTGAAAAGGGTAAAGAGCCGGCTTTGTTGTACGAGGGTAAAGCTATGTTATCAGATGTTTCAAAGGCAAAGAATACAGATACTTTCATCTTTACCAGAGAGACGTTCAGAGAATTTCCTGATATATGGTTAACTGATTCAAAATTTAAAAAACCGATAAAAATTACAAATGCCAACCCTCAACAAAGCGAATTTATATGGGGAGACGCTCAGTTAATAAGTTGGATTTCACTTGATGGGCACAAATTGGAGGGAGTACTCTATAAACCTGAAAATTTTGATCCATCTAAAAAGTATCCAATGATTGTCAATTTCTACGATAAAAACTCATCGGCCCTGCATTCTTATAGAACACCTGAGGCGCACCGCTCTACAATTGATTACCACATGTACACAAGCAATGGTTACATTGTGCTTAACACAGACATTGTTTACAAAGAGGGTTACCCTGGTGAGAGTGCCTTCAACTGCATAATGCCGGGAATTTCGGCTGTAGTCAACATGGGATTTGTAGATCCTGCCAGAATCGGGGCTCAGGGTCACAGTTGGGGAGGATATCAGGTTGCCTACCTTGCAACCCGGACAAATCTCTTTGCAGCAATAGAGTCGGGTGCTCCGGTTGTGAACATGTACAGTGCATACGGAGGCATCAGATGGGGTACAGGCCTTAACAGGTCGTTCCAATATGAGCATCAGCAGAGCAGAATCGGCAAAACTCCTTGGGAGTCACCTATGAGATACATCGAGAATTCGCCAATTTTTACAATGGATAAGGTTACTACCCCTATACTCATCATGCACAATGACCAGGATGGTCATGTTCCATGGTATCAGGGAATAGAGTACTTTGTTGCACTTAAGAGACTCAGGAAGCCTGTTTGGATGTTAAATTACACAGGTGAGGTGCACTGGCCTCAGAAGCTTAAGAACAAGGTTGACTTTCAAATTAGAATGATGCAGTTCTTTGACCATTATCTCAAAGGCAAATCTATGCCGGAGTGGATGGATAAGGGGATGAGTGCTATTGAATTGGATTACAGAATGGGTTATT
>CAYGID010000213.1:0-1633 GCA_964349835.1 uncultured Bacteroidales bacterium | reverse complement strand
TCACCTCCGAAGAGGGAAAGGCGGAGGTGAGTCTGCCTGTGGGCAGAAACTTTGCCCGAACGCTGAGGGTGCGGGTGGAGAGCTACTCACCCACAGGGGTGGTGGGCTCCGACGAGGTGTACCTGCCGATAGGAAAGGAGAAAGGAACTTGGTAGAGTAGGCTGTACAACCTTTCTATTGTATGAATTTAGTACTTGAATTATTTTCTTTATTTCCGGCGTTTATGAAAATTGACACTCTTGTACGTTCGCGAGGGTTTTGGACCTGCCAAATGATGGTTCTGTTCGCGCTCCTGCTTGTCGGCATCTCCTCCTGCCAACCCAATCCGTCAGGTAGTTCTGATGCCGACGGCGTGCTCCGCATTGATCTGGAGTCGCACATCGGCCGAAGTGATACCTTGAAGGCCTCCGATTACTTTGCTACGGTGGAGTATATTCCGCTGGAGACGGATTCTCTCTATTTTGTAGGGAACAATCCTTTGGTCAGGCTCTATCGCGATACGTTGATTGTCTCTTTCGGACAGTCGGGCGGGAAATGCTTTGCTTTTACTCTCCGGGGATCGTTTCTTCATGCTATTGGACGTTATGGCAAAGGCGAGAGTGAATATCGACAAGCAGGAAGTTACCGCCTGAACGAATATTCGGGCGAACTCTATTTTCAGGGTTGGGCATCGGGAAGCTACGTAAAATACGACTTACAGGGCAACTATCGCGGGTCGGTTACGTTGATGGAAAGTGGGCTTCGAATGGGAATGATAGCCTCTACCGCAGGTCCGATGACCTTCGTGACGCAACAGGATGTGGCTTTATATCATCCGGCTATGCCAATGGGAAAACAACTCTCATCGCAATTGTTGTCGTTTTGCAGAGAGAATGATACCACGCTGCAAGGCGCTTTCCGAAACCCTCGGATCACGGCCTTAATCCCTTTCGAAAAGATCACGAACTTCTCCATGATGGGTGGTGAAGCGGAACGAACCTGGGGTATACTGGGCAGAGACGGGGGCATTAGCCTGAAAACCGGCGACGATAAAGAGTACTACGGCTTCTATGGGACAAGCTATTTCTGGAAGTACAACGATTTTACCTACTTCAAGGAGTGTTTTAATGATACCGCATATCGGATATCGCCCCAACAGATGGAACCCCGGCTTATTTTCAATCTGGGATCGTATCATTGGCCATACGATAAGATGTTTATGTACAGCACCTATGCTGCCTCTTCGGCCTATGTAACCTGGGTGACGGAGACCCCTGAACTGGTGCTGTTCCAATATTTCCACAATAGGGAGGTGTATAACGGTGTGTATCGAAAATCGGATCGAACGGTTGTCTCTTCGCCTCTTTTGCAAGGGATTCAGGATGATATCAACGGGTTCCTTTCGCATCGGATCATGACCATTACTCCTGAGGGCGATTTGGTCAGTTTGGTTCAACCGCTCGCCATTCGTGCCTGGTTTGAGGAGAATCCCGAAAAGGCTGCCAAGTTGCCGGAACAGCTGAAACAGCTCCGCAAAATCTCGGAGGAGGCCAACCCTGTGGTGGTGGTAATGCGGCAGAAAAGGTGAGTATGAGTTAATTGATTGAGCGATGGTAGCCGCTGCCCGGATTTAGAAAAGCGGGTTGTTCTCTTT
>CAYGID010000212.1:0-1635 GCA_964349835.1 uncultured Bacteroidales bacterium | reverse complement strand
AGTTTTCCATTAACAAAACTTTGGTACGGAAAGAAACCGCATCATTGCAAAATATCACAGAGCAATGAAAACAACAGAGCTGGCACGGTTCGATATAAGATTATCGAAGGAGCAGAAACAACTCTTCGAAAGAGCGGCGATACTGGGCGGCTACAGAAACCTTACCGATTTCGTGATTGCAACATTACAAAGCAAAGCCAAAGCGATTATCGAGGAGAGAGAACGGGTAATAGCCAGTCAAAAAGATAGTATGCTATTTTTCGAAGCCTTAGAAAATCCACCAAAGCTTGCCGGAAAACTGCTTGCAGCAATAAATGGATACCGCCAGCTAACCGCTGATGAGTAGTAATCATAGATAACCTTCAATAGTACGGCAAGCCATTACAATAGAAACAGCCCGATCGAGAAAATGGCACCATTACGGCAGCATCTTGACCACTTACTGACAGAAATTGATAATTTTGAGACTTATTCCCTTTACCAGAAAGAATCATCATAATGTTCGAACAAACCTTTAAGAATATTGACGACATCCTGCACAAGGATGCCGGCTGCAGCAGCGAATTGGATTACGTGGAACAAACCAGCTGGGTTTTGTTCCTCAAGTATCTCGACGACCTGGAACGTGACCGGGCCACAGCAGCCGAACTAACCGGTAAAACCTATACCCCAATTATCGATGAGGAGTATCGCTGGACAACATGGGCAGCTCCCAAGATCAAGAACGGGAACGGATTACTAAAAATTGATCATAACGCACTATCTGGCGATGACCTTACTGAATTTGTTAACGGGAAACTGTTTCCATATTTCAAAAAGTTTAAACTCTCTGCCGACAGTGCCGATACCATTGAATATAAGATCGGTGAGATATTTAGTGAATTGAAAAACCGGATACAGAGTGGATACAATTTGCGTGAAGTGCTCAACCTTATTGATGAATTGAGTTTCCGCACCCACGTGGAGAAGCACGAAATGAGCCATCTCTATGAATCAAAGATTAAGAATATGGGTAATGCCGGGCGTAACGGTGGCGAATATTACACACCCCGTCCGCTCATAACGACGATTGTAAAAGTTGTTGCACCTGAAATAGGAAATAAAATATACGATGGGGCGGTTGGCAGTGCGGGCTTCCTGTGCGAAGCGTTCAATTACCTAAAAAACAGCAAATCACTTTCCACCAAAGAGACTGAAACCCTGCAAAAGCGATCATTCTACGGCAAAGAGAAAAAATCGCTGGCCTATATCATCGGCATCATGAACATGATCCTGCACGGGATCGAAGCCCCAAACATTGTTCATACCAATACCCTTGCTGAAAACCTGGCCGATATACAGGAGAAGGACCGCTACGATGTGATACTTGCCAATCCGCCATTTGGGGGAAAGGAGCGAGCCGAAGTGCAACAAAACTTCCCGATCAAAACGGGTGAAACCGCATCTCTCTTTCTGCAGCATTTCATCAAGATTCTCAAAGCAGGGGGAAAAGCAGGTGTGGTCATCAAGAACACCTTTTTGAGCAATACCGACAATGCCACCGTGGCCATCCGGAAGTCCTTGCTCGAAAGCTGCAATCTGCACACCGTGCTCGATCTTCCCGGTGGCACCTTTACCGGAGCAGGTGTGAAGACC
>CAYGID010000211.1:0-1644 GCA_964349835.1 uncultured Bacteroidales bacterium | reverse complement strand
TTATGAAACACCCATGACGTCATAGACGTCCAAGAAGATGAAAATTTACGCTGCGCCGTATTAACTTTGGTACACACCAAAGGGATGATGCGATGGAGACAACAAAGGTATCATTTAGTCAGGTCGTATCCAGAGGATGCGGCATAGATGTTCACCAAAAGATGGTGGTAGCCACCATCGATGGGGAGGGTATCAAGAAGGAAACGAGGGAATACGGGACCTTCACAAGTTCTTTGACAGAGATGAAAGAGTGGTTATTGGCGCATGGGATTACGCATGTGGCGATGGAAAGTACGGGTGTTTACTGGAAGCCTGTGTATCATGTTTTAGAGTCGAGCTCAATCACGGTTTGGATTGTGAATGCCCGGCACATCAAGTATGTTCCGGGTCACAAGACGGACAAGCAGGACAGTGCATGGATCTGCAAGTTACTGTTGGCGGGTTTGCTCAAGCCGAGTTATATTCCACCCAGGGAGCAACGGGAGTTGCGAGATCTGACGCGGTACCGGACCAAGTTGATACAACATGTAGCTTCGGAGAAGAACCGTATTGTGCGGGTTTTAGAGGACTGCAACGTAAAGTTATCCAGTGTACTGAGCAGTACTCAGGGGGTGACTGCCACCAAACTGATTAACCAGCTATGTGAGGGAGGTACGGTTACCATGCAGGATATTGACCAGGTGTACCATGGTAGGTTGGGAGCCAGCAAGGAGGATCTGTATCAAGCCAGTCAGGGGGTGATGACACCCCACCATATCTATCTGCTTCAGACCATACGGGAAGATATAGGTTCCACGGAGGCGATTATTGCGGGTTTAACTGAGAGGATCCGGGTCATGCTCTCCGTTTATGAGAATCAGCTGGAAAACCTTAAGGCTATACCCGGCCTGAGCACTAAGACGGTTGAAGATCTGGTGGCAGAGATAGGTTTGGATATGAGTGTGTTCCCCTCCGAGAAACATTTAGCCTCCTGGGCAGGACTTTGTCCGGGGAATAATGAGAGCGGCGGTAAAAAAAAAGTGGACGAATCAGCCACGGCAACAAACAGGTAAAGTCCGTCATAACAGAGGCGGCCTGGGCTGCCACCCGAACCAAGGATACTTTTTACAGTGCGCGATATCATCGATTGGCAGCAAGAAGAGGCAAAAAACGAGCCTTAATCGCAGTAGGACATTCGATCCTGAAGTCTGTCTATCATGTATTGAGCGAACATACCACGTATCGGGAACTGGGGGCTGCCTTTGTGAATACCCGCGGAGAGCAAAAACGGAAGAGTTACCTCAAAAAAGAGCTGGAGAAACTGGGATATGATGTACTGTTGGTTAAGCCCACAGGTTGAGACCAAAAAAGACAGTAAAGCACACAAGGTCGATGTTTACTGGCACCGGATGTCTTAGTACAACCATTAAGCCGATTATGAAACTGACCTCAACAGCTAAGCGGCCAAGACTGTGACCAGAGAGCACGTGTATGAAATTTTATACTTATTAGCTGTTGTAAAACAAAAAGGCGCACCAATTACCCCGCATTCACCCTCAGATGAGTGCTCTTTTTTCTTTTGTTTAAACCAAACAAGAAGTAATGCAATTAATTGAAATGCAACAACATATAAAAGAATGAACCTTTAATAATTTACGTATGAAA
>CAYGID010000210.1:0-1653 GCA_964349835.1 uncultured Bacteroidales bacterium | reverse complement strand
GGCTGACTTGCAGCGTTTGCGGCATGTGTCTGAGAGCAAAGGGACGGTGTGCGTCTGGAGTCTCAATTTAATTCGAAACTATAATTATAATCAATCAGCTTTTTTTCTGCAATATTATCAATCCAGGCTTTTTCTTTATGACTGATTTCAATTATCTCGTTTGTCGATGTGGTTTTAAATCTTTCTGCAACCGACTCTAATATTTGCAATTCACTTTCGGTAAACAATTCCTTATCAAAAACCTTGTTTGGATTTGGCTTGAATTGTTCTCCTGTACCACCATCAGCAAAATTGGTGTAATAAATATCCAATTCGTCTTTGCTGGCTAAGTACTCGAAAATACTGTTGAAATTATTGGGTACTGGCCCCATCGGAATAGCTCGATACTGAACACCGCTCATTGAAAATCCTGATTGTTTATGCATAATAAAATCAGCATAAAATAAAAGTTTATTCAACTTGGTTTTCCATGGTTCTAGTTTTTCGGTAAAAAACAGAACCATTTCAGAAAATTTCCTGAGATTAGGCGTTTTAAAACCTGTCAAATTGTTGGGAAGGCATGTACCAAAGAAGTAATTCTCCAATTGCTTTTCAAATTTATTCTTCTTTTGTTCTTCCAATAAATTATCAATTGTCTTAAATGTTTTTTCAATAAACTTCTGGTCAAGTGTAGTGCAGTAATTAACCAGTTTTTTAAATTCATGCGGGTTGTCGGCTAACTGGATTAATTTGGCATTTGACTGGTTTGGCACTTCGCCACCTTCGTATTGGCGATATCCATTTGTGCCAAAACCTAATATTTCAGACATTTTTGTTGCCGAAAGATTATATTTATCCCGAATTGAAATAATTTGTTCAGGAAAGGGGATGCTGTATTTTACCCTGTATTGATTTACTAATTGATTGTAATTCAATTGGGCAAATGCATCATCCTCAAATTGTTCGCCTGTATCTTCGCATTTGTACGAATGAAATAACACCTTGAATTCGTCTTTGCGAAAACTCATGGTTCTCCACTCTTTTACAATGCTCATTTCTTTACCTGTAAATGGACTGTTCATGATGTTTAATTTTTAAATGGATAATTCATAGGGTGTTCGGCAATATGAAATGAAATACAAACCGCTCCGTTGTTTTCAATCCCCATACTTACTTTAATGTACACTTCTTTCTTATTTACCTGTTTGCCAAAAACCCACATAGGCAATATGCCTCGCATTTTTTCGTCTAAAGGGCCTTGTGAATAATCTTCAGCCTTTAACGAACTTATAATTTCTTTACGTTTGGCCGGTGAAATTTCTAAATCGTGCAGCGTTTGTTGATTTTTGCCGCGGTCATCAAGAAACAGTATGCCGAAAATATCCATTTTCACCTTTAGTTCCTTTAAGTATGTTTCAACTTCTTGTTTCGATGCCATTTGTAAATTTAATTCGGTGTAAAGATACGACCTGTTTTTGCATTATGCAACTATAAAGTTTATAATTATGCTAATAATTACAATATAATAAACTTTATAGTTGTATTATTATGTTTGATTTACTGTCGAAATACTAAAATCCTTGCACAATGCAGGCGGGTCGGCAAGAAAAGCATGTGCGTGGCTGCGAAGGGACGGTTGCAGGGAAGGGCAGCCACACTATTGCTTTTGTGCGT
>CAYGID010000209.1:0-1658 GCA_964349835.1 uncultured Bacteroidales bacterium | reverse complement strand
GGGCGATATCGATTTAGGGGATGATCTGGTGCCGGTGGAGGAGGCGTTAGCGCAATAGTGTGCTATTGCGCTAACGCCTCTGGTGCTCAAGTGCATCGAAGCGCAAATGCGCTTCGAGAGCTCTAATGGTTAATGGTGAATGGTTAATGGTGAGTGGTTAATTTGAAAATTACAGCATTGTTGCATTAGAGCATATAAAATCATAATTACATTTCAGGTACTTGAATGGTTGATGGTGTTGATGGTGGAGGGCTAAATTAAGTGTTATGCAGTTAAGAGAGAATATTCAGGTAGCGGTGTGGGGTCTTGTCGACCACAAGGTGCGTTCGTTTCTCACCATGTTGGGGATTATCTTTGGTACTGCCTCGGTAATCACAATGGTGTCGATCGGAGAGGGGGCCCGCGAGCAGGCGATAGCCAAATATCAGGATTTGGGGGTTTCGAATGTGATTATCCGGGAGAAGGATCTTTCGGAGGAGGAGTTGACGCGGGTTCGCAACAAGTTTTCGAAGGGGCTTTCGCTCGAGGATGTGGCCACTATTCGCGAGGTGGTTCCGGGTGTTGTCGATGTGGCTCCACAGGCGGAGGAGAAGGTGACAGCCTACTATTCCGATCGCTCCTCTAAGGGTACGGTAATCGGGGTTACCCCTTCGATGGGCTCCATCCTGAACTACCGAGCCGGTCAGGGGATGTTTATCAATGCCGACCATTGCGACCGTCAGTTAAAGGTCTGCGTTTTGGGTTCGAATATGGCGCGCGAGCTGTTTCGTTACGATAACCCGCTGGGTCGTCAGGTGAAGTTGGGCGATCAGTGGTTCGAGGTGGTGGGGGTGATGCAGAGCAAGGCGCTCTTTACCGAGACGGTGGGCGAACTGGCCTCGCGCGATCTGAACAACGATGTGTACATTCCTTTGCCCACCTTTTTTAAGCGGATAGTGCGATCGAACGCACTATCGAGCCAGATTAAGCAGTGCACGGTGAAGCTTTCGGGTTCGGAACGGCTGGTGGAGTCGGCGGCTCTGATGCGTGCCATCGTAAACCGTCACCATTACAATAACGACGATTTCAGTGTGATTGTACCCTTCGAGTTGATGAAGCAGGAGGAGAAGGAGAGCCGTATTTACAATCTGCTGCTCGCCTCCATTGCCGCCATTTCGCTGCTGGTGGGGGGTATTGGTATTATGAACATCATGCTGGCCTCGGTGATGGAGCGCACTTCGGAGATTGGTATCCGCCGCGCCATCGGGGGGCGCAAGCGCGACATCATGAATCAGTTTGTTACCGAGGCCATCGCCATCAGCATCACAGGCGGATTGATCGGGGTATTTCTGGGAATCTCTTTTTCGTTAGGAATCGCCTGGTTTACCGATGTACAAACTTCGCTCACGCTCTACTCGGTTTTTCTGGCCTTTGGCTTCTCGGTGCTGGTGGGGATTACCTTCGGGTATCTTCCTGCACGCAGGGCCGCCGCGCTGAGCCCTATCGATTCGATCCGCCATGAATAAGATAATTCGGTAATTTGGAGATTTGGAGATTTGGAGATTTGGAGATGTGGGAGATGCAGTAATCTTTGGTGATTTGTATGAAACTGAATCAGCGACAATGGAGAAGTTTGGCGGGGACCCATCGCTCTCAATGAACGCTAAAAAGAGGAGCTG
>CAYGID010000208.1:0-1667 GCA_964349835.1 uncultured Bacteroidales bacterium | reverse complement strand
CTTAAATTGCTGGCTATTAATAGTGCGCTACAATTGCTGGCTTAAATTGCTGGCTATTAATAGTGCGCTACAATTGCTGCCTTAAATTGCTGGCTTGAATTGCTGCCTATTAATAGTGCGCTACAATTGCTGGCTTAAATTGCTGCCTTAAATTGCTGCCTTAAATTGCTGGCTATTAATAGTGCGCTACAATTGCTGGCTTAAATTGCTGGCTTAAATTGCTGGCTATTAATAGTGCGCTACAATTGCTGATCTCAAGTTGTTACCTTTAAGTCTCCTCGCAACGCTCTTTATATCAAGTATATACAGAATTCATCATTATGATTAAATCATTATGAATTTCGCATATGACTCATATACTGCCACTTAGGAAAACACTTAAAAAAAGGATGCGCGAAAAATCGTACATCCTCTTTTTATGTTGACCTACCAGGATTCGAACCTAGACTGACTGAACCAAAATCAGTAGTGCTACCATTACACCATAGGTCAGTGCTCTATAATTTGGGAGTGCAAATATATTGCTTTTTTTAAAACATCCAAAATTTTAAAATAACTTATACTTAAGAATGCCCTCTCCTATCAAATAATACAATGAAATCCAGGTGGCAAAACGCAAAGCCCTGCCCAGCAACATATATAAAGCGCTTTTTATGAAGTTAACCCGGTAAAACCCCAGGGCAATTGCAAGCACATCGCCAATTATGGGCAACCACGTTATCAAAGCTATAAGACTCTGATACCTCTCTATTCTGCTCTTCTGCCTTAGTAAAGTCTCCTCCTTTACCCTGAACCACTTCTCAATTATCTCCCACTTTCCCAAATGCCCCACATAATAAGAGGTAAGCCCCCCCAACCAGTTACCGGCAGTTGCAACCACAAATGCTTCATATGGATTAACACCCGCCAAAAGAACCCCTGTTAAAAGGATCTCCGAACTGAAAGGTATAACCGTAGCCGCGAGAAATGAGCCAATAAAAAGCCCTAAAATGCCGTAACTCTGCAGAAACTCTACCATCAGCTCCTTTTTGACTTAAAGAATTGTTTTACTATCTCTCCGCACTCATTTTCCATAACTCCTGATGTAACTTCACACTTAGGGTGCAGAAGTGAGGGGGAGAACAATGTGAAGCCTCGCTTTGGATCTGCAGCACCGTACACAACGCCCTTCATCTGAGCCCATCCCAGAGCTGCAGCACACATTGGACATGGCTCTATTGTTACATAAATTGTTGCTCTTTCAAGATATTTGCCTCCAAACGCATTGGTGGCCATAGTTATTGCTTGCATCTCAGCATGTGCCGTGGGGTCATTAAGTGTTTCGGTCAGGTTGTGAGCCCTGGCGATTATCTTATCATCACAAACCACAACTGCCCCTATAGGGACCTCATCTCTCGCCAAAGCCCTGTTTGCCTCGGCAAGCGCCTCCTTCATAAACTTCTCATGCTGCTCCATAATAGTTGCAAATATATTCATATTTTTACAGTGTATCTTTTAATAGGGCAGCAATGAAAATATTTTTTGTCGCTTTATGTTCGGTCTTTAAGCGACATTTTGTCAGTTTAAGCTAGTGGCACCCATTTTGTGTTATTGAACCTGGAAAACAAATTATAAACTTATTTACAATATAATAATACTCAAAAAAATATTAATAAAAAAATAGGAAC
>CAYGID010000207.1:0-1678 GCA_964349835.1 uncultured Bacteroidales bacterium | reverse complement strand
GAACGCAGAGAAAGTTTAATATCTTATCCCGAGAGATCTTGTAGGATGCACCAACAGTGCAGGACGGGCAGTGATGCAAGTTCATGTCTTACAAGAAGTCAGCAGAGGACATAGTATTCCGGAGCAGGAACAGCACGGAAGAAGGTCTGAATCTTTTAATTTAAGGAGCAGTCAGTTCAAAATTTGTTTTATGGCGCAACAGCAAGCAATAACTTACCAGTACGATCTGTTTTCTGAAACGGGTCAGGAGGTTGATCGCCCTTATGACAAGAGTGAAGCCGTACGTGGAGCTCAGCCGGCAAAGGCGTTGCAAGTAAAAGAAGCAGGCGAACAGGGACGAGCCTTAGCCCCGGATTTAATGGGAGCGATATTGTGTCACAGCAATATCAAACAAGCCTACAAACAGGTAAGGCAGAACAAAGGAGTAGCGGGAATCGATCAAATGGCGGTAGGAGGATTTGCCGTATGGTACGCAGGAGATGGAAAAAGTCTACTGGACAAACTATACAACGGCACTTACCAACCCCAAGGGGTCAAGCAGGTCGAAATACCCAAGCCGGGGGGAGGTAAACGCAAACTGGGTATCCCCACGGTAACCGACAGGATCATCCAGCAGGCGATAGCACAGGTACTAAGTCCAATTTACGAGCAGAAATTTTCCGAAAACAGCTACGGATTTCGTCCCAACCGGAGCGCCCATCAAGCGTTAAAGAAAGGGAGCGAATATGTGGAGGAAGGAAGAGATATCGTTGTAGACATGGACTTGAAAACGTTCTTCGATGTCGTCAACCATGACCGGTTAATGTATCGGCTGTCAGAGACCATTGGCGATAAAACGCTATTGAGACTGATACGCAAATACCTTCAAAGTGGAATACTGGTTGATGGCGTTGTAAGTCAACGTACCGAAGGCACCCCCCCAGGGGAGCCCCCTGTCCCCGCTCTTATCCAACATAGTTCTGGACGAACTGGACAAGGAGTTGGAGCGCAGGGGACACAAATTTGTTCGATATGCGGACGATTGCAACATCTACGTACGCAGCCAAATGGCAGGCGAGAGAGTAATGGAATCGGTAAGCAACTTTATCGAGAGCAAACTGAAACTACTTGTCAACAAAGACAAAAGTCAGGTTTGCGAGGTAAATCAAACCAAATTCCTAGGCTACACCATCCAAAAGGATGGGAACCTAACCATAGCAGAGAAGAGCATTGAACGCTTCAAGGAGAAAGTACGCAGTATAACCAAGCGAAACAGGGGAGTGAAGTTCGAACAAGTAATTGCAGAACTCGTACCCGTGATGCGCGGTTGGCTTAACTACTTCCGCTACGCCCGATGTAAAAGAGTATTAAAGAATCTTGATTCATGGATACGCAGGAAACTTCGGTGCTATAGATTAAAGCAGTGCAAGAGGGTCATTACCTTGCAACGTTTTCTTGAAAGACAGGGCGTTGAAAGCTGGCAAAGCTGGATATTAGCCCTCTCCGGTAAAGGACACTGGCGCAAGTCAGGATGCCCACAAGCCCACCAGGCTCTCAACAACAAATGGTTTGATGCAGTAGGTCTTTACAACCTCACATTAAATTACGACAGGTTAAACAATTAAAAGAAACCGCCGTGTGCGAAAGCATGCACGGTGGTGTGAGAGGGCGGGGGAGTAATCCCCCTACCTACTCGATT
>CAYGID010000206.1:0-1690 GCA_964349835.1 uncultured Bacteroidales bacterium | reverse complement strand
GGTATATAGATATCAATACACTATACCCCGAAACCAATATACTTTTCTCATAGTGCAACATCGTCAAACCCTCTCCATTGTTGTTCCGGCGTATAACGAAGCGGATTCTCTGCCCCATCTGGCAGAGGCGCTTCATATGGTGATGCAATCTCAACCCTATGCGCTGGAGATAATTTTGGTTGACGATGGCAGCAATGATTCCACACCACACGTAATGGAGTCTCTCTCCAATCAATACCCCGATCTCTTTTATATCCGTCTCTCCCGCAACTTCGGACATCAGAACGCACTCAAAGCAGGTCTGGATTATGCTACCTCGGCAAACTCTTCCTCCAAAACAAACAACGACCCGCATACCTCATCAAAAAATCCCACCTACCCACCCATTAACCATTAACTGTTCACGCGCGAAGCGCATTAACCATTAACCACTATTTTCTGCCTCTTTGGATGAAACTACCTCCCCGACATGATAAGTTTTGCGACCCATTAACGCTCTCATTCACTAAAAGAGGAGAACTCGCTACGATAAAATGGTTAGTGGTTAACTGTAAATGGTTAATGAAAGGAAACGCGCAAGCGCAGCACTCGAAGCGCGCACGCGCTTCGAAGCACCAGAGCACCAGAGCACTATCCCTCCGCGCTTGCGCGTACTAATGCATTAACCATTTCGCGCGCAGCGCATTAACCATTAACCATTCACATGTCCTCTCCCATAGAGTTCTCCATCGTCATGCCCTGTCTCAACGAGGCCCGAACCGTGGTCCGCTGCATAGAAAAGGCATTGGGCTTTTTCCGGCGCGAAGGCATTGCCGCCGAGGTGATTGTGGCCGATAACGGAAGCAGCGACGGTTCGCGGCAACTGGCTCAACAGGCGGGAGCCCGGGTGGTGGCCATTGCCGAAAAAGGGTACGGGAATGCCCTTAGGGGCGGCTTTGCCCAAGCAAAAGGGCGTTACATCATCATGGGCGATGCCGACGACAGTTACGACTTCTCCCGTCTGGAGGCCTTTGTCGAAAAACTGCGACAAGGGTCCGATCTGGTGATGGGAAACCGCTTCCGGGGAGGCATCCTGCCGGGGGCTATGCCTGCACTCCACCGCTATCTGGGCAACCCGGTGCCCTCCGATCGGCTGAAACGGCTGGTAACGAAGTGGACCATCGAACGGGGTCTCTACGTCGGGATACCCCTGATCCTGGCCGGTGTGGCAGGAGCCCTGTACGCCCTCTTCTTCTGGAGCCGGGCGCAATTTGGCAACCTCGACCCCGTGCAGCTCTTCCGTATAATCCTTCCAACAGGATTCCTGATGATACACGGCCTGTTACTGCTCTTCTCCGCCTTTTTGTTGCACGCCCTGATCACCCAATCATCGGAGCACAGCTCTACACCCCCATCTACGACAACCCCATAAGTTCTTTATCTCACATCGAAACACCAAACAGATGCAACCTGACTCTTCCTCCGCTCCCGCCCCACAGGGGTTAATGCACCCCGTCGATCGGTTTAGCTCATGGCTCCCCCACCTCTTATTGGCACTGGCCACCTTAGTGGTATACTATCCGGTACTGAGCCATGAGTTCCTCGAGGGGTGGGACGACCAGTGGATGGTGATGAACCCCTATACTTTTGATTGGGGCTTCGACAATATCGGTGCTATCCTTACCCAATTCCATCACGGCCAGTACAGCCC
>CAYGID010000205.1:0-1693 GCA_964349835.1 uncultured Bacteroidales bacterium | reverse complement strand
GTTATTAAACCATTTTCATGCGCTCTTTGACCTATTGTTATCAGATAATTTCCAAGGCGGACATGGTTTATCCATAAACATCTGGCGAAAGTAAATAATTTGTGCCTGAGCAATCCTCTGTATCGTGTTTTGTTATTCCTTGTATGAAAGCAATACTGAAAGATGGTTGCCTCCACGTTGTTTCTTTTCATCTGTTCCTGCCCGGGGATAGCCGCGAGTTCGCGTCTTAGTTCTGCAGTTGCTATCTGTTCGTCGGTAAAATACCGGTACTTGCTCTTGCCTGTGGTGGCAATCCTCCATTTATCTCCGGTTTTGTATGCAGGGATAATCTCTCCGGTTTCGATATGGGTGACAACCAGCTCACCCTCCTTCATCTCCAGGTCATATTTAGATTGTCTCCCTTGTAATCCGCTTGTTATAAGTTCAATTGAGTTCATATCGGCAAACTCCCTGTTACCAGGGGATTGATAAGCACCATCGGCATAGACCTTCTCTATTATATCGGTGCTTACCTTCTCCCGGATGTTGGTAACGGCATCCTTCAGGTAGCCGTTGTCTGCGGCACTTGCCGGTTTCACCTGAACGTTTACTATCAGGTTGGGTTTGTCTTTCTCCTGACCCGTGTCATCACAGGTCTCGGTGATGTTCACACTGTAGCCCTTTACCTTTTGGTCTCCTTTTTTTCGATAATCGGCATCGGGGTCATTGTGGTTTTGAACGCTCCTGGCCGTGATATCCTCTTTGGGACGAAGGATAGCCTGCCCTTTGACGACCTCGTATTGCTCGTGGAAGACACGGTGAAGAAGGTCGTAGCCGGTAGTGGTCTCTGCAAGGCGTTTAAGAACCTGATAAATGAGCTCACCCAGGGAAGAGATTTTCTCACCGAGAGTTTCACTGTTTAAGCGGTAAACCATCTTCCGGGCATCTTCTTCTAAAAAAAGAAGTACCTGTTTCCTGAGCCTGGGGTTCAAAAGAAGCATCCCCCTATCGCCCAGACTCTTGATAAACCTGCGGAAAGTGTTGTGAATAATCTCGAAACGGGAGTACCAGGCGATGTTACTGCCTATCAGCTTACTGTCCATACGAACAGATTTGCCTGATATCTTGAAGGTGGAGAGTTGGTCGCTAGTGAGCTGCTCGAAGCTCTTTTCCATCAGGTTTACACCATACTGGTTTTCGTATTCACAAATACGCCTTCTCAGTAAATAATAAGTATCGATTGATGGCGTAACATCACTCAGGGAGACAAGGCCCAGGGCTTTACGCACCAGGAGATCGAACTGGCATTTATCGAACAGATCTTCATCGCTGCAACCAAAACCCTCTTTGATGATGGACATTCCGATAATCACCCGTATGGAAGCATTGGGAGCACCCATGTTACCCTGTTTGAACAGGGGAGCAAATATGGTTTCGTCTATTTGGGAGGTGACGTTGGCATAAAACCGGTTGTGCCACGCCGCAGGATCATCATATTTTTTTGCCTCACGCTTACCCATTTGGGTGGAAGGTGTGGAAAACATGTCATATTGCGGATTTACAGGTGTCTTCTTGAACATGATTTCTTCTCTTTTAGGTGATACAAAATACGATTTTTTTACCTGATAACAATGGATTTTTAGAGCGTTTTATCAACAAAAAACGGAATTAAAAACAACAAATAAAAGTCAACGACTTTTTAAAGTGGACTCAT
>CAYGID010000204.1:0-1702 GCA_964349835.1 uncultured Bacteroidales bacterium | reverse complement strand
TGGCGGCAGAAGAAGTGCGGAAAAATCAAGAACGGGAAAGGAACAGAGACGATGGATAATAAAAGCACAATTTCATTAACTGAGCAAAAGAAAATTGTAGATACTTTATTGAGAACAGGTTATTCAAAAACGGCGAAATATAGTACGCATGATTTGGAAAAATATCTGTACATTCTAAGGGGCTTGTTTGAAGATACTGGATACGGGCATATCAAGAGCAAAGAAAATAAGTTTTGGGATGCAAGTAATCACCAAAACAGGCTTAATCTGATTCATGACATGAGGTCGTGTCAAAAAGACATAAGGAAGGGGTCATTATTCACTATCCTAAATAGATTTGAGAACGGAGACAAGTACGGGATAGACCAGCCAGCATGGGATTAAAAAATTGAGGAGGATGGAAAATGACAATCACAAGGGAAATTGACGGGAAAACGGTTGAAATCGAATTGACCGGGCAAGAGATGCTGAACGCGCATTTTCTCTATCAAAGGCAAGGCGATACAGAAGATATGGAAGCATATCTTGACGAGTACAATTCGGAAGATTTTGAAGAACAGTTTGGTCTAAAATACTCAGACGCTATGGAAGATATTGACAGATTAGCAGAGTTGCTACATGAGAACATGATGGAATATGGGTACAGTTGGGAAAATGCGAGGTATGAGGCAGTAATGGACTGGATATCTGAAAAGGGTGAGGAAAAAGATCACAGACCGCTTGAATATGTGGGCGGCGGAGATTACGAAGAAACGGCAGTATAAAAGACGAGTTTGGTGCTGATTGAAAATACATTTTCAAGGAGGTGTACGATGGGGGATATTAGTGTGGCGATTCATCTTGACGGTGAAACGGTTGGATGTGGTTACAAATATATCATAACAAAAGGTGGTTGTTCGTGGACTGCATATCAAACGGATGCCGGGTTCAAAAATTTCATGTCGGTTTACGGGCTGAAGTTTGACACAAAAACAACGAAGTATCACGATTATAGACAGTATAACAAGGGGAGGGTTGTCACGGCATTTCTTCAAGACAAGGAGATAAAAGAACTGTACTTCTGGGATATGGGGGAAATTCCAAAGGATGCGAAAAAGACTATTGATTTGTGCAACGGATCGTATGTTGACTGTTATGTGTGCGATTATGGGGACAGGGTTGATTTTTACAGACCTAATCCTAACGCAGAAAGTGTATATATCCCGCATGATTACCATGTGATACGAAAACGGAAAGGTTGATAAAAGATTAGTTTGGTGTGGTATACTGGCAAAAAAGCAGGAGGTCATAAGCATGGATAATATTACAATGGTCAAAGAATGGGATGATGGACAACTTTATAAGTTGAACGGGACTAACAAGGGTGTTCGCATTATCTGGGGATATGCTACAAGCGGGACAGGGATGCACTTATGGAATGATGCTTGGCAATTGCAGAACTTGGAACAGTTGACGATGATGGAGAATTTGAAGAAGACTTGTTTACTGATGGCGATATGTACAAGGAAATTTTCAGTAGACAGATGATCGGCAGACCTAGGAATTACCTGACATATTCTCTGTATGATGCAGATGGAGAAGAAGTAAATTGGGATATATTTAATGATTGGGCTATGACATCTATGGAGGAATTGTTTAACTGCTGACATAAAAGGCGCATTTCATAACATGCCGGGGATGAAGAACATTCCCGGCTATTTAA
>CAYGID010000203.1:0-1714 GCA_964349835.1 uncultured Bacteroidales bacterium | reverse complement strand
GTGTAGCTCAGAGGTAGAGCACTTCCTTGGTAAGGAAGAGGTCATGGGTTCAATTCCCATCACCGGCTCAAAATATAGTTTAAAAGTAAAATCAATCAATCATTTTCTTAATTAGAACGAGTTATGGCAAAAGAAAAATTTGACAGGTCCAAACCTCACGTGAACGTCGGGACCATTGGTCACGTTGACCACGGTAAAACTACTTTGACTGCTGCAATTACCATGGTACTTGCAAAAAGAGGCCTCTCTGAAGTTCGTTCGTTCGACTCTATCGACAACGCTCCCGAAGAAAAAGAGAGGGGTATTACCATCAATACTTCTCATGTCGAATACCAGACAGCCAATCGTCACTATGCTCACGTTGACTGCCCCGGTCACGCCGACTATGTTAAGAACATGGTTACCGGTGCCGCCCAGATGGACGGTGCAATTATCGTTGTTGCCGCCACCGACGGTCCCATGCCTCAAACTCGCGAGCACATTCTTCTGGCTCGCCAGGTGAATGTTCCTAAGATTGTTGTTTTTATGAACAAGGTTGACCTTGTGGAAGACGAAGAGATGTTAGACCTCGTTGAAATGGAGATGCGCGAACTGCTCAGCTTCTATGAATACGATGGCGACAATGTTCCCGTAATCCGCGGTTCTGCTCTTGGTGGAATTAACGGCGAGCCCCAGTGGGAAGATAAAGTTATGGAACTGATGGATGCTGTAGATACCTACATTCCCATTCCTCCCCGCGAAAACCAGAAGCCTTTCCTTATGCCTGTTGAGGATGTCTTTTCGATTACCGGTCGTGGCACTGTTGCTACCGGTCGTATCGAAACCGGCGTCGTTAAAGTTGGCGAAGAGATCGAGATTGTGGGTTTGGGTGCTGAGAAGAAGAAATCGGTTGTTACCGGTGTTGAAATGTTCCGCAAACTCCTCGATTCGGGTGAGGCTGGCGACAACGTAGGTTTGCTGCTTCGCGGTGTCGACAAGAATGAGATCAAACGTGGTCAGGTTCTTGCTAAACCCGGTTCCATTACTCCTCATACTTCGTTCAAGGCTGAGGTGTACGTTCTGAAGAAAGAGGAAGGTGGTCGTCATACCCCTTTCCACCAGAAGTATCGTCCCCAGTTCTATATCCGTACGCTCGACATCACCGGTGAAATTGATCTTCCCGAAGGTCGTGAAATGGTTATGCCCGGCGATAACGTTACGATTACCGTGAATCTGATTTATCCTGTAGCTATCAATAAAGGTCTCCGTTTCGCTATCCGCGAAGGTGGTCGTACGGTTGGTGCCGGTCAGGTTATCGAGGTTCTGTAATTATCAGATAATCTAATTAACAAACAGAGTTCAGGCTCGGTTTCGAAGTCTGAACTCTGTTTTGTAAACAGGAGTGTAGTTCAAGGGCAGAATAGCGGTCTCCAAAACCGTTGATGGGAGTTCGAATCTCTCCACTCCTGCAAAGAATTGTTACCTATGAAAGTGAATGCTTATTTTCAGGAAATTTACACCGAGTTATTCCACAAGGTTACCTGGCCTACTTGGAAAGAGTTGCAGTCGAGTTCGTTGGTTGTATTAGTTGCTTCGATTATCATCGCATTGGTAATCTTTGTAATGGACTTCTCTCTGGAACATATTTTGAACCTGTTGTACTCTGTTTTCTCTTAATTACCTAAGAGTAGGTCATGAATGACTCTGAAAAAAAGTGGTACGTTCTTCGTGCTGT
>CAYGID010000202.1:0-1740 GCA_964349835.1 uncultured Bacteroidales bacterium | reverse complement strand
GCAGCACTATGTATGACCTTACCGAAGATCCGATTGAAGCGTTCAACAAAAACGGCGCTGATGGCTGGGGCAGTGAAGTGATCTGGCAAACAGCCTGTGACAAAACTTCAGGTGCCTATGGACGTATGGAAACAATATTTGCAAGAAGCCATTACTCGAGCGCAAATATGGCTGCCTGGGCCAGTCAGGCAATGTCCTACTGGGCTATGAAACATATTGGCTGGATGAATGCCGATTTGTCTGAAACAGAAGAGGCGAGAAACGATAAAAGATACCAGCAGATCTATTTCCGTTACGATGTGGATCCAAGATCCAATCTGGTACCCCCCATGGTATGGAGCCATAAATGGTTCCGGGCTACTGATCGGGGAAGGTCTAACAGACCCCTCATTCGTCTTGCCGAAGTATTTCTTACCCGTTCAATTATCAGGTACAACAACAATGACAAAGCGGGAGCGGCTTCCGATCTGAACGTAGTACGCAACCGTGCCGGACTGGTGAATATTGATGCGAACACAATTACAGCGGACATCATTCACAATGAGCGTATTAAGGAGATGGCAACTGAAAATGGAGACAGAACATACTACCTTATCGGGTTGCAGTTGCCTATCGGTATTGGAGACAGGAATCCATCGGATTTCTCACCAGTGATGCCACCCTACTCGGAATACTACTGGCAGGTTCCGGTGGTGGAACAGAATCAGAATCAGTCCTATCATGAGGATTAATCAGGTTCATATTTCAGTATTAATCAAATACTGAAAATGGTTCGAAAGTCACTTTGGAGTCTGCATTGCTGCATGCTTCCAGGGTGACTTTCTTGTTCACATCAACCCTATTATTTTGCTATGTCTACCAAATCAATACCAGTGATCCTGTTATTGTTTCTTTCATCCCTGAATGCACAAAACAGCTATCTAGCTCCCTGGAGAAAAGGGTATCTGGATATTCATTTCATCAGTACCGGCAGGGGCAACGCCTCGTTTATCCTGATGCCCGACGGTACAACCATGCTCATTGATGCCGGTGATTTGAACCAGGATTCAGATAGGCTTACGCCGCGTGTTCCTGATTCATCAAAAACACCGGGACAATGGATCGCTGATTACATTCAACAATTTCATCCCCGAAAAAAACAAGCCGGACTGGACTATGTGCTCATTACACACTATCACGACGATCACATAGGGACGTTTTTACCCCTCTCCGAGACAGATGGAGGAGGTGGATATAAGTTGTCAGGGATAACAGAAGTAGGTTCGATTGTCCCAATCAATAAACTCATTGATAGCGGGGATGATTTTCGTCCTATGGTAGAAAAGGATGATTCGTTCTTTGTCAATCAAATAAAAGAATACAGGAATTTCATCCTCATCCAGGAGAAAACAGAAGGGCTACTGTATGAGAAATTCAAGGTCGGATCATTTTCTCAAATAAGACTGAAGAATGACCCCGAGGCATTCCCAGAGTTTGTGGTGAAAAATCTGTTCTCAAACGGAGTTATCGCAGCTGTAGCTGATAGTAGCATTGCCATCAGAAAATTCAAAGCAGGAGATCGACCTCCGGAAAATGACTTATCGTCCGGTATCCGCATCAGCTACGGACCATTCGATTTCTATACGGGGGGAGATATACCCGGTATCGGACACACGGGAACACCCGACACCGAGAGCTTGGAATCACTGGCAGCCCCTGTAATTGGAAATGTGGATGTGGCGACATTGAATCATCACGGAA
>CAYGID010000201.1:0-1755 GCA_964349835.1 uncultured Bacteroidales bacterium | reverse complement strand
AAGAGTAGAGGAAATAGTCGATTCGCAGACCCGCCCGCACCATTTTGTGGGTGGCTCCCATTCCGATGCCCGCTTTAACAAAGGCATCGTCAAAGTACTCCCTCAACAGGCGGACCGTGGGCGAAAGGGGCGTGTCGTTCAGGTCGCCGCAAATCAGCACGTAGTCGCCACCCGATGCCAATACTTTTTGTGCTACCCGTTGTGCCTGCTCTAATCTTCTTGCGGCTGCAGTCGCAATTTTCTCTCTGACAATTTCATCTACAAGGGGGATATAGTCGAACTGCGCGTTTTTCACCATTTTCCTGATAAAGTGGAGATCCATATCGGAGAGGGCGTTCGACTCCAGATGGTTATTGACCAGGGTCAGGCTTTTGCCATGAATGGCAATGCGGTAAAGGCACGACGAGTTAATGCGGCTCTCGTAAGGAATGGGTTCGACATCGGTAATAGGAAATTTCGAAAAAACAGCGGTGCCCACACCCGAGTGGAAGCGTGTGGTGTGATGGTTCTGAAAATCGACGTAGGGATATTCCGGAAGGCTGTCGCAAATCTGTTGTAGCGTGTAGCCGTACTGCTCGGGCCTGGCCGAAAATTCCTGAAAGCAGAGAATGTCGGGTTGCTTTGAACGAATATAGCGTAGCATCTCGGTGGGTTTTCCCTGCTGTTCGTTAAACCCACTCACATTATAGGTCAGGATTCGGATCGATTTCGCGGGTTCGAGACCTGGCAAAAAGTTGAACCCGAAGGTATGCAGTAGCATAGGTATCGACAGTGCAAAACAGAGGGTCTGAAAGAGGAGGAGCCGCCACTGTAGGCTCAACAGGCTGAGGAGCCAGAAGAGGGCTGCAACGTAAGCCAGAAAGGGAAAGGAGATGGCAGCCAGCGTTAGGTAAGTGTGGTCGACCGTGGCCGTATGTCCGGCCAGCCCAACCAGAAACATGGAAACACCCGACACGATGGTGCCCAGGAAGAACAGCGCTTTTATGAGAGTGACCAACTGCTTCATCGGCTCTGTGGGGTAAAATGTTGAATGATGCGGTAAATAAAAATAAAGAGTGGGGGCCAAAGGTAAAAGAGGGGAAATGCAATGCGGTCGCGCCAGTATCCTTTGGGAATGGTTAGATATTCCGAAAATGGGAGCCTGATTCTTCCAAAACGCTTAACATACCCTGCCTGTTGCTTACGGAGAATGGTCTCGGAATCGAGTACATGCATCGACAAGTTGCACTGCAGCATAAAAATATGTTTGCGAGCAGCTCTCTTTTTAGCCACTTCCAAACCTCTCTGTTCCGACACTCGGCGCATTTGGCCGATAACATACGTTAGATCGTCATAATTTTTTTGTGTATAGATACCTGTAATGGAGTTGCCTCTCTTGAAATAGCGGTAGGTTACAAAGGGAACCACCGAGTACGATTGGGTGCAGAAGGCCAGGTGAAACAGAAATAGTTGATCCTCGTGAAATATTGTGGGTTCAAACTCAAGTCGGTTTTTTGTGAGAAATTGCCTGTTGTAGAGCTTATTCCAAACCACCATTTTATAAAAACTCTCAAACAGGTGATCGTAGTCAATCTCCGAAGGATGGTATACAGCCTTCTGTTGTTGCACAACGCGTTGTTTTTTCCCGGTGGCAGTAAAGTGGGTTTCGACCCCACCCGCCACAAAATCGAAGGGGTGGTAGCCCATGGGTTTGGCAAGAATCTCCAGACATTCCGGAACCATCTCATCGTCGCAATCGGCAAAGAAGATATATTC
>CAYGID010000200.1:0-1772 GCA_964349835.1 uncultured Bacteroidales bacterium | reverse complement strand
ACGAGAAGGCACCTTTCCAACATATTGCAGGTGCGGTAAAAGATGTTCGCGCTTACCGCGAGGGCGATCTGCGTTTTACCACGAAGAACGAAAAACTCTATGTGTTCTGTATGGAAAGACCCGAAGGGGATATCTCTGTACGGGCTCTGGGTTTGGATGCGCCAACCGCACAGAAAATCAAGGCTGTTAAGTTGTTAGGCAGTTCCGCGAAGATTCGCTGGAGTCAGAGTGGCAATGAGGCGAAGATTCAAAAACCGAACCCGCTTCCCGAATTTGCCACCTTGGTTTTTGAAGTGCAATTTGACTAGCGGCCTGAAACTTCGATTTAGTCATCCAGCAACCATTTCCATATAGGTATTACCTCTATCATTCTCTCTTCTACCCTTATGGTTCGCTCCTCCGAATAGGTTATTATCATTAGCCTGGAACAATCGAGTACTTTGGTGAGTTTCAGGAGAGCACCCACCTCACGGTCGAATGTTCCATCGGTATTGTCTAGAGAATAGGATACCTGAATGGCAGTCGTGGTGTCGGGAAGATAGAAATCTACCTCGATGGTCTTATTATAAAAGAATACAGAATCTTCACGGCCATATCGTCTTAGAAGAGTTATTGCAACCAAATTTTCCAGTAACGATGTCTCGCCATCAAGCAAAAAGAGGCTTAAAATACCATTATCATTGAAATAGTATTTTGGCGTACCTTCTTTATCGGCCAGCTTACTGGCAATATTATGAACAGAAGAAATGAGCCAGGCATCTTTTGCATACTCCATATAGTTTATTACGGTAGTTGTGCCCACCTTAGCGCCTGTTGAAGATACAATATTGGCTATGCGATTGAATGAAATCGGTTGTTTAACGCTCTCTCCCAGCTTTTTTAGCAATACCTTAAGAGCAAAGGTATTATCTATTGAGTGACGCGTGCTTATATCTCCCAAATAGATTTTTTGATATACACTGGTCAGATAATCTCGTTTTGCATTCAGTGTTGCTCCTTCAGGAAATCCCCCAAAGAAGAAATAGTCGTTGAACTTACGTAATATTTCGGCTTTGGGTTCCGTGGCCATAAGTGAATTCGGAGTTACGTCTATGCCATTGGCTGTTAGATACTCTCTAAAGTTATAAGGATACACATCAACCGTGATATAACGTCCACCGAGAGTGGTCTGCACATCGCCACTAAGCATTTTAGCATTGCTGCCGGTGATATACACCCGATGCTTGGTATCTGCCATTCGACGCGCGAATTTATCCCAGCCTGAAATGTTCTGTATCTCGTCAAGAAATAATATAGGTTTTTTTCCATACATCTCGAGGTGTAGTTCAAGAAGTAAGTTCAAGTCATGACCACTCATTCCCACAAGTCGTTCATCTTCAAAATTGATATAGAGCATCTCGTCCCAACCCACACCTTGCGAAAGCAGTTGCTGCATACGCTGATATAGGAGAAAAGATTTTCCGGCTCGTCTGATCCCTACAAACACATAGTTTCCAAACTCTTCAAAGCGGAAATCTCGGGGAATGACTCTATATTTTGGCACCTCGAGCTGATTATCCAAAATAATGGATTTGAGAATTAATCTATCCATAGTAATGATATTGTCCTGTTGGTAGCACAAATGTATGTATATTTTGTCTTGTACGCAAGACAAAATGAATCTTATAGGGTTCGTACTTGGTAGTCGCGCATCTCCTTCAGGGTGCCCCGGAATGCAATCCGACCTGCTTGAGCCATTGCTTTTAGCCGTTGATTCAGAAACGTATCTCCCA
>CAYGID010000199.1:0-1788 GCA_964349835.1 uncultured Bacteroidales bacterium | reverse complement strand
ACCAGCGTCTGCAGTTACCTCTAATTAGGGTTTTGAAGGGACTTCCCGGGGACCTCATAGGGACTTGGTGGGGACCTCGTGGGGACAAAGCCCCTATAAAGTCCCCATTATTCCCCTTGCAGGTTGCCTTGAGGTTCCCGCTAGTTTCTTACGAGATTTCCGGAAATAGGAGAATTCTAAGGCTGATGGCCTCTGTTCTAAGCGCCGTTCTTATGCGAAAATGTATCTTGTGGCGTTTCGCTGGAAAGAAAATCAACAAAACAGTTCTTTACATCAGGCGAAAGTAATTTCTACACACTTTCCCAGACAGCAGAAGCCTTGGAAACACTGAACTTTAATCTCTTCTGAATAGTATATCCACAAATAAAATCACATTTGATTCCTTTTTTATAAATGAATGTATTGCATATGTAGGAAACGTTATATAGGTTTGATGTTAATAATCGATAGATAGATATCGATACTCTATTCCGGAAAACCAATATACATTTCTCATAATTGCACCCCATCGAACCCGCTCCATTGTTATTTGGGCCCATAACGAAGCAAGATGGCTCCCCCACCTCTTACTGGCACTGGCCACCTTACCGGTATACTATCCTATACTGAGCCATGAGTTCCTCGAAGGGTGGGACGACCAGTGGATGGTGATGAACCCCTATACCTTTGGTCGGGGCCTCGAAAATATCGGTGCTATCCTTACCCAATTCCATCACGGTCAGTACAGCCCCCTGAATCAACTCTGCTACACCCTGCTCTTTCGGCTCTTTGGGGCAAATCCCATGGTGTTTCATGCTTTTCCTCTTGCCCTGCATCTGGGCTGCACCCTATGGGTATTTGTGCTGATCCGAAAGCTTCTGTCACAAGGAGGAACCCCGCTGCAAACGGCACTTCCGGTGGCTTTCCTTTCTTCACTGCTCTTTGCCATTCATCCCCTGCAGGTAGAGGCTGTCGCATGGATCAGTGCCTCCAAGATTCCCCTCTTTGCCTTTTGCTATCTCTGCGGGTTGGGAGCCTATCTGCGCTATCTGCAAAACCGCAAGCTCACCTCCTGGCTACTGGTCTGTCTCTGCTTTGTTCTCTCCTTCGGGGCCAAAGAGCAGGCCGTAACCTTTCCCTTTGCCCTGCTGCTAATGGACTGGATCGCGCGCAGAGACTTTTCCAAAGCAGAGCTCTGGCTCGAAAAGCTCCCCCTGTTGATTCTGATGCTCAATTTTGCCTACATCACCCTCCTCTCGCACGCCTCCACAAATCAGGGGTTGCTCTCGCACGAAGGCTTCTACCCCTTATCGCAACGGATTGCTTTCTCAGCCTATGCCCTTACCGAATATCTGGCCAAAATTGTTGCCCCCGTCAATCTGCTCTATGTCTATCCCTTCCCCAACCAGATGGGCGAACCGATGCCTTTGCAGTTCTGGAGCTATCCTATCCTCTGGGTAATCATCCTGCTGCTGATGGCAGGCTATATCCGCAAAGTGCCGCAACGCTTTGCCATCCTCTTCTTTGTCCTGCAGCTGGGGTTGGTGCTCCACATCATTCCCATGTCGCGTATCAATATCGTGGCCGACCGTTACATCTACCTCCCCCTGACAGGCATCACCTTTCTTATGGCCTGGAGCTTTGCACGACTCCTCCAAACCCGACTCCTCCAAACCCGATTTGCCAAAGGGGCGCTGGTGATGGCACTCCTCTACCTGCTCTACCTGGGCGGCTATGCCAACAGCCGTTGCCGGGTATGGCAAAACGACACCACCCTGAAAAAAGAGCTGAAAGAGCTGGCTACGCCAA
>CAYGID010000198.1:0-1790 GCA_964349835.1 uncultured Bacteroidales bacterium | reverse complement strand
CTGCCTCTTCTGCAGCGGAGCAGCCTTCAGCCGGATGACCACCATCAACAAAGCCCGAATCTCACGGAATGAAAACGCCGAATTTCACTGAATGAAAAGTCGAAATCTCACGGAATGGTCGATATTTGCATCAGAGATGACGGCAATAAACAGTAGTTTTTTACAGAAAATGACGGCAATATTGATGCTGCGGACATCATCGAGTACGGCAGTGATGTTGTTGCGGTAAAGGATGCCGGTAAGAATGCCCACATCATTTATCTCACTAATTGTTTACAAAATACCAATGGTTTGCTTTACACATTACCATCTCAATAATTTGGTCCTCAAGAAACAATTTTCCTCAGGTAAAAATGTAATAACTTACAATTATTCGTTTGTTTTTTTGTATATGACGCCTTATATTTGCACTATTAATTGCAGGTATATATGGAAAGAACAGCCTACCAAGCACTGTTGAAGTGGAAGAATAACGCACATCGCAAACCGCTTGTGATTAAAGGTGCACGCCAAGTTGGCAAAACCTGGCTGATGAAAGAGTTTGGAAACAATGAATTTGAATCGGTCGCCTATATTAACTTTGAGAAGGTCACTCAATTGGCCGATCTGTTTGAAACGGATTTTGATATCCAACGCATCCTTCGTTCTATTCAGCTTACTACAGGCATTATCCCCCAGGTCGGCAAAACATTGATTATTCTTGATGAAATACAATCCGTTAAACGGGGCCTGCTCGCACTTAAATATTTTCACGAAGACGCTCCAGAGTATCATGTTATGGCAGCAGGTTCACTTCTTGGATTATCCATCCATAAAAACGACTCCTTTCCAGTAGGCAAGATAAATTTTCTGGACCTTTATCCCTTGTCGTATCAGGAATTTCTATGGGCAATTGGCAAAACCGCATTGCTTGATACGCTCAAAAGCCGGGACTGGACGCTCATAAAAGCATTTAAAGGGCAATATATTGATTTGCTCAAGCAGTATTACTACATAGGTGGGATGCCCGAAGTGGTCGATGCATATATTCGTAATGGGGATTACAAAGAAGTCCGGACCATACAAAACGCCATTCTCGAATCGTACGACAAAGACTTCTCCAAACACCCACCGTTGGATACCGTACCTCGTATTAAAATGGTCTGGAATGCCCTTCCATCACAACTTGCAAAAGAAAACCGCAAATTTATTTATGGAGCCATTAAAAGCGGAGGCCGAGCCAAGGAGTTTGAACTCGCCATTATGTGGCTTCAGGACGCCGGATTGATTTACAAAGTAAATCGGGTATCGAATGCATCTTTGCCATTAGGAGGATTTGAAGACATCAGTGCTTTTAAGTTGTTTATGGTCGATGTCGGATTGCTTGGGGCAAAGTCCGGATTGGATGCAAAGACATTGATAGATGGCAATGAAATCTTCGGACAATACAAAGGGGCGCTAACCGAACAATATGTGCTTCAGCAATTGAAATCGATGGATGAAATCGCAACTTATTACTGGACTCCCGATCAAGGCATTGCTGAGATCGATTTTTTGATACAGATTTCAGGGCACCTTATTCCTGTTGAGGTGAAAGCCGCCGAAAATCTGAAGGCAAAATCTCTGGGAAGTTTTCTCGATAAATACCATCCAAAGATATCTATCCGTACCTCCATGTCGGATTACAGAAAGGAACTGACCATGACAAACATTCCGCTTTATTCCGTAGGCTTGATAAACAGGTTGATAGAGGAATAACCTGATTGAATCCCCCCCTCCCCCAACTCCGGCAAGTCACCCTCGAAACTCAA
>CAYGID010000197.1:0-1803 GCA_964349835.1 uncultured Bacteroidales bacterium | reverse complement strand
GGTAATAATGCTTGACGCAACCGAAACATTTGGTCGCTTTGAGTTTAGACCTCTGGAGCCGGGCTACGGCATAACAGTAGGTAACGCTTTGCGCCGTATTCTTTTGTCGTCTCTAGAGGGCCATGCTGTCACAGCTGTCAGGATTCAGGGAGTAGACCATGAATTTGCAACTATCCCGGGAGTAATCGAAACAGTAGTTGACATCATACTAAACCTGAAACAAGTTCGTTTTAAACGAATGATTGAGGGTGAAGATACAGAGATTGTAAATATTACGATAAGCGGCAAACAGGAGTTTACTGCAGAAGATATCTCAAAACAGTTGTCTTCTTTTAAAGTACTCAATCCCGAGCTGCACATCTGCTCTATGGAGCCATCAGTCACCCTCTCAGTTGAACTGAGAATTGGAAAGGGCAGAGGCTATGTTGCAGCAGAGGAGAACCGTATTGAAGAGGCACCTATTGGCATCATCCCAATCGACTCAATTTACACTCCTATCAAGAATGTAAAGTACTCTGTAGAGAACTGGCGTGTCGAGCAGAAGACAGACTACGAGAAGCTTAATTTAGAGATAACAACAGATGGTTCCATCCATCCTAAGGAGGCCCTTAAAGAGGCCGCAAAAATCCTTATTCACCACTTTATGTTGTTCTCTGATGAAAAGATAACTCTGGAGACACCGGTAGAGGTTATAAGCAATGAACTGGATGAGGAGTCACTCCGCATGCGTCATCTGCTAATGACCAAACTGGCCGATATGGAGCTGTCTGTAAGAGCACTCAATTGCCTGAAAGCGGCTGATATTGAAACCCTTGCAGACCTTGTGTCGCTTCAAAGATCTGAGCTGATGAAGTTCAGAAACTTTGGAAAAAAATCTCTTTCCGAGATCGACAACCTTGTTGAGCGCTACAGACTCAACTTTGGTATGGATGTAACAAAGTATAATATTGAAAAGAAAGTTTTGAAAAATGAGGCATAATAAAACAATAAATCACCTTGGCCGTAAAAGCGGACACCGTAAAGCGATGTTGGCAAATATGGCTTCGTCACTCATAATTCACAAAAGAATTGAGACAACCTTGGCAAAGGCGAAAGCACTCAGAATGTACATCGAACCACTGATTACAAAATCTAAGGACGATAGCACACATTCACGCCGTACAGTATTCTCGTACCTGAAGCAAAAAGAGGCAATTACAGAGCTTTTCCGCACTATTGCCCCAAAAATTGCTGATCGCCCGGGTGGATACACAAGAGTTCTTAAGCTTGGTTTCCGTAAAGGAGATGCTGCTGAGATGGCAATGATAGAATTAGTTGACTTTAACGAAACAGCACTTGCATATGCAAAAACTGAGGTTAAAAAGAGCACAACCCGTCGTAGCCGCGCAAAGAAGAGTGAAGAGACAGAAGCAGAGGTAAAGCCTGCAGCTAAAGCTCCAAAAGCTAAAAAAGAGCCGAAAACTGAAGCAAAAGCAGAGCCAAAAGCAGAGCCAAAAGCTGAAACAAAAACCGAAGAAGTTGTTGTAGCAGCACCGGTAGCAGATGTCGCTCTCGAAGTTGCGCCAACAGCAGAGGCAGAGGTAACCCCTGCAGAAGAAGCAACACCTGAAGCAGAAGAGCCAAAGGCAGAGTAGTTTTTATGCACACAAGTGAGCGCTCCTGCAGCAGAAAAGCTAATAAAAGAGTAATTTACGCTCAAAAGTGCACATAGATAAAGCAAAAAAGAGGTCTTATTAAGACCTCTTTTTTCATAGCTTTTCATGCCAAACTTTTGATACCAGTGACTTTCAGCAAAGTTTAGTT
>CAYGID010000196.1:0-1824 GCA_964349835.1 uncultured Bacteroidales bacterium | reverse complement strand
GAATATATCCTGGATGAAGACGGTAACCGGCAACGATTCAAGGTCAACCGGAAAGGAGCATTTATCCTGATCGACCAGACAACCTATAACCCGGAAGATGGATTCAGACGAGTGCCTGAGGACAGTCTGGTTCCCGATAGACGGGGTGATTACTTCAGGCAATGGCGTCCGGAAATAAGGAATGAAGATGACATCTGGCAGGAGATCATCAATGTATCGCATATCGCCGGCCTGACATCGGCACCGAAACTGCAACCCATTGAGGCACGTACCGTGATGCTCTCTACCGGCATGCGCGCACCGATGGGAGTTAAAGTGTCGGGACCCGACCTGGAATCGATCGAACAGGGTGGCAAGATACTGGAAGCCGCCTTGAAAGAGGTGCCTTCCGTACTCTCCTCTACCGTATTCTACGACCGTGCCGTGGGAGCGCCCTACATCGAGATCAAACTGAACCGGCAGCATATGGCCCGATACGGTATCACGGTGGCCGACCTGCAGGATGTGATTGGTGCGGCAGTGGGAGGCATGCCCTTAACAACCACGGTAGAGGGACGTGAACGTTTTCCCGTACGCTTGAGGTATCCGCGTGAACTGAGAGAGAACCCCGATGAGTTGGCGCGGCTGATCGTACCCACAGCCACCGGGGCGCAGATACCGCTGGGAGAAGTGGCGGAGATCGAATATACCCGCGGTGCTCAGATGATCCAGAGTGAAAATACGTTCCTGGTGGGTTATGTGATTTTTGACAAGGTGGTTGGCAAGGCCGAGGTAGATGTGGTGAAAGAGGCCGATGCAATATTACAGGAGAAACTGCGCAGCGGGGAGATCAGCCTGCCTCACGGGGTTTCCTATGCCTTCGCCGGTAACTACGAGCAGCAGGCCCGTGCATCGAAGCGATTGATGATCATCATACCTATTGCTTTGCTCATCATCCTCCTCATCCTCTATTTTCAGTTCAAAACGGTGACCGCCTCACTCATTCACTTTTCGGGAGTATTTGTCGCCCTAGCCGGAGGATTTATTCTCTTATGGTTATACGGTGAACCCTGGTTTATGAATTTTTCGATGGGCGGTATCAATATCCGTGAGATGTTCAATATGCATCCCATCAACCTCAGCATCGCGGTGTGGGTAGGGTTTATCGCCCTCTTCGGCATTGCCACTGACGATGGGGTGCTGATGGGAACCTATATCCACGACACCTTCCTGGAAAGAGACCCGCAGACAAGGGAGGAGATCAGGGAAGCGGTTGTCCACGCCGGTTTAAAAAGGGTACGCCCGGCAGTGATGACCACCGCCACCACGCTGATCGCACTCCTGCCGGTACTGACTTCCACGGGCAAGGGATCCGAGATTATGATTCCCATGTCTATTCCCACCTTTGGCGGGATGCTGATCCAGTCGATGACCATGTTTATCGTACCCATCCTTCAATGCTGGTGGCGGGAAGGCGTCATCCGGAAAAAAGAAAAACAACAAGCTAAAACGACAGATTATGAAACCATATAACCTCTTCGGCGTCATCCTGGTTGTGCTGGGATTCATGGGTCCCCATCCTGTAGCGGCGCAAACACCCGATTCACTCGACCGTTACCTGGAAACAGCGGCGAAGAATAATCCCGGGCTGAATGCCGATTTCCTGGCCTATAAGGCCTCACTGGAAAAGGTGCCGCAGGCAGGCGCCTGGCCCGATCCACAATTGGATATCGGCTTTTTCCTCAAGCCGATGGACATTGTGGGTGGGCGCCAGGTAGCCGATTTCACCCTCATGCAGATGTTTCCCTGGTTCGGCACCAAAAAGGCTGCGCAGACCGAAGCCAC
>CAYGID010000195.1:0-1828 GCA_964349835.1 uncultured Bacteroidales bacterium | reverse complement strand
GTCTGAAATTACAGTTCCCTCCAACTGGGAAATGCAGGGTTTTGGCGATCCTTTTTTCCGAAATGTGGCACACCCGTTTCGTTCCAATCCGCCTTTTGTTCCGCGCGAATACAACCCGACCGGCTCGTATCGAAAAACATTTACCATACCGGCAAATTGGAAAAGCAGACGCATCTTTTTGCGCATGGAGAAAACCGCTTCGGCATCGTTTGTTTGGATTAACGGACAGGAAGTTGGCTACAATGAAGGCGCGCAGGAGCCTGCCGAATATGATGTTACCCATTTCCTGAAACCCGGGAAAAACACCATTGCCGTCAATGTATTGAAATATTCCGACGGGGTATATCTCGAAGCGCAGGACTATTGGCGCCTGGCCGGTATTTTCGACGATGTTTGGTTGTACGCAAAATCGGATCTGCATATCTTCGACTGGTATGCCACTACCGACCTGGACGAAAACTATGAGAACGCAACACTGAATGTACAGGTTACGGTAAAAAACCTATCGAAAACCGATAAACATAACTACAAAGTTCGCGCTTCGCTGTTTAATTCGGACAATGTGTTGGTTCAGAATGTTACTTCTGATGCAGTTCAAATAACTGCAGATAATAAGCAGATTATTAACATTTCGTCCGAAGTAGTAAATCCTAAAAAGTGGACCGCCGAAACGCCCAATCTTTACCGGTTAACGCTCGAATTAATCAACAGCGAAGGAAAAACCGAAGAGGTAATTGCCGGTCGCATGGGTTTTAAAGAGACCGAAATTCGCCATCAGGTTTTCTACCTCAATGGCAAGGCTATCAAACTTAACGGCATCAATACGCACATGCAACATCCCGATTTGGGGCACACCATGGACGAAGCGACCATCCGGAAAGACTTTGAAATACTGAAACAATTCAATATCAATTGTGTGCGAATTTCACACTATCCTCCGGTTTTAAGATATCTGGAATTGGCCGACGAATATGGATTCTATATCATTGACGAAGCCGGAGTTGAAGCGCATGCAACTGAATTTTTGTCCAATAATGCTGAGTGGGAGCCCATGTACCGCGATCGGGTTCGCAAAATGGTGTTGCGCGACCGTAATCATGCCAGCATTCTGTTTTGGAGCGCCGGAAACGAAAGTGGTGAAGGGAAAAATATTTGTGCCGTGATTGATGAAGGACGGAAATACGATTCTACACGCTACTGGATGTATGGCGGAAACGCTTTTTCGCACTCTTGCGAAGAGATTATCGGGCCACGTTACCCGTCACCTTTCGACCTCAAAAACCAGGTGGGGATGGTTCCTGAAAGTGTTGATCCGCGACCCTCGTTTCTGGACGAATACCTTTCGGTAGCCGGAAATGCCGGTGGTGGACTGGATGAATATTGGGAAGAGTTTTACCAGTATCCACGCATCATGGGCGGGGCAATCTGGGATTTCGTAAGCCCGGGCTTGCGCGAGCCGGTTCGCAAATTGACCGATTCTTCACCAAACAAGGTAGCAACTCACATTATGGGACGCGCCAAACTGGTTGCCGGGCACGATGGAAAAGGTATTGATCTTAACGGTCACGATCAGTGGGTGGAAGTGTATCAGGATAGAAATATTGAAATTTCGGGTGATGAACTAACGGTTTCGTTTTGGATTTTTCCACGCGATTTAATGAAAATGGGTGGGACACTGCTCACCAAAGGAAACAATCAATTTGGTTTGCAGCAAAATGGTGACAAATCGCTTGATTTCTATATCTACACTTCGAAAAAAACAGTTGTCAGTGCTGAATTACCCAAAGATTGGACACAAAACTGGCATCATGTGGCAGGTATTTATAAC
>CAYGID010000194.1:0-1862 GCA_964349835.1 uncultured Bacteroidales bacterium | reverse complement strand
TAATTATGTCCTCTTCCATCGAATTCTCCGTCGTCATGCCCTGCCTCAACGAGGCAAAAACCGTGGCCCGCTGCATAGAAAAGGCATTGGGCTTTTTCCAACATCAAGGCATCTCCGCCGAAGTGATAGTGGCCGATAACGGCAGCAGCGACGGTTCGCGGCAGCTGGCGCAACAGGCGGGAGCCCGGGTAGTGGCCATTGCCGAGAAAGGGTACGGAAATGCCCTGCGTGGCGGTTTTGCCCAGGCAAAAGGGCGGTACATCATCATGGGCGATGCCGACGACAGTTACGACTTCTCGCATCTGGAAGCCTTTGTCGAAAAGTTGCGGCAAGGGTTCGACCTGGTGATGGGAAACCGCTTCCTTGGCGGCATCCTTCCGGGGGCTATGCCTGCGCTCCACCGCTATCTCGGCAACCCGGTGCTCTCCTTTCTGGGTCGGCTCTTCTTCCGAAACCACATTGGCGACTTTCACTGTGGCCTGCGCGGATTCTCGAAAGAGGCATGCCAAAAGCTGCAACTAAGTGGCCAGGGAATGGAGCTGGCCTCCGAAATCGTCTTTAAAGCCTCGCTGCTCCAGATGTCGGTGGCCGAAGTGCCGGTGGTGCTCCATCGCGACGGACGCAACCGCAAGCCCCATCTGCGATCGTGGCACGACGGATGGAGGCACCTCAAACTGCTCTTGCTCTACTGTCCCAGATGGTTATTCCTCTACCCCGGCTTGCTTCTGCTGGCAGGGAGCCTCCTGCTGGCCAGCAGGCTGGTTATCGGGCAGTGGCAGATTGCGCAGATCCGGCTCGACATTCACACCCTCTTCTATGCCGGTATCCTCTCGGTGGCCGGGCTCACCTTATCTATCTTCTATCTCTTTGCCCGCGTCAACAGCCACCTCACCGGTATCCATCCTCTTCCCGATCGGCTGAAACGGATGGTAACGCAGTGGACCATCGAACGGGGTCTGTACGTCGGGATACCCCTGATTCTGATGGGTGTGGCAGGGGCCCTGTACGCCCTCTTTTTCTGGAGCCAATCGCAATTTGGCAACCTCGACCCCGTGCAGCTCTTCCGAATCATCATCCCAACAGGGTTTCTGATGATACACGGTTTACTACTTCTCTTCTCCGCCTTTTTGTTGCATGCCCTGATCACCCTCTCCTCAGAGAGCACCACAACACACCCATCGAAGAAAACCACATAAGCTGTTTATCGAACATCGAAAAACTGATGGAATATCTACAGTATCAACAGGCAATACCATGTGTATAAAGTATTAACCACAATAACTAAAAGTGATGAAAACCAATAAAAAAGTAATGACAGGCGCGCTCCTTCTCTTTATGATGATGGCGGCCAATTTCCACAATGCCATCAACGATTACGGCATCCGAAGCAATGCATTCATGAACGGGGTGATTGCTTCGGGAAGTGCAGGAACAGCCGAGGGAGGTTATGGTTATGGACCTAACTGCTGCCTTGTGGAGGAGACATGCAAATTGTGGATAATTGATGGTGAAATAAGCCTTACACCCGGAATTGGAGGGGAGTATATTCCTGGAGCCAAGAAGTTGTGCAACAAAAGCACTGCAGAAAAACCGTGTTCGCCAGGTTCCACTTGCTACGTTGACAACGAAACAGTGTGTCATTCCGTTCTCTAATTAAGGTCAGATGGATGTGGAAGGGGATTGTTTCATCAATCCCCTTCCCAGTCGTCCGAATACAATCACATAACGCACACAATCAAGCCACTATGAAGCACTCACTATTATTTACTACCCTGATTCTCTTACTGTCAATCGTTGCCTGCAAAAACAAACCGGTGTTGTCTTTCTCTGAAGTGGAAAATTTACGCACGCTTCAGGTAGAT
>CAYGID010000193.1:0-1867 GCA_964349835.1 uncultured Bacteroidales bacterium | reverse complement strand
CCAAGCCGGGAATCACGAAAGGGCAGCACTGGCATCATACCAAGAACGAGAAGTTCTTGGTGGTTAGTGGAAAAGGTGTAATTCGTTTCCGTAAGATAGATGAAGAGAAGGTACATGAATATTTTGTATCGGGTGAAAAATTAGAGGTGGTGGATATTCCGGTGGGATATACGCACAATATTGAAAATCTGGGTGAGACAGACATGGTCACGGTGATGTGGGTGAACGAAGTGTTTGATCCGCAACGGCCTGATACCTTCTTTTTACCGGTTTAGCATGAATTTCTTTGCAAATATGGAATCCAATTCCGTATTTGCAAAGAAATTCGAAATATAACTGTATCTTTGTGCATGATACAACGAGAAATCAGCAGTCAACTGCAAAAAATGGCAACCAAAATGCCTGTTATATCCATTACAGGTCCACGCCAGTCAGGGAAAACCACATTAGCACGCATGTGTTTTCCGGAATATAGTTATGTAAACCTTGAAAGTCCGGATGTATACGAAGCTGCCGTTTCGGATCCGCGTTTGTTCCTGTCGCAATTTCCAAAGGGCGTTATTATTGATGAAGTACAGCGGTTTCCCGCTCTTTTTTCGTACATTCAAACCATGAGCGATGAGCGGAGCAGACCGGGAGAATATATTTTGACCGGATCGCAAAACTTCCTGCTTTCGGAGAAAATCTCACAAAGTCTGGCCGGACGCGTATTTGTTACCCATTTGCTTCCGCTAAGCCTATCGGAGTTGCGCAGCGCTGATGTAGCGAGCTCCACCGAAATGGAGGCGACTCTTTTCAGGGGATTTTACCCGCGTATTCATCAAATGGATATTGAACCCGAATTATTCTATCCATCGTATATCCAAACATACATTGAACGCGATGTACGACAAATAGTGAATGTCACTAATTTATATCTTTTTCAGAAGTTTCTCCGAATAGCAGCAGGCAGAGTGGGGCAACTGCTTAATTACAGCAATATAGCCAACGAGGTAGGAGTCGATTTGAAAACAATTAAATCCTGGTTCTCCATTTTGGAAACCAGTTTTATCGTCTTTTTTCTTCAACCGCATCATCGAAATTTCTCGAAACGTATTCTAAAAACACCCAAGCTTTACTTTTACGATACGGGATTGGTATGTAACCTGCTCGGAATACGAAAAAAGGAAGAGCTGTCCGCTCATTGGGCTAAGGGTGCGTTGTTTGAAAATATGATAATTGCAGATGTAACAAAAAGGTACTTTAACCGTTGTATAATACCTCCAATCTATTTCTGGCGCGACTCTTCCGGCAATGAAGTAGATTGTCTGATAGATACCGGCGAAAAAATGCAATGTATAGAGATAAAATCGGCTACCACAGTATCGTCCGACTTTTTCAAAGGGCTTGATTTTTATCGCGGTTTAAACGCAGAAGCAGAACCAATTTTAATATATGGAGGCGATACAAACGGTGTTCGTAAAAATGGGAAAATCCTCGCTTGGAATGCTCCGACGGATTGTTGAACACACTTTTTCCCTTGGCTCTTATAGTAAATTCTTGTCTCGTAGAAATCAACAAAATATGAAGAAATTAAAAGTATTAACCGTAGTAGGTACCCGCCCCGAGATTATCCGTTTGGCGTGTGTGCTGCAGAAGCTGGATGCATCGGAAGCCATTGAGCATATCTTGGTCCACACGGGACAGAATTATGATTATGAGCTCAACGAAGTGTTCTTTGAGGACCTTGGTTTACGCAAACCGGATCATTTTCTAAATGCAGCGGGTAAAAACGCCACAGAGACTGCCGGGCAGATCCTGATCAATATAGATCCTGTACTGGAAAAGGAACAACCGGATGCATTCCTGGTGTTGGGTGATACCAATT
>CAYGID010000192.1:0-1876 GCA_964349835.1 uncultured Bacteroidales bacterium | reverse complement strand
CAACGGTCGAGCCGGGCTCCCTCACTGGCCAGCCTGTCGATATTCGGAGTAGGCATCACCTCCTTCAGTCGGCTTCCATAGGCGCTAATGGCCTGAAAGGCATGATCGTCGGCCATGATGTAGATAATGTTGGGCCTCTGCGTGGGGGGTATACTCTTTTGTGGCATTTTGCCCGCGGTGTCGGGGGCCGATGCGGCTACAGCCTCCATTGTGTGCACCGAGAGTAAAGAAAGCCCTGCCAGAAGGGTTGAGCCGTGTATTACTTTGCTCATATACAATATATTATATTATTTGTATCTATACAAAAATAGGCAGGTTAGGTGAGAAATCAAATCGGTACCATAAAATAGATTAATTTTGAATGCTCTAATGCAGCAATGCTCTAATGCTGCGCTGACGCGCAAGAGCCGTAAAGAAGAGCTCTGGTGCTCTAGTGCTGCGCTTCGCGCTAAAAGGCTCTGTTTTTTACTTTATCTTCGCGGTTGCGCGTATCATTTCGTTGCCAACAAGCTTAAAATCGACTACATCTATGATTGAAGAATGCTGACTTTTTAACAAGCGCTTCTGTTATGTCTGAAGAAAATATGGGTTTTGTTAAAACATTCAATTATGATTGAAATCCTTCCTACATTTCATATATGTGACCGTTAGAGCACTTGCGCGCAGCGCATTGCACTTGAAGCGCGAATGCGCTTCGATGCACTAGAGCACTAGAGCACCAGAGCATTATCCTATTATCTCTTTATTTATGGACTCCCAAACCATTATCTTCGCTTTTGCGCTTACTACGTTTGCCGGTTTGTCGACAGGTATCGGCAGTTTGATTGCACTGTTTGCAAAGCGTACTAATACCCGGTTTTTGTGCGCCTCGCTGGGTTTTTCGGCCGGAGTGATGATCTATGTTTCGTTTATGGAGATGATTCCGCAGGCTGTTGAATCGCTCGAACTGGCCTTTGGCGAAAAGTTGGGAACCTTCTACCTGCTATTGGCCTTTTTCGGGGGCATGGGGCTCATTACCCTCATCGACTTTATTGTACCCGAATCGGGCAATCCCCACGAAGCTCACAGTGTGGAGGATATGAACAAAAAGGATGCGCTGCACCGCACCGGCATGGTGGTGGCACTTTCGGTGGCCATTCACAACTTTCCCGAAGGGATAGCCGCATTTACGTCAGCCTTGGGAAGCCTCGAACTGGCTATTCCCATTACAGTTGCCATTGCTATCCACAATATTCCCGAGGGTATTGCCGTGGCAGTTCCCATCTACCATGCCACCGGCAGCCGAAAAAAGGCCTTTTGGTTCTCTTTTCTCTCCGGATTGGCCGAACCCATCGGAGCTCTCATCGCCTTTTTCTTCCTGATGCCCTTCTGGTCGCCTTCGGTAAACGGCATTGTGTTAGCCTGTGTTTCGGGAATCATGGTCTTTATCTCGCTCGATGAGCTCCTTCCGAGCGCCGAAAAGTATGGCGAACACCACATCTCCATGGCCGGCGTGGTGATAGGCATGGCGGTGATGGGGGTGAGTTTGCTGCTGTTTCTCTAGAGCTCTGTTGCGCAAGGCGCAACAATGCTCTAGTGCTCTAGTGCATCGAAGCGCGTGCGCGCTTCAAGTGCTGCGCTACGCGCGAACGCTCTAATGCAATAATGTTCTATTGATGGGCGGGTACGTAGGTATCTGGCGATTTGTATGTGACTGAATCTGAGACATGGAGTAGTTTGGCGGGGCCCCATCGCTCTCAATGAACGCTAAAAAGAGGAGCTGTTTGAGCGCAGCGAGTTCTCCTCTTTTAGTGAATGAGAGCGCTAATGGGTCGACAAACTTCGACCGTCGAAGATTTAGTTACATACAAATACATCGCAAAACTTGAATTTTGAT
>CAYGID010000191.1:0-1901 GCA_964349835.1 uncultured Bacteroidales bacterium | reverse complement strand
TTAGTATATGCAAAGTAGGCGATTGCGGGCTTCAAACTTATCAAACCGAGATGAAGTTGAAGCGAGCTACAACCGTTGAATTTACTGCTATTTCGCCTATTTTGTATATACATTTTTAGCGGTTCGGGCTTTTTTTCTTCGGTCAGCAACATTTCTCGTCTTGTTGAATTGGTGGACATTTCTCGCTCCCATAACTGCAATAAACACAGCAGTCTCCTTGTTGTGGTTTCAATACAGTTTTGCAGTTTTCGCACTCGTAAAAGTATTGGCAAGCATCTGTCGGCATTGTTTCTTCTTTTTTGTGTCCGCAGTTGGGGCAAGTGATTGTTGATTGCAATTTTATTTCCATTTTATTTTTCCTTTTTGTCTCTTACTGAATATCCTGTTCCGTTAATTGCTGTTTCGATTTCGGCTATGTTAGTTTTTGAGTTGTCAAATTCAACGATTGCGTTTCCATTCTCGTATGAAGCAGTTGATTTGATTATTCCTGAAAGTTTGTTCACTTCGTGGTTTACGTGTTCTTCGCATCCTGCACAAGTCATTCCGCTGATAGTAAACTCAACGGTCTGTAAATTTGATTTGTCAACTACTATTACTTGTTTTTCTGTCTTAGGGTAGAAAATATGTGCATAGTAAGGAAAGGCAAGCATTACAATTGCGAATGCTGTAACAATTCCTAAAAACTTTTTACTCTGAATGAATTTTGGCTTTTCATCAGTTTCACAATCACAGTCTATTTCCTTTTTCGGTTTTAGTTTTTGATACCAAGCAAAACCAAGAACCAAAATTGTCAAACCAATTAAATACGGTCGGAAAGGTTCAAGCCACGAAAAAGAGGCAGCAAGTCCGCTTGTTCCTGCAATTAGTGCCAAAACTGGTGTAATACAGCATAGAGAAGCAGCGAATGCCGTTAAAATTCCTGCTCCGATTAGTTTATTGTCCTTTTTCATATTGTCTCCAAAATTTTGTTTTCGTCAAGTATTATGAAAAACGGTTCAAGCAAGTTTTTGTATTCGTTTGTCAGCGAATAGAAAATGGTCTGTGCTTGCCTTTCTGTTTCAATGAGTTTTCGGTCTTTGAGTTTTCGCAGGTGTTGAGAAACTGCCGAAATGGTCATTCCAAGAACATCACTCAGGTCGCAAACGCAAAGTTGTTTCTCTTCATAAAGCAGGAACAGGATTTTCAGTCTGACGTTGTTACCCGCCAATTCAAGTCCGTTCGATAAGTAGTCAAACGAGCCGTTGAGTTCTGCAACTCGGTCTTTACAACGGTTGATTTGTTTAATGTCCGCTTGTTGTCTTATGCAAGAATTGTTTTCCATAAACACAAAGATAGTCAACTTGTTTATTTAAGCAAATGCTAAAATACAATATTTTAAAAATAACCCGATTTGTTTCTCGGGTCGTTTTATTGCCTGACCGCTAACGTTTTGCGGCTTTGCGAAGGTGGCGATTTTCACCACTTAACTTCAATCGAAGCACTAAATTTTGATTAACCACTTCACTGTCATACGAAGCACTGCACCGCCACTTTTGCAAAACCGCTGTTACCAGCTGGCGTTCTGTCTGTCGTATCGTGAAAGTCAGGCCTGATAAGGGTTTCGCTGTCATTATCCAGTTTGTGTTTTGGTCTTTATGTGTCGGTTGTGCGGTTGCGGTTTTAAAAATTTTTGAAGGGAAGGAAATTTTAAAAAATAATTTTTCTTGGGTGGGAGAGGTGAAAGCTCTTTTGCAAACTTTGGTCTGCGGGTTGGCTTGTAGCGGTTTGCAAATGTGCTTACACCTGTGCATTGGGTTTGTTGTTTGTTAGTTGATAAATTGCTGCTTTCAAAACTTGCCAACAAATTCTTGCTGTATGTTCGTCAGGATTAAATCTTGAACTTACCTGTTCGTAAGGATGAA
>CAYGID010000190.1:0-1933 GCA_964349835.1 uncultured Bacteroidales bacterium | reverse complement strand
GAGTACTGAATAATTGACTCCGGCAGATCATTCGAAAGACAATACAAATTACCAAGATTGTAATAAGTATAAGGGAATTCAGGAGACAATTCGGCAGCTCTCTTCATATCATGAATGGCTGCTGTGTAGTCGTAGCTTCTGGTAACATTCTCCTGTACCTTAGCCCGGGTTGCACCGGCATTGTCAAGTGTAAGCACCTGCACATTGCTCTCCATTGATGATATAAAATCAATCATTTCAGATTGTAAAGCGCCTCTGTTAATATAGTAAAAGGTCTGGTCAGGCTCAAGTGAAATTGCCTGATTATAGCACTCAAGGGCAGTATTAAACTGCTTATTGCCCAATTCAAGAAGTGCTTTGGCAAAAAGGAGAGAGCCGCTTTTCTCCCTCCTAAGCAAAATATCGGTCTCCTTTAAATATGTTATCTGATTTTCGGCAGATAAATCAGGGGGGACAGATGTAAATGACACAGGCATAATAAGAGAAGATGTAAAGGCATCCATTTTATTATCCTCATATCTGTTTTCAAGTGCCACCAACGTTTTTCTCTCAGTATCGGGACGGAATTTATATAGAGGTTTCAGACGAATATCAACATCTCTGTACTGAAGAAGTTCGTTGTTAAAATCTCTTTTGGCAAAATCGGCATCAAGTGCAAGTAAACGGTCATATTTTCTGGTTGTATCGGCAAAGGCCGAAACACCAGCAGAGTCCGATTGCATTGATCTGTAATCTTTTACCTTCTTCTGAGCAATATCAAAATCGCTTTTGGCAGAGGTAAACTGTCCAAGTTGATTTTTAACATAAGAGCGGTTCATATAGGCATTTGCAAAATCGGGATAGAGGTTTATAGCCTGTGAGTAATCATCCATGGCATCTCTGTATCTGCCCAATTGCACAAAAACTGATGCTCTGTTATAATAAGCAAGTACGTTATTTGGGTTAATGGTTATAACTCTGTCATAATCATCTACAGCATTGTTATAATCCCCAATCTGCGATCTGATGAGAGCTCGGTTGTATAGCGTAAGGGCGTTTCCGGGATCAAGCTCAAGTACTTTTTCCAGATCTGTGAGAGCACCCATAATGTCTTTGTTGTCGTATTTTACAAGTGCTCTGTTAAAAAAAGCAAAAGTGTTAGTACTATCTAAAGAGATTGCAGAGGTAAGATCTTCAAGTGCAGGTTTAGTGCTCTTTTGCATTATATGAATTCTAGACCTTCTTATATATCCCTCCGGGTCAAACCTATTAAGACTAATGGCAGTATTGTAGTCATTCATTGCCTTAAGTGTATCACCAAGAAAAAGATGGCTTGCACCACGGTTAAGATAGGCATCTCCTACCTTTGGGTCACGCCGGATGAATCTGTCAAAATCTTCAACCGCCTTTTCAAATTGCTGAGAAAGAAAATAGGTCACCCCCCTGCTAAAGTACAGGCCAATATAACTTGGCCGTAAATCTACAGCCTCTTCCAGGTCCCTTAATGCAAGATCGTATTTTCCGGTACGGCTCAGCGTAATTGCTCTGTAGTGATAAGCCGGAGTGTAGATAGGGTTAATTGTAAGCGTACGATCGAAATCGACTTGTGCACCTAAGAAATCTCCAAGGTTGTATTTGGCAATACCTCTAAAAAAATATGCTTCATATAGATTTGTGTCAAGTTGAACCAAAACATTAAACTGTTCAATTGCGTTGGAGTATTTACCCTCTATCAATGCTTGTCTGCCTCTGAAAAAGAACTGCTGTTTGTCATATTGTGCAAATAGAGTTGTGAACACAAGCAGATTGACAACCAATACAAGTAATACTCTTCTCATTTTTTCTTCTGTTTAATGGTTTTGTTTTGATCCAGCCATTCAGGTCTGGCAACTTTGTTCATTAGATTCTGAATGTCTGTTGCCCTTGAACTTACATAAGGTCCCGGTCTGTCTGC
>CAYGID010000189.1:141-1938 GCA_964349835.1 uncultured Bacteroidales bacterium | reverse complement strand
TGAACCAAAGCAGTACGTTGCCGATATCGGTTCCTTCGAACACCGATTCGCTGGTGGTTTCGTTTGGATCCATCCAGAAGCGGCTTCCTTTGGTGAACGGGGAGTTGTTTTTCGATTATATCACGCCCAATCCGGAGCCGGTATTGATTCTGGACCCGGAATCTTAATCACGAGGAGGTGAATGATGAAAAAAATCACGCTTATACTTTTAGGTTGTGTAGCTTGTTTGGGGCCGCTCGCTTCGCAGACGGTTTCGCTCAATTTTGAGTCGGGTAATCGTAACTTGGATGCCTCGCACTGTTGGGATATCTCGACGTTGGTCTATTCTTCGCAGAGTGCTCTCTTTGGCTCCTATTCGGGTGTTACGGGTAGTCTGAATCAGTCCGATCCCAATAACTACTATCTGATATCGCCTTGGGTGCGTTCGAGTGGGGGGAATATCACTTTCTCTATTGCCCTCACCGACCGACCTGCCGGGCAACGCGGGTTGGAGGTGGCAGTGATCCCCTATTCGGCAGCAGCTTCGAATAATGAGGGTACCCGCGATGTGATTTTTACCTATACTTACCAAAACCCACGCGAAACACAGATTCGCAATTTCTCGGTGCCACTGCCGGCCGAGTATATTTCGAACAATGTACCCTGCCGTGTAATGATCAGTTTTGTCGGACAGCAAGGAAGTGCCAATGCCTATGTCGACAATGTGGTGATTCCCGGCATCTACCACTCCGATCCTTCCAACGGATGTCGTCCGCTGGCGCCTCTTAACGATACCGATGGCGACGGGATTGATAATGATAAGGAGGCCTATCCCAACGACCCTTATCGTGCGTACAATAACTATTTCCCCTCTCAAGCCGGCTTTGCTACGCTGTTGTTCGAGGATAAGTGGCCCGGCAAGGGCGATTACGATTTTAACGACCTGGTAATGAATTACCGTGTTAACTCGGTAACCAACGCGGCCGGACAGGTGGTTGAGCAAAAATATACCTATGTAATCAGGGCCATCGGGGCCTGGTACCGCAACGGATTCGGGTTTCAGCTCACCGGCGTAAATCCCGCTTCGGTTCGATCGGTGTCGGGTACCCGGATGTCGGGCGAACCCTACCCGGTGCCCGGGACGGAGTATATTACTGAGTATTCGTTTCAGCCCAACGGGTTGGAGAGCGGCCAGACACGCCCCACGGTGATAGTGTTCGACGATGCCTTTAAGGTGATGGGCATCGAAAATGTGCTGATGAATACCGATAAAACGTTGCCTTATGTGACCCCTCAAACGCTGAATGTAACGGTTACCTTTATGGAGAATGGCGTGCCCGGATCGGGCGGCGCGGTCCAGTTGTCGCAACTAACCAACGCCCTATTTAACCCCTTTCTGGTGATTAACGGCGACCGCAGACGGGAGGTGCATCTGCCCCATTATCTGCCCACCGATCTGGCCGTCACCACAGTATTCGGAATGATTGACGATGCCTCCGTTCCCGCCGAGGGCATCTACTACGTAACCCTGCAGAACCACCCCTGGGTACTCAACGTCCCCTACGAGATTCCCTACACCCGCGAATTACTTCAAATCGACACCGGTTTCCTGAAGTTTGTAGATTGGGTTGTATCGGGAGGTGCCTCGTATGCCGATTGGTACCTCGACAAACCAGGATACAGGAACAGTTCGGCGCTTTACTAGTGCTCCTGAAGGCGACGTATTTGTATGTAACTAAATCCTCGACGGTCGAAGTTTTGCAACGTATTTGTATGTAACTAAATCCTCGACGGTCGAAGTTTTGCAACGTATTTGTA
>CAYGID010000188.1:0-1938 GCA_964349835.1 uncultured Bacteroidales bacterium | reverse complement strand
CATTTTGCGGCTGACGGGCTTTCGGAACTTTTGGAAGACAAAATCAATGCAATGTCTGATGAACAGTTTCAAGAATGGCTGAATTTCCATTTTTACACATGCGAAAAGCCGGAGTGTCTTGGTTTTAGTAATCATATCGTCTATGTTGCAAGAAATAAAAAGGGTTGATGATCAACCCTTCAGACTGTAGACAAATACGGGGTTAAAAGTTCGTTTGAATTTCTAACTCCGTTTTTCTTTGGGAAAACAAGGAATAAAGGAGATTAAATAGATAGGTAACGAAAGAACTTAATTGATGGCGGGTGGACCATAAGGCGATTTTCTTCATGTTCATTGAAGCGAAAAGCAGATACATGTAATCTTGTACCTTGTTCAGTCCGCGATAGCGGGTGTAGCGTAATCCATGCTTTTCTTTTCCGTCAGCGAAGATCCGTTCGATGGTCTGTTTTCGCAGTGGATAGTATTGAGCATGATAACTCGTTAGACGAATCAATTCTACTTCATCAAGATAGGGTTGCCAAAGGGGGCGTTGTATCGTTTTCGTCGCACTGCTCTTCGTTAAACAATTCTCTTTCAACGGACAAACTTTACAGTCTTGGGTAGCTGAGCGATAGATAATATATCCATCCTTCTTACTGACACTGCGTGGAGTTAATAAGTTTCCGTTGGGACAATGATAGACATCCGCACTTTTGTCATAAACAAATTTCTTCTTGCCGACTTTCAAATCACCTTCATTCGGCTTCCTTCCTTTGGGTCGGGTGTAAGGCATTAACGGCGTTATCTTTCGTTCGATTAGTTCACGTGCGATGTGAGGTACTTTGTACCCTGCATCCATCCCAATACTTCGGATGATCTCTCCAAATACCTGGTGAACGTCATCGAAGGCGGAAAGGAAGGTCCGACTGTCATGGTAATTGCCGGGATTGAGTTTAACCCCTAACACAAATCCGTTGAGATCACAGATCGTTTGAGCTAAATAGGCAAACTGTTTTTCGTGCTCTCCTTTATGAAAGTTACCACTCTGGGGATCAACCGTGCTTTGTTTAATGCGTTTAACCTCGGGTTCGACGGCTTTCGCGAGGGCCAATCCCTTCGTTTCACTGTACGCATCACATTCCCGATCCAGGGCATCCTGGTAAGCTTTCCGTTCTTCCACGATAAACACTTCTTCCGTCTTTCGTTTATTCGCATTCGCTTTGATGTGGGTGGAGTCCATATAGATATGGGCGGCTTGGATATAATCTTTTTCATCGGCTTGTCTTAGAATCTGTTCAAATACCGCTGCGAATACCGTCTTGGTCTCTACAACACCGGTCAAGGGATGAGTGACTTCAATCGTCTGACTAAACTTTCGGGTATAGTTTTTTGAGAAGTCGGAGAAATGAGGGACAGAATCATTGATGCCCAACCCGGCAAACCATCGATAGGCCAGATTCACTTTCGTCTCTTCGATGGTCCGTCGCATACTGTTATATCCGTACAAATGATTGATAAACAATAACTTGAATAGGATGATGGGATCGATGCTGGGTCGTCCGATTCGGGAATACAGCGGTTCAACCAAGTCATAAATAAAACGGAAATCAATCGATTGATCAATTTTCCGTAAAAGGTGGTTTTCTGGGACATAGGTTTCTAGGATGATGAAACTCATCTCATGTGCTTTTTGCTTCGTTTTCGTTATCATTTGCGAGCCCTCTGGATACCTTTATTTTACCATGGCTGCTTTTGTGCATAAACATAAAAAAACTGCCGACTTACTTTGTCGACAGTCTGAAAGGAAAGCTTTCGCTTTCCTTTATCGTTTTCCGGCATCGTAAGGTTCCCCTGCTGCTTTTGGAGCCGCAGATTTCTTCGATGTGAAAGTCAAAATTATGATTGTCGCCAGATATGGCGTCATTTTAAACATGTAGGAAGGAATACCTAGAGCAAGCA
>CAYGID010000187.1:0-1957 GCA_964349835.1 uncultured Bacteroidales bacterium | reverse complement strand
GCTGATATCCGTGTACACCGCCACAATCCTCCGGGGGACATCTTCGCGCTCCCTCCGTGCAGACCCTATATTCACGCCCCTCCTGCGGGATCGTCATTTCTTCCAGTTCGATGTCATGCTGCCAGTTATCACCGAAGTCGTACCGGTAGATCATCCTGTCGCCACTCTCTTTCAGCAGGTCTGCAATCATCATACCGCCATATTGGACGGACGGCAGCTCCTCATCCACCACATCGGTGTAGCAAACCTCCTCTTTTTCAAACTCATGCAGGTGCGCGTCCTCCCATCCCATGGTGTACTGGATCAGGTAATGCAAATCGCTCAGCAGCATGGATGAAGGCACCTGTACGCGTCGCCACACCGGGGGATTGGTGCCTGTAAGGGTGATCTTCAGCGTGTAGATCTTCAGCTCGGGACTCATCCTCACACCAATCCGGTCATAGTCGTCCCTGATGGCAATCATCCTGTCGAAGAGCGAGGTCGGTTGGATAGTCATGATCATCCGATTCTCCTCCCTGTTCCATTTCTGGTCGGTGGTTACAAGTCCAAACAGCTCCATGAAGTTCTGGTACGTCCTGAACAGGTAACAGTCGATGCTCCGCATTCCCTCATAGAAATCGGGGCGCATGTCGAAATACCCCTTCGCGTAATCCATGTCCGAGGGCGACTCACCCGGCATCAGCCTGCGCACCCTGTCGAACACCAGGAGTGAAAGTCCGGCATCCCGAAAGCCCAGTCCCGGTGTGAACTCATAGCCATCATATCGGCTCAGGTCGAACAGGTGCACGAAGTCACGGATCAGCGTCTCCAGCAGCAACTGCCGGTCTGCGAGCAGCTTCTCCCCCTTCCTTGTCAATAAAAGCGCATTATTCCTTTTTCGGATGATCCCCGACACCGTTGCCAGGTCGCGTGCAATCATCACAAACCGCGCGTCGGTCTCCTTGATTCTCTTTTCGGGATACTTCGTGTAGTACCAGTCGCGGACACCCGTCAGATACATCTCCCTGACCACTTTCAGCGGCAGGTTACCCGTGTTTGTCAGCTTCAAGGTACCGTTCTCCTCCCTGATAAACTGGCAGAGGCAGACAACCTGCCTGAGGATGGGGATCTGTTCGAGATCATCCTCATCCAGCCTGTTTAACCCGATCACCCCTTTCGGATAAAAAGCGGTAACCATGATCCGTTCAATAATGTGTGGTAAGATCATCGTGGTAAGTCTCTAATCGGTGAATAATTACAAAGATAGGAAATCTATTCCGCATATTATTTGGACAAATCAGCGTTATTTCATAATTTTGTGAACTGGACATTGAAATTAATCCAATGAATAGTTCTCGAAATAAGGACTTGATTTTGTCTGTTTTCAGCGATACACGAACTGTGTTCTCGCTGAACGATGTTGCCATGCTCATCGGAGAGAGCGAATTCAAGAAGCTGAATGAGCGATTGAATTATTATGTCCGCAAAGGGAAGCTGCTTCGTCCGCGAAAGGGCATTTACGCCAAACCCGGATATAAACCCGAAGAGTTGGCCTGTACGCTTTACACTCCATCTTATATCTCGCTTGAATATGTACTGCAAAAGGCCGGCGTTGTCTTTCAATATGATGAACGGATAACCGTGGTCAGCTATTTGAGCCGGAGTGTAGATATCGAAGGCCGCATTTATGCCTATCGAAAAATCAAGGGAGAGATCCTGATTGTCACGCAGGGTATCATCCAAACAGGTAATGTAAACATTGCTATACCTGAACGTGCCTTTCTGGACATTTTGTATTTGAATAAGGAATACTATTTCGACAACCTGACTCCCCTGGACAAAAATTTAATAACCAAACTTTTGCCGGAATATCAATCAAAAACACTTACGGCAAAAGTGAAAAAGCTGTTCGCCAATGGTTCATATCAACAAACATAAATTTTTTCTGATGCAGATACTCAAAGATATCTACTCCGAT
>CAYGID010000186.1:0-1992 GCA_964349835.1 uncultured Bacteroidales bacterium | reverse complement strand
GCTTTGGGATAGAGATAAGGACCCGAATAGGAACCAAAACCCGGACCCGGATTAGAGGCCGACCGAAAAGAGGTTGCTTGTGAATGCGAAAAGTTGGCCCCTTCGGCCCCTAACCCTGAAAAAGCAGGGTTAGGGGTTCCGTCGGTAGCGCAAAAACGGGCCCCGTCGATGAAGGGTTTTCCACACTTGGGACAAACCGCAGAGGCCTTGTAATCGGTGGCCAAATCGCGCCCGCACTGCGGACAAAAGGAGTAATCGGAAGTCACTTCACGATGGCAATGGGGACAGATAATATTGACCATGATAGTAAAAGAAAGGTTAGTAGCGCTAGTAGTAGTTGAGTTCCATCATCACAAACTATCGAACAATAACAGGCTCAATTACAAATGAGAAATCGTAATCGGCGTAAGGAAGCAGGTACTGCGGCAGCGGCCAGGCACCCCAACTGTTCACAGAACCCAAGCCCATCTGTTTCAGATCGATCGACATGGTGGTAAGATTCCGCGGTTCCAGTTCGCCGGAGTGGCGTTGATTTTTTTCTGCACCATCGTCAAGATCTTCCAGCAGATAATCGAGTGCCGAAGCAGAGAAGGGAGCTCCCGAACGGAAGAGCAGTCCCCTGCCGTCAATATCGACCGTTTTCCACCAGCGAATATCGGTTTTGGTACCGCTCTCCTGAGGACGGATATAGGGATAATATTGATCTTCGACCAGCTGATTGTAAATACCCAGATTGGTGTAGTAGTTGCGGTCGGAGTAATTCTCTTCGGGACCACGGCCATAAAAATGAATCCTGTCGAATTTTCCGGGCATAACCATCTGCATGCCAAAACGGAAGAGGTGCGGCATCTTCTTTTGTGCTGTATCCGTGCGAAGCGACTGCGACACCTTAATCTGCCCCAGCGAATTGATTTCGTAAGCCATTTCGAGGGTAGCAAAGAGGTCGGCCATCTGGTAGGTGGCCTTTACCACGGTGTTTCCACCATTCTTTGAAACCTGCAGATTGCGCGAACGCATGGCCGGCTCTTTCCAAAGCGCAAAGTTTCTCTGGAAATTTGCTCCGAAGTCGTTGTCGGTTGGTGCTCTCCAGAAGTTGGGCCGAAGGGCATATCCTTTCTCTAACATCTCTAGTCCGTTTACCCGGAGGCTTTCGATCCAGCCGGTACGCGAATTGAAGTGGATGCAGACGGGGCCGCCCACTACCTCAAGATGTGCAAGGCTCCGGTACGAAGAGGTGGAGTCGGCAGTAGCAGCTATCTCCGAGGAGAAGTTCTTATAAGGCTGAATTTCGAGCTGATCAGTGGCAACCACATAACCGGCAGGAAGGAGCCCGTCTTGATGCTTGAGTTTATACTGAATATTCAGCAGGAACTCCTTATCGTTATCGGAAGGCAGCACATATCCGGGCAATTGGATGGTTTCCTTTCCCTGGGGGGCTACCTTCAGGTCGGAAAGCACGCCCTGCAATACAGCAGTACCGTTGGCCAAAACCTGCCATTCAATGTAGTAGCGCGAAAGGTCAATAAAAAAGTTCTCGTTATAGACCGAAATCTGCCCCTTCTGCAAATCTACAGGGGTTGTCCATACCGACTGATACACCTTTTTTACCTCATACATATGGGGATTCGGAACCCTGTCGGGGCTAATCAAGCCATTGTTGTTAAAGTTGTTATCGGATGCGGGATATTCGCCGTAGTCGCCCCCGTAGGCGTAGAACATTTTGCCTTCGGGCGAGTACTTCCGAAGAGCCTGATCAACAAAGTCCCAGATAAAACCGCCCTGCAGTGCAGGGTATTTCCGGTAGATATCCCAGTATTCGCGCAGACCGCCCACCGAGTTGCCCATGGCATGTGCATACTCGCATTGGATGAGGGGGCGCGAAGGATTGTTCCTGGCATAGCGCTCCACATAGTCGTAACCGGCATACATCGGAACTACAATATCGGTATGTTCTCTCTGTCCGGCCTGCTCGTACTGAACGGGGCGGGTGTT
>CAYGID010000185.1:0-2025 GCA_964349835.1 uncultured Bacteroidales bacterium | reverse complement strand
GAATTCTTGCCCCGTTTATTAAGCATAACTTTGTAGGTAGGATCCTCCATGATGTTTACCTCGATAATCTCGTCGGCATTTTTCAACAATTGCCGGCAATCAGCGCTCAAATGGGTTAAATGCAAGACCTTTCCCACTTTCAGATAGCGCTCTGTTAACTTATTGAGCGCTTCAATGCCCGACATATCCACCACACGACTTTCCGAGAAATCGATGATAATCTCATCCGGATCGTTCATCACATCGAACTTCTCGGTAAAAGCGGCTACCGAGCCAAAGAACAACGGACCAAATATCTCGTAATGCTTCACCCCATTCTCGTCTATTCTCTTGCGGGCACGGATTCGTATGGCATTCTCCCAGGCAAAAACCAGAGCCGAAATAATGACGCCAACCAGTACTGCCATTGCCAGATTGTGAAAGAGTACGGTAATCGCGGCAACCACAACCATCACCAGCACGTCCGACTTTGGCATCCGGTTAAAGGTTTTCAAACTTGCCCACTCAAAGGTTCCGATGGCCACCATAATCATCAATCCGGTTAACGCCGCCATTGGCAATTTTTCAATCACACCAGCACCAAACATAATAAAAATCAACAGCATAATCGAAGCAACAATCCCCGACAAACGAGCCCTTGCTCCCGACGAAATATTAATCAAACTTTGGCCAATCATGGCACAGCCGCCCATTCCGGAGAAAAAGCCGGTAACAATATTTGCCGTTCCCTGCGCCACGCACTCCTTGTTACCCCAACCGCGTGTTTCGGTAATTTCGTCAATCAGGTTAAGGGTCAATAAGCTTTCTATCAGCCCCACCCCGGCAACAATCAACGCATAGGGAAGAATGATTTGCAGCGTTGCCAAATCGAACGGCAACTGCGGAATATGAAACGGAGGAAAGCCGCCCTGAATGGAGGCAATATCGCCAACCGACCGGGTCTCTATTTGCAAACCCAGCACAATGGCCGAAACAATCACGATGGCAGCCAACGATGCGGGAATGGCCTTTGTGAGCTTGGGCAGACCCCAAATAATGAGCATAGTGGTTACCACCAGACCACACATCACAAACAGAGGAGTTCCACTCATCCATGCCTGTAACCCATTGGCATCCGTTATCTTAAACTGATCTAACTGCGACAGAAAAATCACAATGGCCAGTCCGTTTACAAAACCAAACATTACAGGATGAGGAACCAAACGGATAAATTTTCCCAGCCGCAATATACCGGCTAGAAGCTGGATAACCCCGGCCAATACTACAGTCGTGAAAATATATTCCACACCATGGGTTTTGGCTAATGCAATAATAACTACCGCAATTGCCCCCGATGCCCCCGAAATCATTCCCGGACGTCCACCCAGAATGGAGGTTACCAAACCCATAGTGAACGCAGCGTAAAGGCCTGTCAAGGGTGATAATCCGGCAAGCAAGGCAAACGCAATGGCTTCGGGTACCAAAGCCACAGCAACGGTTAAGCCCGAAAGGATCTCGGTTTTGTAATCAACTTTCTGTTGGAGGTCAAACAGATTTAATAACTTCTTCATGTATAATCGCCTTTACATACAAATCAAAGCTCACCTTACCAGATGTAATTTTCACAACGAATGGTGAATAGAATAAAAAAAGGGGTCTCTTTCGAAACCCCTAAATCATTGATTTAGAGCCACTCAAGGGATTCGAACCCTCGACCTACGCATTACGAATGCGTTGCTCTACCAGCTGAGCTAAAGTGGCCGGTAACGGGGCACAAAATTAGAAAATTTCTTACGATATCAAAACGGGTTGCACCAAAGCAACGATCTTTTCGAGCCAAAGGGCATCAATCTGGTCGAAAGCGTTCAGTTGGTCGCTGTCCACGTCGAGTACCCCTGCTACACGACCCGAAGGGTCAAACAGGGGCACCACAATCTCCGACTGCGAACGAGCATCGCACGCCACGTGGCCGGGAAACTCGTGCACATTGCGAACAACGATGGGCTTACCGGCTTCGACCGCGGCCCAGCAGACCCCTTTCCCCCG
>CAYGID010000184.1:0-2037 GCA_964349835.1 uncultured Bacteroidales bacterium | reverse complement strand
AGAGCGCGAATGGGTCGCAGAACTTCGACCGTCGAGGATTTAGTTACATACAAATACGTTGAGAAACATAAATGCTCTAATGCTTTAATTTTCAAATCATCACATCTCCAAATTATTTCATCACCAAATCTCCAAATCATCCCATCACCAAATCTCCAAATTATCAAATCTCCAAATTGACTAATTGTTTTTTGTGATCCATTTGTCAACGATTGCGGCGATGGCTCCGTCGCCTGTTACGTTGCCGGCGGTGCCGAAGCTGTCCATGGCGATGTAGAGTGCTATCATGAGGGCTATGGATTGTTCGTTGAAGCCTAAAATTGACTGGAGTACGCCTACGGCGGCCATGATGGCGCCGCCGGGTACGCCGGGTGCGGCGACCATGGCGATGCCTAGCAGGGCGATGAAGCCGGCAAAGAGTCCGAATGTGAAGGGCAGTCCTTGCATGTACATGATGGCCATGGCGCAGCAGACTATTTTGAGGGTGCTGCCTGCCAGGTGGATGGTGGCGCAGAGAGGAACGGTGAATTGTGCCACTTCGGGCCGGATGCCCATGCTGAGTACCTGCTTGAGGGTAACCGGAATGGTGGCGGCCGATGATTGGGTCCCCAGGGCGGTGAGGTAGGCGGGGAGCATGGTGCGCAGCATCTTAAAGGGGTGGCGGCCCGAAAAGAGTCCGGCCACGGTAAATTGTATTAGAAGCAGCAGCAGGTGCAGCGCAAAGATGATGAGTACCACCTTGTAAAAAACGCCGAAGATTTGGGCCACTTGTCCCGATTGGGTGAGTTGTACAAAGATGGTGAAGATGTAGAGGGGAAGGAGGGGTATTATGAGTTTTACAATGAGAAACTCGATCACCTCTTTGAAGTCGGAGAGGGCGTTGCGAAGAGCATTCCCCCGGCTAACCGCTAACCCCAGACCTAGTGCGAAGGCAAGCACTAAGGCACTCATTACATCCATCAGGGGCGGAATTTCTACCCGGAAGAAGGGGGCCAGAAGTTGTTCCGGGGCTTCGGATCCGGAAAACGGGGAGGAGGGAGCGTTTTGAATGAGTCGGGCAAAAATGGGTCGGCACGCGAAATAGGCAAAGAAGCCCGAGAAAAGGGTCGATCCGTAGGCCAGCGCCGCGGTAACAGCAAGCAAGCGGCCGGCTCCGCGCCCCAGTTCGGCGATGCCGGGAGCCACCAATCCAACTATGATGAGCGGAATCATGAACCCCAGAAGGTTCGAAAAGAGTACATTCACCGTATCGGAAGCCCGGGCAAACCACTCCGGCGATATCTTGCCTACAATAATGCCCAGAATAATGGCTATGATTACCTTGGCCAGGAGCCCTAACCGAAATTTTCCCGTCGGCTCGGGGGTCGGATGATGCGTTTTGGCCATCGGTTACCAGTAATAGTTGGCCATCACTTCGGTCATCTCGGGATAGTTTCGGTCGGTGTCGTCGTATTGCTTTTTCAGTTGCAGTAGCTTCACTTTCAGTTGAGTTATCACCTTTTTATGCGAAGGGTCGTTGTAGAGGTCGTGCATTTCGGAGGGGTCTTTTTTCAGGTCGAAAAATTCCCATGAGGGGGTGATTTCGGCCTTACCGGTGCCTGTTTTGCCCAACGCCTTACCATAGACAAAAGTGAGCCGATACCGATCGGTACGGATGCCATACATGGCGGGAACATGGTGGTCGGGGTCGTCGTGCATCCAGTAGCGGTAATACATGGCTTCGCGCCAGTTGCGCGGGGTTTTCCCCTGCAGATTTCGGCGGATGCTTTCGCCTTGCATCTCTTTGGGAACCTCCATGCCGGCGTAGTCTAAAAAGGTAGGGGCAAAGTCGATGTTCACGGTGATGTCGCGATTGACAGAGCCCGCTTTAATCTCTTTGGGGTATCTGATGAGAAAGGGGGTGCGCAGACTCTCCTCATACATAAGCCGTTTGTCGAACCAGCCGTGTTCGCCCAGATAGAACCCCTGGTCGGAGGTGTAGACTACGATGGTGTTTTCGGAAAGCCCCTTTTGGTCGAGGTAATCGAGGATGCGCCC
>CAYGID010000183.1:0-2037 GCA_964349835.1 uncultured Bacteroidales bacterium | reverse complement strand
TCGGCTCGCTTTATGCACAGCGCTTTGAAGCTGATGGATTCGCACAAAAAAAATGTGCGATAAAAGAACAATCAATGCAGATACCGTACCGAATATGCAAAAAAAATCGCCTCCCTGAGGGGAGACGATGCGGAGCGGTTGTAGCGCATAGCAGAATCGAACTGCTATTTTCTGAATGAGAATCAGACTTCCTAACCGTTAGAAGAATGCGCCATGAATCAACGTATGCTGTTTCAGCGAGTGCAAAAGTAAAAAAATCCATTATACATTACACCGATTCCTGCCGAAAAAAGTTATTCCTGCAAGAAATGCGACCGCCTTATAATTTCGGAACAACCGCTATCGCTTTGTTAATGCGGGCAAGAGTTGCCTCTTTCCCCAGAATCTCGCAAATTTCGGCTACGCCAGGCCCGTTCGAAATGCCCATGAGGGTAAGCCTTAGGGCATTCATCACCTTACCCATCCCGTATCCTCCCTCCTGAATGAAGGCCACCAGAGCCTCCTCAATCGGCTTGGAATAGAAAGACTCAATCGGGCTTAGGCAAGAGACGACCCCTTTCAGAATGGCTGAGGTATCCTCTTTCCAGAATTTTTGTACCGATACGCTATCGTAAGTCTCCGGCTCCACGAAGAAGAAAGAGGACTTTTCCCAGATCTCCTGCACAAAATTGACTCTATCCTTCATCAGAGTCACAATCTTTTCGGCCGTCAGCCTATCGGCACGAATCCCCTTTTCATCTAGCAGCTGCATGTAGAGCACAGCTAATTCGGTATCACTCTTCTGCACAAGGTAATGGTGGTTGAACCATTTGGCCTTCACGGGATCAAAACGGGCTCCCGACTTGTTAACTCGCTCAAAGGAGAACAAACGGATTAGCTCTTCCATGCTGAAAATCTCTTGCTCCGTTCCGGAGTTCCAGCCCAGAAGGGCCAGAAGATTTACAAAAGCCTCGGGAAAGTATCCGTCTTCGCGGTAACCACGCGAACACTCCCCATCGGCCGATTTCCACAAAAGTGGGAAGACGGGGAAACCCAACTTGTCGCCATCGCGTTTACTCAACTTTCCATTGCCCGCAGGCTTTAGCAAGAGCGGAAGGTGTGCAAAGAGAGGCATCTTATAATCCCAACCCAGCGCCCGGTACAGCAAAACATGGAGGGGTAAAGAGGGAAGCCACTCCTCACCCCGGATTACGTGCGAAATCTCCATCAGGTAATCGTCGGTCACATTGGCCAGGTGATAAGTTGGGAGCATATCAGCACTCTTGAAGAGCACCTTGTCGTCGAGCGTGGCGGTATTAACCACAACCTCACCCCGGATAAGGTCGCTCATGACCACCTCTTCGTTTTCGGGCATTTTAAAGCGAATCACCCAGTGGTCGCCACGGGCAATCCGAACCAGTACCTCATCTGACGAGAGCGTTAATGAGGTTTGCATCCCTTTGCGAAGTTGCCAATTATAGGTAAAGGCCCCGCCTGCCGATTCGGCCTCTTTTCGAAGGGCATCGAGCGTTTCGGGGGTATCAAAGGCATAGTAGGCATGGCCCGACGCCACCAATTGGTCGGCATACTGCTTGTAAATTGCCCGACGTTCACTCTGCCGGTAAGGGGCATGCGGGCCTCCCTCAGCAATTCCTTCGTCGACCCGAATCCCACACCAACGCAACGACTCCATAATATAGGCCTCGGCGCCCGGCACAAAACGCTGCGAATCGGTATCCTCAATCCGCAAAAGGAAGTCGCCGCCATGTTGTTTGGCAAAAAAATAGTTGAACAAGGCGGTGCGAACCCCTCCAATATGTAAGGGCCCTGTAGGGCTGGGGGCAAAACGGACACGAACTCTGCGATTACTCATCTTTACAATTTTATGCGCAACAAAGATAGAAAAAAGATAATGCTCTAGTGCTCTAGTGCATCGAAGCGCGAATGCGCTTCAAGTGCTGCGCTAACGCGCGATGCTCTGGTGATTGGTTGACGTAGGGCTCTGGCCGTTTGGATGAACTGCCTCAGCGACATTGGAGAAGTTGGGCGGGGCCCCAT
>CAYGID010000182.1:0-2108 GCA_964349835.1 uncultured Bacteroidales bacterium | reverse complement strand
ACAAAGAGCCGGTAGTATGGTCGGAATTGACCCGAAGCCCCAAGCTGGTGTTCCGGTTCTCCGAAACCATGTGCGATGTCTGTTATCTCACGGAGTTGGAGATGCTAAAGAACTACGCATCGGCCATCGGTATAGAGAACATCGTGGTTCTGACAACTTTCGAAAGAGAGCGCGACGCAAAGCTCTTCAGAGACCGAAACCATATTCCCTACCACTTTTTTAACCTTCCACAGGGAGCCATTCACGCCGAAATCGAAAACTTTGGTTATCCCTACCTCTTTGTTGCCATGGGCGATACTGCCAAGTACTTTTTTATTCCCGAGAAAAAGGCCCCGGGCATGTCGGAAGAGTACTACAAACGAATGTGTATGCTCTTTCGGGATAAAACGGCGGAGCAGGAGAACCCCACGCTAATCTTTAATAGAAAAACCTTCAACCTGGGCACCCTCAAAAGCAAAGAGAAAGTCAAAGTGCCAGTATTTATCCTCAATCGATCCGAAAAAACCTGGGAAATCACCGATGTATCGAGCACCTGTGGCTGCACCGCCGTCTCAACCGGTTCAAAGCTGGTTCCGCCCGGGAAAGTAGGAGAAATCTGGATCACCTATTCGGCAAAAGAGCCGGGCGTGTTCTTGCAAAAAGTGGCCATCACCTCGTCGAATCCCAACAATACGCATTACGTTGTGATAAAAGGGGTAGTGGAATAAATCATGTGTGTCGACCAACAATCCAAACAGTATGCGAAATATATACAACGTCCAAATAACTCTCCTCGCAGTGGTTGCCCTGTTCTGTTCTTGTCAGCATCAGCAGCAGAGTCAAAAAGAGATTCGTGAATCTATCTACAACATCACCACCGAACTCACCGCCAAAGATAGCATTGCAGCCTTTGTATTCACCTCCGATCCGCCCATTGAAATTGCCCTGCCCAAAGAGAAGATCACTTTCATCCCCTCGGAAGTGATTGAAATCGACCATTACGTCCCGCTGGAAACGAACGATATATGCCTTCTGGGCGATATTGAAAAGATCTTGGTTAGAGATAATCTGATTTTTGTGATGGACCAGACAAATCAGAAGATTATGATCTTTGACCATACGGGCAAATTCAAGGCGAAAATCGATCACGCAGGTAACGGACCAGGCGAATATTTCCATATTAAAGACTTTGACGTGCAAAAGGGTCTGATACATATCCTGGACGATATGAAGGCGAAAATGCATGCCTATACTTTTGATGGCCAATGGGTTTCGACAAAAGATATGGCCGTCGTTTTTTCGAATTTCTACTTTCTTCCCGATGGAAGTTCGTTTATTGCAACAAGATCGCAACGAAATGAATTCATACCGGAAATTGAAAGCTACAGTTTTTTACTGGGATTCCCCGACAGTGTGATCACGCACAAAGGCTTCAAACGCAGTGAGGCAGAAAATAAAATGTCTATACTGGGATCTCCATTCCATATCTTTCAACACTTTGATACCCTTTTATTTATACCAAACTATGGCTCATCGGTCTATCAACTCACACCCGAAAAAACAATCAGAGAGCGGTACCGGGTATTATTCAATAAACCGGTAACAGAGGAAGCGCTGGAAAAGGCCGACCCCAACAAATATTCTCGAGACCTGGTAAAGGCTGGTTACCAATACTTGATTTTCGGATGGCGAGAGATTTCCGACTACGCGTTCTTTCAATATAGTTTCCCGGGCGAGGAGATAGCAAGCCAACTCACGATGTGCTACTACTCTAAAAAGAGCGGGAAAACCATTAGGTACGATTATGCCCATTACGACGACCCTGCCTTCTTATTCTACCGGCACCCTTTAACCACCCATCAGGACATGTTTATCTCCGTGCTTCCACCCACTAACATCTTAGAGCGAAAATCGCGAGTCGAAGAGAAAAACGCCAATAACCCCGAAGTACTCCGTATCCTGAAGCAGCTCAAAGAGGAGGATAATCCGGTGCTGATGTTCTTCAGAATTAAGGAGAACTGCCCGCTTTTCTAAAATAGAAAACCAGAATTTCCAGGTCTGCAAGTCACCCAAACCCGTCGGAAACCCAATCGCTGCCTATGAAATCTCTTCACTACTCCCTAATTGTT
>CAYGID010000181.1:0-2158 GCA_964349835.1 uncultured Bacteroidales bacterium | reverse complement strand
AAAGATAAAGGAATAATTGAAGAAAATAACAAAAATGAATAAAAAAGGTGGTTTTGACATTAAATTATCCCTTCAATACAGAAAATCTCATGTTTTGCCGACGTGTTGAAGACAGAGTCGGCAAAACATGAGATGGAATAGCTTGTGGGCTCTCAGAAAATATCAATTGTATTTGTAAAAGTGGTCAGCGGTAAGGTTTTGGATTGCATATGTTGATATTCTTTTCTGCCAATCAGATTGATGATAACCCATGCATATACTCCGCTGAAGGAGCTGCCATTCCCGGTCCAGACATCATTGGACGTCTCGCGGGTCGTGATTTCCCCGGTAACACCTTGACCCAAAATGGCTGTTCTCAGTTCATTTCTTCCATAATTGGAATTGAGTTAAAATAATTTCTGTTTCAGCTCCAGGGTGTCTCCCCTGTCTTCCAGCTCGAATATCCGGGCTCTTTCTTCACCCCCCGGGGAGTTGGGTCGGTGGAAGGTGATGCAGAGGCGTCCGTCAAAGGTGTGGAATATCATTCCATGTCCCCCGTTCTGGGTGAAGAGGGGTTGCTCCTGTTGTCTCCAGGGGCCCGATACTTTTCCGGTAAGCGATTCGGCTATACCGATCGCGTATTCTCCGTTCATGAAACTGGACCAGATCATCAGCAACTTGCCTGTTTTGGAGCGATAAAGAAAGCAGCCATCGGTCACATGGGAGGTGACCTGAAGATCATCATGCAGGGAGCCCGTTGACCATTTGGCTGCCGAAGCGTGAAACAGTCTTGTGCTTTCTCCAACCGCCACTGAGAGGTCGGATGCCAGTTCTACCAGTACCATGCTTCCGTCGACAATCTCTACCCATTCGTGGCAATAGATCATGTAAGGACGTCCCTCCTCCACCCATAACGTGCCGTCGAGAGCCATCCTCTCCATGGGAGTGTGTGGTGTATGGTCGAAAGGGAGAAAGGGCCCTTCAGGATCATCGGAGGCGAATATCTGTGTTCCGCGGAAGGTATATTTTGGCCATCCCTTTTGCTCTTTTTTCCACTCGATATCTGAATTCAATGTGGCAAACAGATAGTATTTCCCGTTATAAGCGTGTACCTCAGGCGCCCAGACAGCGCCGGTGATCCAGTTCTCTTGCGGTACGGTAAAGACCTGCAGAGGACCTTCCCACTCTTTGAGGTTTTTGCTTTTATAGACCGCGACACCTCCCACTCTGTTACCGGATCTATCGACAGAAGCAGATTTATACATGTAGTAATTGCCGCTCTTCCTGTCAGTCAGGATATAGGGATCACGGATGTTGATCTCCGACAAATTATTCATGCTTTGTCCAGATAGGGGTGAAGCGGAAAAAATCAAAATGGAAAAAAGTGTGGATAAAAAACTGTTGGGTCTCATCTCTTCAATTTATGCTTAGGGTTTTTACAAACCATTCAATTGTATGTATCTGTTGGCATTGGTGTCTACCAGAACTGTATCCTGTATGAAAGCTGGTGAGGTTGTTGATTCCTAACCAGCATGATGACGAATGTGCGTAACAGATGATCGAACCATTTTTTTCAAAGATACTATTTTCGCATTGATATACGATTTCCTCTGCTCTTTTCTTTTATCTTTGTAGTGAATCTACAAAATAAAACGATCAAATTTTCGGCAATTCATGTTTCATATTGCCAAATTATTGATTTACATTTGTGCCATCAAAAAATAATGCAACATCATAGCAACCAACAGATTATATATCAACAAATAAAAAGGAGGATTTTATTGTCACCGATGTGGAAGAAAACAAGTTGAAAGGGATTCTTACTGTGGATGGTGTTTCGGAGTTGGAGCCAATGATTTGGGTCTATTCTCTCCGTCCTTTGTGCGATCCCTGCAAAAAAATCCATATTTACCCACGAAATTGACCATATTTACCCACAAGCATGGAGATACTGAATCAAATCAGTTGGTTTACACCGGTCATTATTTAAACATTTCATGTATGATAACGAATTGTCAATCATATGGAAAAGATAACCCCGTAGATTTATAATGTAAAGTCAAAGGCTCAAGAAAACAACAATGGCAAAAAAACAGCATCCCCAGATCCTTTCCCCTGAGAACTATATCCGGCAGAGAGCCCGTAATCTGCCCATTTTTAAATGCCTGGTGAATGAGGG
>CAYGID010000180.1:0-2170 GCA_964349835.1 uncultured Bacteroidales bacterium | reverse complement strand
CCGACCGTCGAACGAAAAACCGTTTGCCAGGGAGCCCGTGCCTAGTTTTACACTACTCTTCATCGTGCCAAACGAACCTCCGGTTAGCTCTACTCCGGCGTAAGGCTCGCTTCCGGTTGGTTCGCTCTGCATATTGACTGTGGCTCCGAATGCAGCTGCTCCATGCGACGAAGTTCCTACGCCACGCTGAACCTGCACTGTGCGGAGTGAGGCCGAGAGGTCGGGCATATTCACCCAGAATACCCCGTGCGATTCAGCGTCATTCAACGGCACCCCGTTGAGGGTAATATTGATACGGTTTGCATCGGTACCCCTGATGCGGAATCCCGAATAGCCAATCCCTGTTCCTGCATCGGAGGTCGAAACCAACGACGGGGTCGACTGTAGCAGGTAGGGCATATCTTGCCCGAATGCCTTTTTCGAGAGCTCTTTTTTCCCGATTTCAGAGTAGGCTACGGGCGTATTGCCTGTAGCGCGCGTCGACTGTACAACTACCTCTTCCAGTTCGAGCCATTCAGAGCTAAGGGAGTCGGCGCTCATAATAAGTGATTGCCCTGCTTCGCCCGGTATGAAAACCTCTGGTACCTGATGCTGAGTAGTTAAAGAGAGATGGCCTCCGGCCATTGCGGTTTTAAAAACCATTAGGCCTGTAAAGGCCAGTAAGAATACCCTTTTCATCCGAAGAAAATTAATTTTTTAAGGGCTACCCCATCGGCTGCAACAAAGCAGATGCTTTGCCACCGCCGGGCAGCATAAAAATGTTCAACAAAAAGGGGAGTTTGAAAAGAATACGGTTAAACGGTGTGCACCGGCCGTTATGCTTATTCCCTGCGTCGGTATAATCCGCATCAGGTTCAAAGGGTATTATCTCAGCCCGCTCAAGCGGGCACCCCCATAAAATCGGGACAAAGCTATACAAAAATCCATAACATCTTTCCCTGGGCAAAGATTATTCTTACCTTCGTTCGTAGGGTTAAGTCTGTTGCGGAGCCCTTCCCGGCAGGCAGTTCCTATTACCGCCATCTCACTATCGATTGATATAGAAAATCACTTCACTACTATTCCTCTATTATGCTGAAAGGAATCTCTCCTCTGATGTCGCCCTCCTTGCTTGAGGTACTGGCCCGCATGGGGCACGGTGATGAAATAGTGCTTGCCGATGCCCATTTCCCGGGCGAGTCGTTCAATCCACGTGTGATCCGTGCCGACGGTTTAAAGATTGCCGATCTGCTGGAGGCCATTTTGCCGTTATTCGAACTCGATTCGTACGTTCCCTATCCGTTGGCCATGATGGCCGCTACTCCCGGCGACACCCTCGATCCTGCCGTGGAGGCAAGGTATCGGGCCAGTATTGGCAAGGTACTTGAGCCGGTGCCCCCCATTGAACGGGTAGAGCGTTTTGCCTTCTACGAACGGACCCGCTCTGCCTTTGCCGTGGTGATGACCGGCGAAACTGCCAAATATGGCAATCTGATTTTGAAGAAAGGGGTTACGCCGCTATGATCTACATTGAACTTAGTTCCCGAATCGGGAACCATCTATTCCAGATTGCAGCCGGTGCCTCCCTGGCACACCGTCTGGGTTGCGGTTTCGCAGCCTTTCCCAGGTATCAGATGTTGACGGAGCCCGATCTCTGTCTGATTCCCGAATATCTGAAACAGTTTCGCGATAATCTGCTCAGAAAAGTTACCATCCTCGATGAGGAGCCCTCAGGAATAGAGGTTTACGAAGAGCCTTTTTTCCATTACCAACCTCTTCCCTTACAACAACCCCTTTATATTAAAGGCTTTTTTCAGTCGCCCAAATATTTCGAGGAGAGGGTGGTACGCAATCTTTTTGAGGTTGATTCTCAAACCTTGGCCTACATCCGCGAGAAGTACAGTTTTTTGTTCAGCGAATCGTTTACCGGTGTTACGGTGCGCAGGGGCGATTATTTGCGATTTGCCAACATACTGCCTGTTTGTTCGTACCGCTACTATAAAGAGGCAATGGCCCGGATGCCGGCAGCAACCAAATTCCTGATCGTGAGCGATGATATAGCCTGGTGCAAAAAGAAGTTCAGAGGCAATCGGTTTGTTTTTGTCGACGATGAACCCCCTCTGATTGACCTCTATTTGCAAACTTTCTGCACCCACAACATTATCAGTAACAGTACATTTGCCTGGTGGGG
>CAYGID010000179.1:0-2263 GCA_964349835.1 uncultured Bacteroidales bacterium | reverse complement strand
CTCATTAAAGAGACCATAGGTTACAGCGGAGTTATTCAATTTGATATCTCAAAGCCTGATGGAACAATGAGAAAGCTCACAAATGTTTCTAAGCTAAATAATCTCGGTTGGAAGCATAAAATTGAAATTGAAGAGGGAATTGAGAAATTGTATAAGTGGTATCTAGAATAAACAACATTTGAGACTAACCGCTCATTTCTAAAATAAAATCTGATGAACAAATTGATGCCGGATCTCCTTAAAAAGAGGATCCTGGTGCTGGATGGTGCTATGGGTACCATGATTCAGCGCTATCGTTTGCAGGAGGATGATTATCGCTGCTCCAAATTCAGAAATCACTCCAAGCCTCTTAAGGGGAATAACGACCTCCTCTCTATTACTCGTCCCGATGTTATTCAGGCCATTCACATTGAATATCTTATGGCGGGGGCGGACATCATTAGCACTAATACGTTTAATGCCAATTCAATATCTCTGGCCGATTATGACATGGAGGGGATGGTTTATGAGTTGAATCTGGCTGGGGCGCGGCTGGGTGTCGAGGCGGTTGAGTTGTATGCTGCCTCCCTCGAAAAATCGTGTCGCCGCGCCTGCTTTGTTGCGGGGTCAATAGGGCCGACTAACAGGACGGCATCTATGTCGGCTGATGTGGGTGACCCGGGTGCGAGGAGTGTTTCGTTTGATCAGTTGGTTTCGGCATATTCGCAGCAGGTTCGTGGTTTGATTGATGGTGGTGTGCATATTTTGCTTGTAGAGACTGTCTTTGATGTTTTGAACGCCAAGGCGGCTCTGTTTGCCATTGGGAATGTGTTTCAGGAGAAGGGTGTGCAGTTGCCGGTGATGATTTCGGTGACAATTACCGATGCCAGTGGCAGGACTTTAACGGGGCAGACTCTTGAGGCGTTTCTGATTTCGGTTTCGCATTTTCCGTTGTTGAGCGTGGGTCTGAATTGTGCAATGGGAGCCGCCCAACTGAGGCCGTTTGTCAGGGAGCTTTCGGCAAAGTCGCCGTTTTTTGTCTCTGTCCACCCCAATGCGGGTCTTCCCAACCAGTTTGGTGAGTACGACCAGGAGGCTGTTCAGATGGCGGAGATTACCGAGGAGTTTATGCAGAGTGGCTGGGTGAATATAATTGGCGGGTGTTGCGGTACCACTCCTGCCCATATCGAAAAGATTGCAGAGATTGCTGCCAGGCATAAGCCGAGGGAGATTCCTGTTATTGAGCAATATACGCGCCTGAGTGGTCTTGAGCCGCTTGTAGTTACTCCGCAGACCAATTTTGTGAACATTGGTGAGAGGACAAATGTCTCCGGGTCTAAGAAGTTTGCGCGTCTGATAAAGGAGGAGAGGTATGGCGAGGCTCTTGAGGTTGCTCGTGAGCAGGTAGATGGTGGTGCTCAGGTTATTGATATCTGTATGGACGAGGCCATGCTGGATTCTCAGAGTGCGATGGTCAGGTTTGTAAATTTGATTATGGCCGAGCCGGACATTGCCAAATTGCCGCTCATGATTGACTCTTCTAAGTGGGAGGTTATTGAGAGTGCTCTCAAATGTATTCAGGGTAAGTCAATTGTAAATTCCATAAGTCTAAAGGAGGGAGAAAAGTTATTTCTGCACCGTGCCGGGTTAATTCGGAGGTACGGGGCTGCTGCGGTGGTGATGCTTTTTGATGAGCAGGGCCAGGCCGACAGTTACCAAAGGCGCATTGAGGTTGCGCAGAGGAGTTACCGTTTGCTTACTAAGAAGATTGGCTTTCCGCCTGAAGATATAATTTTTGACCCCAATGTGCTTGCGGTTGCCACAGGTATTGAGGAGCACAACAACTACGCTGCCGATTTCATTAAGGCTACCGAGTGGATTAAGCAGAATCTGCCCCTAGCAAAGGTGAGCGGCGGCATAAGCAACCTCTCATTCTCGTTCCGTGGTATGGACGAGATTCGCGAGGCCATGCATTCGGTCTTTCTCTACCACGCCATTAACGCCGGCCTTGACATGGGTATTGTTAACCCAAGCATGCTGCAGGTTTACAGTCAAATTCCCACCAACCTGCTCCAACTTACCGAAGATCTCATCCTAAACCGCCGCCGTGACGCCACCGAGCGCCTGCTCACCTACGCCGAGCAGCAGCTCCACCCCACCCCGGCACAAGATTTTTCACAAGACCCATCTCAAACACTATACAACACCAATTCACAAAATTCTAATTCACCAAATTCATCTCAAACACTATACAACACCAATTCACCAAATTCATCCCAAACAC
>CAYGID010000178.1:1184-2305 GCA_964349835.1 uncultured Bacteroidales bacterium | reverse complement strand
GCTGAACCAACCATCTGGACCTGCTCCATGCATCCCCAGATCAGGATGGAAGAACCGGGCGACTGCCCATTGTGCGGGATGGATCTGATCCCCCTGCAGACTACCGGCACGGGCGATGCCTCCATCGCCCCCGATGCCATCCAGTTGAGTGCCGAAGCGGCTGCACTGGCTAATGTGCAAACAACGGTCGTTAGTAGACAAAACCCGGTCAAGGAAGTCCAGCTTTACGGCACCATTCAGGTGGATGAAAGGCTTTCGCAATCGCAGACATCCCATGTGAGCGGGCGTATAGAGAAGTTGTTTATCACCTTCACCGGTGAGAGCGTACGCCGGGGGCAACCCATTGCCTCGATCTATTCGCCTGAATTATTAAGTGCACAGCAGGAGCTGATTGAGGCGGTGAAAATGCAGGATTTACAGCCCGCACTGCTACAAGCGGTAAGAGAAAAGCTGCGTTTGTGGAAGCTGACCGATGCGCAGATTGCGCGCATTGAACAATCGGGTGAAGTTTCACCGCTGATCGATGTTGTTGCCACCACAGGCGGCATTGTGATTGCAAAAAATGTGAACCAGGGCGACTATGTGAATACCGGCACAGTACTGTTCGATGTGGCCAATCTATCGCAGGTCTGGGCTGTTTTCGATGCATACGAGTCCGATCTGCCTTTTCTGAAAGTGGGCGACCGGCTGGAATACACCCTCCAGTCACTCCCCGGCAAAATATTCTCCGGAAGGATCTCCTTTATCAATCCCATTCTGGACCCTTCCACACGTACCGCAAAGGTAAGGGTGGAGACAGCCAACCCGCGCATGGAGCTGAAACCGGAGATGTATGCCAATGCCCTTATCGACGCACCGCTTAAACAATACAACAACGAAGTTGTTATTCCTAAGTCGGCCATCCTGTGGACCGGCAAGCGCTCTATTGTATACGTGAAACAGCCGGATACCGAAATACCTGCGTTCATGCTACGGGAAGTCGAACTGGGACCGTCACTGGGAGATGCCTACGTGGTGTTATCCGGCATCAACGATGGTGATGAGATCGTGACCAATGGTGCCTTCACCATCGATGCGAGTGCCCAACTGGCCGGTAAGCGCAGTATGATGAACGATGAAGC
>CAYGID010000178.1:0-1084 GCA_964349835.1 uncultured Bacteroidales bacterium | reverse complement strand
GAAAAGGCCGCAAAGAGTGTGGAAGGTGTCTCTTTTGCAAGCTGGGATATGGAAAAGCAGGAGCTGCATATGAATTTCGATCCGGCCAAGACCAATATCGAAGCAATCAGTAAAGTGATCGCTAAAGCGGGACATGACACGGACAAGGACAAAGCCGAACAGGCAGTCTACGATGCGTTGCCCTCCTGCTGCAAGTACAGGGAGTAGCATTCATTTCTATATCAGGGGGAGTGGCTTTGGCCGCTTCCCCTTTATTTTTCAAAATTATGGCACACGATCATTCACATCGCGATGAGCATGAAAGTAAGTCTTCTGTCCCTGCAACACCCAATGAACATGGAGCACATACTGAAAATACCGGACATGCAGGACATACTGATCATGCCTCCCATGCTACAGGTGGATCCGGCTACAACAAACACGAAGGACATCATACCGGCGATTTTTTAAAACGATTCTGGATCACCCTTATCCTGACTGTTCCGCTGCTCCTGCTTTCTCCCATGATTCAGGAATGGCTGGGTTTCGGTATTGCATTCCCGGGCGATAAATATGTGTTGCTGATACTTGGTAGCATCATTTATCTCTATGGTGGTATGCCTTTTTTCAAAGGGATGACCGGTGAACTAAGAGCCAAAGCGATTGGCATGATGACACTGGTGGCCCTTGCCATTACCGTGGCCTACATTTATAGTGCCGCCGTGGTCTTTGGTCTGAAAGGGATGGATTTCTTCTGGGAACTGGCCACGCTGATCGTCATTATGTTGCTTGGCCATTGGCTGGAGATGCGTTCTCAGATGTCGGCATCACGTGCATTGCAGTCGCTGGTGGAATTGTTGCCGTCTGATGTTTCGGTTGTAAGAGACGGAAGGGAAGAAAAAATCAATCTGGACCAGCTACACAACGGAGATACCGTCATCGTCAGGCCCGGCGGGAAAATACCTGCCGACGGCCTGATAACCGACGGACAATCGTACGTAAATGAGTCCATGCTTACCGGAGAAAGTGTTCCCGTTAAAAAAGCACGGAACGATAAAGTGATTGCAGGCGCCATTAACGGCGACGGAGTGCTTCATTTCACGGC
>CAYGID010000177.1:0-2311 GCA_964349835.1 uncultured Bacteroidales bacterium | reverse complement strand
CATTGATGATAGTATCTTCTTCAACACCATTAACGAGACGCTTTATGGAAAATAAGCAAATAAAAATTCTTGCTATCGACGACAACAGAGATAATCTTATTTCTATTAAAGCAATCATATCCGAAGTAATTCCACAATCGGTTGTTTATGTGGAGGATAGCGGGCAACGTGGCATCGAGTCAGCAAGAAAAAACGAACCCGATGTGATATTGCTCGATATCGTAATGCCCGGGATAGATGGTTACGAGGTGTGCAAAATACTCAAGGCAGATCAACAACTATCGGAAATTCCGATCATCTTCCTTACCGCATTAAAGGGCGATAAACAAAGCCGAATTACGGCGCTTGAGGCCGGGGGTGAAGCCTTTTTAGCTAAGCCTGTTGAATCGACCGAACTTAAAGCGCAGATCCTTGCCATGCTCAAAATAAAAGAGGCAGCTGCTAATAAGAGAGATCAACAATTGCAACTCGAAGAGCTGGTGCAAAAACGCACCGAAGAACTAAAGAACGCTAACATCGCAGCGCTCAATTTGCTGGAAGACCTTCATGCTGAGAACGAAATCAGAAAGCAAAGTGAAACTGCTTTGCGTGAGAGTGAAGAACGGTTCAGGGTTGCGCAGGAATTTTCGCCCGATGGATTCACTATATTTCACCCCGTACGAAACGAAAACAGTGAGATTGTTGACTTTACTTGGGTTTACGAGAATCAGACCATCGCGCGTATTAACGGAACAGACCCTGAAGATGTAATAGGCAAGCGGCTACTTTCCATTTTTCCAACACATAAAGGCTCATCTATATTTGAAGCATATATTTATGTGGCCAAATCAAAAACACCATTGATAATTGAAGAAGTATATGTTGGAGAAATACTTTTGGTACCCACATGGCTTCGTCTCGTCGTAGTGCCAATGAATTCAGATATTGCAATTCTTGCACAGGACATCACCGAACGTAAGAAGGCAGAAGAAAAGCTGAAACTTCTTAACCGTGCCGTAGAAACCAGTTCGGTTTCGGTTGTAATTGCCGATGCAGAGGGAATTATTCATTACGTGAATCCTTATTTTTCTGAACTTACCGGATATTCGGCAGATGACGTATTTGGTAAGAGGCTTCGAATCCTGAACCCGGGAAAACTTTCGGAATCTGATAGTGAAGCGTTAAATCGTGCCATCCTCTCCGGGAACGACTGGATAGGCGAATACCAGAATAAGAAGAAGAACGGAGAACTTTACTGGGAAAAGGCGGTTGTTTCTACCATTATGAGCAGTACTGGCGAGCTAAGCCATATTGTATCCATTAATGACGACATGACCGAACGCAAAAAATTGTTTGAGGAGTTAGTTGTAGCAAAAGAAAAAGCTGAGGAGAGCGACCGCCTTAAATCCGCTTTCCTGGCCAATATGTCGCACGAAATTCGCACGCCGATGAATGGCATTCTTGGGTTTACCGAATTACTAAAAGAGCCCGAATTGTCAGGCGAACAGCAAAACAAATACATTCAGATTATCCAAGCAAGTGGTGCCCGCATGCTGAATATTATAAACGATATTGTAAGCATTTCTAAGATAGAATCGGGTGTAATTGATATTCGCCTTATTGAAACGAATATAAACAGTCAGGTGCAATTTGTGTACGATATATTGAAACTCGATGCGGATAGTAAAAACCTTACTCTTTCTTTTAGTTGCGGATTGCCTGAGAAAGAGGCAGTTATTTATACGGATAGCGAGAAGTTTTATGGGATTCTCTCCAATCTGGTTAAAAATGCCATAAAATACACCGATTCGGGAACGATTGAATTTGGGTATACTATCAAAGGGAACGAATTCGAATTTTTTGTAAAAGACACCGGTGTCGGGATTCCAAAAGAGAAGCAGGAAGCAATTTTTGAGCGTTTTATTCAGGCCGATATCGCTGATAAAATGGCACGGCAGGGTGCCGGACTGGGCTTAGCCATTTCGAGAGCCTACGTGGGAATGCTTGGCGGAAAAATCTGGGTCGAAAGCGAAGAACGCAAAGGCTCAACATTTTATTTCACCTTACCACGCAATACCGCCCCGGTTTCGGCAGCCATTGACCTCCCGACCGATTAATACAACGGAATTACAAGGGAAGGACGTCAGTTGACTACAATTTGAAGTCGATTGAATCAGCAACACCTTAGATCTTTGGCGGGAACCCATTGCTCGCAAGGAGCGTAAGAGGAGTAGCTCTTTGGCCGTGGCCATGGTTCCCGAATTTTTGGTGTAACTTTGTTTGAAAGGCTAATAATAGGTTATATGATGAAGTACCCCCTCTTTTTTGCCCT
>CAYGID010000176.1:0-2360 GCA_964349835.1 uncultured Bacteroidales bacterium | reverse complement strand
CCTCGCTCAGCACAACGGCCTGGCCTGTGATTACCTCTACACCGCCCAGCAGTTCCGGTCGGAACTGAGAGGTCAGTTTCGTTTTTTGCGGCACCATTCGGTTGAGTACCTTTTTGTCGGATTGGTCGGCCCACTCCAGGCAGTAGACAACGGGTCCGCGCTCAATGGCCATCTTGCCTTTATCGGCCACCACCTTCTCGTGGGCTAACACTTTGCGGATGGGCATCGGGAACGACAAGGCTATTTTGTCGCCCGCTTTCCAGGCGCGGTCAACAATGGCGTAACCCGATTCCATGGTATATTGTACCTTTTGGTTGTTTACCGTGAGGGTAAAGGGCTCGGGAGCCGACTCGGCATAGCGGTAGAGATCTCCGGGCACCGGACGGTTTACGGCCCATCCGGGAATGCGGATAGCCATCTGGAAGTTTCCGGGGCTCGCCGGGCTAACCGAAATGGCAATGTCGCCCTTCCAGGGATAGTCGGTGGTCTGTTGCAGTTTCACCTTGCCCGAAGAGAGAGCCACCTCGGTTTCGCTTTGCATAAAGAGGTTTACGTAAAGGCGGTTCTCTTTCCTGGCGTAGATATAGCCCGGGATGGAGGGGATAAAGCGGCAGACATTGCTGGGGCAGCAGGCGCAACCAAACCAGGCACTGCGGGCGTGCTGACCCTTCGATTCGAGCGGATTGGGATAGAAGAAGCGGTCGGCCGAAAGGGAGACGCCCGAAATCATTCCGTTATAGAGGGTACGTTCAAGGATGTCATAAAATTTGGCATCGCCGTTCAGTAGAAAGAGGCGATGGTTCCAGTAGATCTCGCCTATCGAGGCGCAGGTTTCGTTGTAGGCCGACATATTGGGCAGGTCGTAATCTGCGCCAAAGCCCTCGTGCCCTCCGGCAGCTCCGATGCCACCGGTTATGTAGTATTTCTTATAGACAATGTCGTCCCAAAGCTTTTCCATTGCCAGGGCATATCCCCCCATCAGGGCGGTAACATCGGCCATGGCCGCATATTGGTACATGGCGCGTACGGCATGCCCTTCGGCGGTAACCTGTTCGGCAGCAGGTGCATGATTCTGGGCGTAGGAGCCCAGTTTGGCGTTGTTGCCCCGGCCACGGCACTCCAGGAAGAATTTGGCCAGATCGAGATATTTTTTGTTGCCTGTTGCCCGGTAGAGTTTTACCAGCCCCATCTCGATAACCTGATGGCCCGGTGCCAGATCGAGTTTCCCGGGGCCAAAGTCGTTGCACACCAGATCGGCACTCTTGATGGCGATGTCGAGCAGGTTGCGTTTGCCGGTGGCCTGGTAATGGGCTGTGGCCGCTTCGTAGAGATGCCCCAGATTGTAGAGTTCGTGACTCAGATCGGGATCCTTCTCCCACCGTTTTTTCCCCACCCACTGGTGTAAGCTGTCGGGATTAATGGTGCGGTTGGTGAAGAGATAGCCGTCGGGCTCTTGCGCTTTGCCAATATAGTAGATGAGCGCATCGAGGTGCCCCTCCATCTCCTTGTCGGGGAAGGTCTGGAGCGAGAAGCTGGCGCCCTCAATAATTTTAAACACATCCGAGTCGTCGAAGGGGTATTCGCTCGCAAACTTCCCTTTTTTCCATCCTCCGGCAACCAGAAAGTTATCGACCCTGCCCGTTTTGTAGCAATATTGCAGCGCTATGGGGATGGTAATTTTGTGGTTTTTCTCAATTCGGGGTGCCCAGAAGGAGTCGTTTAGTTTCACGTCGGTAAAGGGAACCGGTTGAATAGGATAATCCTGAGCCGACAAGGTGAGGGCCAAAAAAAGAGCCGACAAAAGAAGAAGGTTTTTCATTCCCAAAGGAGGTTAGTGAAAGAGTCGGTAGCAAATCTATGGAAAAATTCAGGAGGTTACAATGTTCGGATGGTGGCCTAACCTGCATAAAAGGCTTCTTTTTGTACCTTTGGACAATAGTAATGGCAATTTGGACAATCTTATCCCGTACTCGAAATGATCAATTTCCGGTTTTTGCTTCCTCTCCTGCTGAGCTCCTCTCTGCTCTCTGCCCAAACGGGCGATTCGCTCCTTACCCTCGATCAGATGCGGAACCCTGTGGCTGCCGGAATTCTGGTTTCGCTTCCGGAAGCCCGGTTCGATGAGGCGGCAGGTGCAGGCAGTTATATTATTCAGGATGCCGGAAGCCGGCAGTTCCGGCAGGTCGACATTAAGAGTGGAGAATCGCAACCCTTTACGCCTCAGATTATGGCCCGGCCTTCTGTGGTGGTGGTCGATGGACTTCTCTACCTTTCGGATATTCACCGGGGCAGGGTTCAGCTTACGCAAACGCCCGGCCAGGTGCAGAATCCGCAACTTTCGCCCGATGCCAAACGGGTGG
>CAYGID010000175.1:0-2366 GCA_964349835.1 uncultured Bacteroidales bacterium | reverse complement strand
CCCCTCAACAAATAATAAAAGTTCTGAGAAAGATGACAAAGCTTACTAAAAACAGGAAGTTGGCGCTTACGAAGATGGAACCTTCCAAAGTGTATAAGTTGACGGAAGCTGCTGCCTTGTTGAAAGAGATAACCACGGTGAAGTTTGATGCTTCGGTCGATATCGATGTCCGTTTGGGCGTTGACCCTCGTAAAGCCAATCAGATGGTTCGTGGTGTTGTCTCTCTGCCTCATGGAACCGGTAAGGAGGTTCGCGTGTTAGTACTCTGTACCCCCGATAAGGTGGAGGAGGCTACTGCTGCCGGTGCCGATCATGTAGGTTTGGAAGAGTTTATCGAGAAGATCAAAGGCGGTTGGACCGATGTCGACGTTATCATTACGATGCCGTCGGTCATGGGTAAAATTGGCGCCTTAGGTCGTATTCTGGGTCCCCGTGGTTTGATGCCTAATCCCAAAAGCGGCACTGTTACCATGGAGATCGGTAAGGCTGTGAAAGAAGTTAAGCAAGGTAAGATCGACTTTAAGGTCGACAAGTTTGGTATTGTTCACACCTCTGTGGGTAAGGTCTCATTCGAGCCCGACATGCTTGTGGATAATATCAAGGAGTTCATGAATACGATTCTTAAGCTCAAACCCGCTGCTGCAAAAGGTACCTATGTGAAGAGTATCTTTCTTTCCTCCACCATGAGTCCGGGTGTGAAAGTGGACGTTAAGTCGGTAGAAGAGTAGTTAACCTTGAATCGCAGATTATGACTAGAGAAGAAAAAGATCAAATTATTGCGGGTCTGGTAAAAGAACTCAACAACTACAAACATTTTTATCTTGCCGATACAGCCGATTTGAATGCAGCGAATACTGCGCTTTTGCGCCGCACCTGCTTCGAAAAGGAGGTTAAGATGATTGTTGTTAAGAACACCTTGTTGTCGAAAGCACTCGAGACTGTTGGGCTTAACGGATACGACGAGTTGATTCCTATACTGAAAACCCCCACTTCTATTTTACTCACAAACGAGGCCAGCACTCCGGCTAAGTTGATTAAAGCCTTCCGTAGGAAGCATCCCAAACCGCTGCTTAAGGCTGCGTATGTTGAGGAGTCCGTCTACATTGGTGAAAATCAGCTCGATGCGCTTGTGGCAGTAAAATCGAAAGAACAACTTATCGGCGACCTGGTTGCTCAGTTGCAATCGCCCGCACGGAAGGTTCTTTCGCAACTTCAATCAGGAAAGAATATCTTGGCCGGTGTGGTGAAGACCCTTTCCGAAAAATAAGAGCTACAAAAACAAACATTATTAGATTATTTAATTTTAAAATTCAATAAAATGGCAGATTTGAAAGCATTTGCGGAACAATTGGTAAACCTGACCGTTAAAGAAGTTAACGAATTGGCTCAGATCCTCAAAGACGAATATGGTATTGAACCTGCTGCAGCTGCTGCTGTAGCCGTAGCCGCTCCTGCTGCTGAAGCAGTTGCTGCTCCCGAGAAGACCACTTTCGATGTGATCCTGAAAGCGCCGGGTGGTGCCAAGTTGCAAATCGTTAAACTGGTAAAAGAGATTAGCGGTTTAGGCTTGAAAGAGGCTAAGGATCTGGTAGATCAGGCTCCGAAACCCGTTAAGGAGGGTGTATCGAAAGAAGAAGCTGAATCCATCAAAGGTCAATTAGAAGAAGCTGGAGCTGAAGTTGAACTTAAATAACAAAATACCTTTAAGGTATCCGCAGGTTTAGAGTCCCGGGCATTCCGGGACTCTAGGCCTTTTGTCATTATCGGTCAAGTTCACTTTAATTCATACTTCAGATGTCAGTTAATAGCACCGAAAGAATCAATTTTGCCTCTACGAGGAATCAGTTGGATTATCCCGATTTTCTCGAAGTGCAATTGAAGTCGTTTTACGACTTCTTCCAACTCGGTACCACTCCCGAGAATCGGAAACAGGAGGGGCTTTTTCAGGTTTTTCAGGAGAATTTTCCCATTACCGACACCCGCAATAATTTCGTTCTCGAATTTATAGACTATTATGTAGATCCTCCTCGTTATACCATTGAGGAGTGTCTCGAAAGGGGCCTTACTTATAGTGTGCCTCTTAAGGCCAAACTCAAACTTTATTGCACCGATCCGGAGCATGAGGATTTCGACACGGTAATTCAGGATGTTTACCTGGGGACGGTACCCTATATGACCCCCAAGGGTTCGTTCGTAGTGAACGGCGCCGAAAGGGTTATCGTTTCGCAGTTGCATCGCTCCCCTGGTGTATTCTTTGGCCAGAGCCTTCATGCAAACGGCACAAAGCTCTATTCCGCCCGCATTATTCCTTTTAAGGGTTCGTGGATTGAGTTTGCTACCGACATCAATAGTGTGATGTATGCCTA
>CAYGID010000174.1:0-2419 GCA_964349835.1 uncultured Bacteroidales bacterium | reverse complement strand
GTGATGAATGAGTTTGAGGCCTCCCCCTACTACAAGGTGAAGCTTCCCCGTAACTTTACCAAACCCCTCAGGATAGAGCTGCCAACCGATACAGAGATATCCCAGGGAGATGTCTACTTCCGCTTCTCTGCACCGGGTGTGGAGATCAGTTCACAGCAGGAGAGTGTATCCACCATCTGGATCAAAGGCGTGAAAGAGGGTGATCTCTACTACGCTGAGCTGGAGCCGTTTGAAGAAATCTCCGATGAGACAGGCGAGCTGATCGTGGGATTGGTGAAGGACTATCAGGAATCGGATGATTCAGAAACCAGGGCCATCACCTCGGAAAAGAAATGTGTGGTGTACGCTCCCCGCTACTATCACGAAGAGAGCAGGGATATCGCACTGCATGTGGAGGAAGCCATCAAACGGCTGGAAGCGATTGGATTCAGTTTTGCGAAACGGAACAAACAGATCCAGGTGGAGGTGAAGAAACTGAGCGGTGCGGATGCCTATGGCTATTTTATTCCCTCCCGCTACAGCAGTGATTGGAACTCACTGGTGATCAACAGCCAGAAGCTATCAGAGAAAGAGGAGATCAAGCGCACCGTCATGCATGAGATGACCCACTTCGTGCAATACTATTACGATCCCCGGTGGGTGGTAACCAAATCGTTTGTGGGAGGTGATTTCCTTTGGATGGATGAGGCTGTAGCCGTCTGGGCGGAAAGCCTCTACGTGGGGGGGATCTCCTCCGTGCAATATGGGAACCAGTTTTGCCCTCTGGAGGGTTTCTCACCGCTGGAAGGAGAAGATAAGGGTTCCCACGGCTATGGAATGGCCGGGGTGGTCCGCTGGATGGCCAATCGTTATGGCAACGACAAGATAGTGAATCTGCATAAACAACAGGAAGCCGGTGCAACCTCTGTGTATGATGCATTCGATGATGCATTTCCCGATCTTTTCATCGAGTATGGAATCTTTCTCAAGGATTATATCCGTGCCAACGGTGTAAAGGAACTGTTGCAGGGAATCGGTCGCAGCAAGATGTTCATCAACAGCATGAATGAGGTGAAAAGTAATGAACCTATTGGTACCAAACCTTATTCCACATTCATTGAACGAATCAGCATTGATCCTGATTACAAGCTACCCGACAAGGTTACCCTCTCCATCAAGGTGGAAGGCGGAATGGATGGCGGCAAAGGACAGATCTGTGAACTATATCGCTACGACAATGAAAAAAAGGAGATCATCTTTGTGGATGAGTTTTTCGACTCCTATCAGTATGAAGAGGTAGCGGCACTCCAGGAGAAGAAAGATATGCTCTTCGTGGTCTACTATCACCCTTTCAACAAGGAGAGTGACGTGACCATGACCGTGCGGCTGGAAGAGAAACTGGAGTTTGCTAGCGGGAAAATCAAACTGACCATTAACGAGTTGAACAACTACAGTGGATTCTTCACGGCCAGCTTCCCCGATGAAACGGTGGTGCCCATCGCTTCCGCTACAGGAACTACCAGCTATTCCGGTAACAAGGTGATCTATACTTCCAACAGTAGTTATTCCAAGAAAGAAAGCTACGACAAGGTGGAGTCGGAATGGGAGATCAGCATCGAAATTGATGCAGTATCACGGAACATACTGAGAGGGACGGCCCGGAATATCACCAGCAGGTATAACGATAGGGCAGGAGACCCCAAGTATGGTAAGTTGAAAAGGAGACAGACCACCTCTTTCGCCTTCAAGGATATACCCTTTATCCAGGTATACCCTTCAGACGGCAGTTACCGGTTTGGGGCCTCTGATAGCAATGGTAGCATCGGCACCTACCTCACCACTTTCAGTAACAAGCTGGAGGAGGAAGGTATCAATGGATGGACAACCAAAACGGTTACCTCATGGAAAGCTAATACCAAATGGTCAGTCAGTTTCACACTGCACACAGAATAGTCAAGAAGTTCAACTGACTGCTCAGAACCGATAAAAGTAGACCGCCCCTCAGGCAGTCTGCTTTTTATAATGGTACTTCTCTCTGACCAAATCTTTCTCTTCTGGCGACAGGGAGGAAAAATAGGCAAAATAAGATTCTTTACAATAACTCGAGATTTAAACTATCTGTTTTTTTACTTCTCATCGATTTTAACATTACCGGAGAGATCAACACTTATTTGTAATTGCCTGTTTGATCAACAGATCAATCCCAACGCCCCTCCTCACCATAATTGAAATCTTCACTATCCTGTGACGTGTTTGCACGCTGATTTACGATAATTTGCAGCGGCGGCGCAGTGCCCGCAGTGACTGTTACTGTGGCAGGGCCCCGGGGTGAGGTGGTGGGATTTGGATCGGCTGCAATGGTGAACCGGTTATTGCCGGCATCTTTGGTCACCTTGCACCAAGTTGCCTCAACTGGAGTTACCACAACCTCCCAGGTAGT
>CAYGID010000173.1:1348-2428 GCA_964349835.1 uncultured Bacteroidales bacterium | reverse complement strand
CAAGTATGAAGTCGACTTCGTTATGGCTCTCTCGCCAATAATGGAGATTATAGCGTTCGGAAACCGAATGATTAAGCAAATGGGCACCGACAGATGATTCCACTAATCGGCCCCACAGTTTTGGATTCACAATGGCTGTTGAATAGGTTTCGTCATCTAGTGCCGTTAGTAATGCATTATTATATACCTGAAACTTCGGACTGGATGACCGTTGGCGAATTACGCTTCCGGCATATTTCTCTATCCCTCCCAATAGGCCACAATCGGATAATAATTTAAGGTAATTTGCCAAAGTCGTAGTATTCCCGGCATCCTGTAACTGTCCTACGATTTTGGTATATGATAGAATCTGCCCTGAATATAGGCAGCCAAGTTCGAATAGCCGTTTAAGTAATGCGGGTTTATCCACACGGGTAAGCATCAGAATATCTTTGGAAATGCTGGTCTCGATAAGTGAATCTTTTATGTAGTTTTTCCAACGCTCTTCATCATTGATCAACACCGCAGAACCGGGATATCCACCGAAATAGATATACTGCTCAATTGACCAACCAAAAGCAGATTCCATTTCGGCAAAAGACCAGTGACCAAGATACAATGTTTCGAAACGTCCAGCTAACGATTCGGTTAACCCTTTCTGAATAAGCAGGCGCGATGACCCCAGCAGGATAACCTTGATAGTAACATTCTCACGAGTATCCCTATCCCATTGCTGTTTTACAACTTCGCTCCAGTTATCGATCTTTTGTATCTCATCAATCACGAGCAGATATTCTGATGCTCCGGAGGCTTTCATTTTCAGCCTGGCTGTCTCCCAAGCTTGCATTAGCCAAGCTGAGTTAGTTGCCGAGATAGCATCGGCCGACTCAAATAGATAGGATATAGACAATTGCGACAATAACTGGCTTACCATAGTAGTTTTACCCACCTGGCGAGGCCCAAGAATGACCTGAATAAACTTTCGCGGCTCTTCTAGTCTTGATTTAACCTGCTTTAAATAAGAGCGTTCGTACATTATGAAATAATTTACTCAATACCATGAGCAAATTTACTCAATATCCTTAGAGTACCAAAACAATT
>CAYGID010000173.1:0-1248 GCA_964349835.1 uncultured Bacteroidales bacterium | reverse complement strand
GTGGTTATTCCGATTGGAAATCTATTAATTCGTAGTTGGCATTTCGTCCTCTTTCGTCAGCTTGTCGCAGAATACCTTTTTCTACTAAGTCTTTTATGTCACGTAATGCCGTGTCGGTAGATGTTTTGGCAATTTTAGCCCATTTCGAGGTTTGTAGTTTTCCTTCAAAATCGTCAAAGAGTTTGTTAAGGATAAAGCGTTGGCGTTCGTTGATGGGGGTATGTTCATGAATTTTCCAAAACTCCGCTCTGCGCAATATTTTCCGGGTAGTATTTTCGGTGGCGAGCATAGCGTTTTTAAGACAATGCAAAAACCAGTCGAGCCATTCGGTAATGTCGCCTGAACTATGTTGCACTTTTTGCAGTACTTCGTAATAGCGTTTACGTTCGGTTAAGATTTGGCTTGACATACTGTAAAAACGCTCTCCACTGCCTTCGGCACGGGCAAGCAACATATCGGCTATGGCTCTTCCAATTCTACCGTTTCCGTCATCAAAGGGGTGAATGATGATAAACCAAAAGTGTGCGATGGCTGCTTTTAAAACAGGGTCAAGTCGGGTTTCGTTGTTGAACCAATCCAGGAACTTGTCCATTTCCATTTTCACCCATTCAGGCTTTACGGCTTTATAATGGATTTTTTCTTTGCCCATGGCGCCCGAAACCACTTGCATTTCACCGGTGCGGTATCTACCCACTTCTATTAAGTATGGTCCACTGTACCCTGTTGGGAAAAGCGCAGCATGCCAACCAAACAAGCGTTTTTCGTGTAAAGGTAAGGCGTATCGTTGAGTGGCATCGAGCATCATTTCTACCACTCCTTCGATGTGGCGGCTGCTCGGAACAAGTCCTGCAGTGTTGATGCCCAAACGTCTTGCAATGGACGAACGTACTTGTTCATAATTGAGCAATTCACCCTCTATTTCTGATGATTTTACCACGTCTAAGGTTAAGGCTGTAAGTGTGGCCTCTTCTTTAGTAGAAAAGCCCAAAGCGTTCATTTGTCCTATTATTTTCCCTTGCATAAGCCGTACCTCACCAAATACGACATTTATGGCTTTATCCTGCCACGAAAAATCTGTCCAGTTGTTATGCTCGTAAATATATGTAGCCATCACTTAATGATATATCTGCGGTAAATATACAAATTATATGCCGCAAATATGCGGTGAATAAAATGTTTTTTCACCGCGAAAAACGAATTGTAAGGCCCTCACTCCGCGAATTCCGGAGTGGGGGATGCGAAATTTGT
>CAYGID010000172.1:0-2469 GCA_964349835.1 uncultured Bacteroidales bacterium | reverse complement strand
TGGAATAATGGAGCCGACATTGACCTCTATGTTACCGACCCGAATGGCGATGAATTGTGGTATCAAAATCAGTCGGTTGCTTCGGGAGGCCAACTCGATGTTGACGATACCGACGGATTTGGCCCCGAGAATGTATTCTGGCCTCAGGGTGAGGCTCCTGATGGAACCTATGAGGTAGGCATTCACCATTATGTGTATGATGATGAACCCGGCAGGCCTGCTTCGGCCAACTACACCGTTGTGGTAACTGCTTTTGGCAGAACCCAACAGTTTACAGGCTCCATTGCAAAAGATCAGTTTATTAACATTACCGATTTTGATCAAAACGGGTTTATCGTACCTAATGATATGGTTATTAGATCTGTTTCGGCAAAAAAATCAAAGAAATAGTATAGAACTCATGCTGCGGGTCGTCTCGTAGCGAGAGCCATTGAAAGAGACGGGGGTTGTCAAGATTCGGTTGACAACCCCCACTTTTTTTGGCGCTTTACCCCATCAGGAAATTTCGTTGCATTGATTACCTTTATGCCAATCAAGCCGCATCTGCTATGGCCGAAAAACACGACTACCGACAAATTTTCAAAGCTACGGGCCTGTTTGGCAGTGTTCAGGTATTCAATATTTTGATTGGTTTTGCGCGGAATAAGGTGGTTGCCGTGTTGCTGGGAAAGGAGGGTATGGGGTTCAGTGCGATGTTAAATCTGACGCTCTCCATCATCAATAGCATCACCAATATGGGGCTGGGGTACAGCGCCGTGCGAAATATTTCGCAAGCTACCGAATCGGGCAATCTCACAGAATTCAGCCGTACTGCCATCACCTTTAAACGTTGGATGTGGTTTTCGGGGCTGTTGGGCACTGTAATCACCCTGGCCCTCTCGCCCATGCTAAGCCAATGGACCTTTGGAACCAAAGATTACACCGCAAGTTTTATCTGGCTCGCTGCAACTTTTATAATCAACAGCCAGGCCATTGCCCGCAATACAATGCTTCAGGGGATGCGCAAACTGCAGCTTATGGCCCGTTCGAATGTGTTCGGCTCGGTTGTGGGATTATGCATCTCGCTTCCGCTTTACTATTTTTTCGGAATGGAGGGGATTGTCCCGGCTATGATTATCACTGCCATTTCGGGCTTTCTAATCAGTTGGTACCTCACCCGCAATATTGAGGTGCAACCGTTGAAGCTGACCCTGAGAGACTCTTTCTTCCAGGGGCGCGATATGGTAAAATTGGGGATTATGACCACGCTGAGTGCGGCTGCCTGGAATGCAGCAAACTATCTGGTAAATGCCTATATCAGCCACACCCCCGAAGGGCTGGGCGACGTGGGGTTGTATCAGTCGGCGCACTCCATCACCAATCAGACGGTAAATTTGGTTTTTACCGCCATGATAGTAGACTTCTATCCCCGTCTTTCGGCCATTCACCACGACATCAACAAGGTGCGCCAGACTGTAAATCAGCAGGTCGAGATTGCCACGCTGCTGATTACCCCGCTGATTCTGGCCTTTGTGGCATTTCTTCCTTTGGTGGTGCGTATTCTCTACACGCCCGAGTTCATGCCTATCATTCTCTATATTAAATGGTATTTCCTGGGCATTCTCTTTAAGGTTACCTACTGGTCGCTGGGCTATATCTTTATGGCAAAGGGCGATACGCGCCTTTACCTGATGGTCGAACTCTCATCGTGCCTGATTTTTCTACTGTTTGCCGTTGCGGGTTACACCCTCTTTGGTCTTGAGGGGCTTGGAGCCTCTTATCTGGTTGCCCATCTCCTCTTCTGTGTGATATACTATACCATCGTTCGCAAACGATATGGATTTCGCTTTAACAACCCCTTCTTTATACTGATTACCGTGCAGATGCTCATGGCAATAGGACTCTTTGTGGCAGTCGAATTTTGGGGATTCCCCTATGCAACCTTTGTGGGCGTTGCACTGTTTATTCTTTCGGCACTCTTCTCATTCCGTGAAATCAGCAAACGCATAGCACTCAAGGAGGTTCTGGCAGAGAAATTCAAACGTTTCAAAAAACAGTGAGCACAATGGAGAAAGAACCCGTTTTGGTAATTTCCACCCCCCAATCGTGGGATATTGAGATTGACTCTACCATTAAAAACCTGGCCAGAGAGTTTGCTAAGGAGCGAAGGGTCATCTTTATGAACTCTCCCCTCGACCACATCACTCGGCTGCGGAACCCCGACAACAGGTCGTACCAACACAAACTGGCTGTGGTTCAGGGCAGAGAACCCGACCTGCGGGTCATCACCCATAATTTGATGGTGCTCGACTTTCCCTTTATGCTCTTCTCAGTGAATAAACTGCCTTGGGCATGGCTTTTTAACTTTTTCAACTACCTCAACAATTGGAGAATTGCCCGCTATCTAAAAAAAAGGCTGGATGCACTCCAGTGTGGGGAGATTATCCTCTTTGCCGACACCGACATCTACCGAAGTTTTTACCTGAAAGA
>CAYGID010000171.1:0-2549 GCA_964349835.1 uncultured Bacteroidales bacterium | reverse complement strand
ACAATTTTCGGCAAGATTGAATGTACAGAAATTGGCAATATGCAATGTACATAAAAAGGGTTAAAGAAGAGTCTTCATATATTTGTAGTTCACGAAAATACAAACACTATGAAGACTCAGATACATGACCTTAGAAAGGTACGTATGTGGTACGAAGTTAAAGAACTTTCCAGTAATCCGGGCAATTCGGATAGTAAAATTGCAAAAAAGTTGGGTATTGATCGCAGAACAGTTTCCAGGTACAAGAAGATGAGTGAAGATGAGTTTCATGAGTTTTCAATGAAACAGCGTGTATACGAACTTGTTCTGTCGCCATATTACCCGGACGTTCTTTCCTTATTGAGTATAGACAATGGTTTGCCGGCGGCAGTGATAGAAGACCGGCTGAAGGAGAAATACCCCGACTTGCCGAAGGTGAACAGCAAGACTGTATACAACTTTGTCCAGCACGTGCGGCGTCAGGAGAAGATCCCTGTACCGGAGAAGATCCGCCAGACGGAAGCCCTAGAAGAGTTTGCATATGGCAGCCAGGCGCAGGTTGACTTCGGTACAGCACAGATGCGACGTTTGGACGGCAGTAGGCGCAGGGTTTATTTTTTTGCCCTTGTCCTGTCACGCAGTCGCTACAAATATGTGTTTTTCCAAACAACTCCCTTCACCGGGAAAACAGCCGTCCAGGCTCACGAACAGGCCTTCGGGTATATAGAGGGTATCCCCGGGAAGCTTCTCTATGATCAGGACTCAGTGTTTCTGAAAAGTGAGAACCTTGGCGATTATCTCCTGGCTGATGATTTTCGTCGCTACAGGGATGAACGTGGTATCAGCGTTGAGTTCTGCCGCAAGGCCGATCCCCAGAGCAAAGGCCGGGTTGAGAACGTGGTAGGATACGTAAAAAACAACTTTCTTCGCGCGCGTACCTTTCACGATATAGATCGCCTCAACGAGGAAGCCCTGAGCTGGTTGGAGCGCAAGGCGAACGGCACCAGACATGCCACGACGAAGCGCTTACCCCATGATGTGTGGTTGATTGAAAAGGAGCATCTCTCCCTTTTTCGCCCCTCACCAGCCATCCCCCGGGATGAGATTCCCACCTACACGGTGAGAAAAGATAACACAATCAGTTACAAGGGGAACTTCTACAGGGTCCCATATGGCACCTATAACGGGAAGGGACCGGAGGTATTACTCAAGGTCAAGGATGGCACCCTTTCGATTTTCAACCGGCAAGGCATCCTTCTGGCCGAGCACCCCGTCAGTCTTGAAAAAGGCAAGGTAATCGGTAGCACAACTTATCGACGGGATCGGAACTCCAGGCTTGAGGTCTTCAAGCAGGAAGTCCTATCGATCTGGAAGGGCAACAACACTTTGTACCTGTTCATAGAGGAGATACACAAGTATAAGCCCCGTTACCTGAGAGACAATCTGAAAATGATAAGGGAGGTGATGGGCGAATATGGTGAAGAGATCGTTGGCAGTGCACTTGATTACTGCCTCGACAATGGGCTCTACAACGCCCTTTGCCTGAAAGAAGCCGCATCACATTACCGGGAGTTAAAACGCCGGGAGAAGAAGCCCTTGCCCGTTGTAAGCGTGTTGCATGACGGTGTTCAAACGAGTCAGTATGACACGGATGCATACATCCCCGAGAGAAGCAAGATAAACCGGTACGATCAAATCATGGAGATATGAAGCAGATAGAAAACATGAAGCAATATGCCGGCATACTTCGTTTGGGATACCTGAGCAAAAACTTGCAGCCGATGCTTCACCAGGCGAGTATAGATACACCGGGATACGCGGACTTCCTGGAGAACATGCTTATAAAAGAGCTAGAGCAGCGACAGCTGAATGATTACCGGCGCAGGACTAAACTGGCCCGTCTGCCACGCGCACACGAGCTTGACGAGTACGATTACAAGGCCTCGAGCAGCATCGGCATAAGGCAGATGACACAGCTCAGGGAGCTGCTCTGGGTCGATCAGCTATACAACCTGGTGCTGATGGGTCCAAGCGGTACGGGCAAAACATACCTGGCCGGGGGACTGGTCAATGATGCCATCAAGAAAGGTTATAGGGCCTATTTTACCACCATGGCAGACCTGATAGGCGTGCTCAACAGGAAAGAGATCATCTCATCGGCAATGAGCACCTACAAGCGATACACCAAGGCACACCTGATTGCCATAGATGACATCATGATGTTCCCGGTGCAAAAGAGTGAAGCGGTGGCTCTGTTCAATCTGATCAATCACCTGCATGAGCAGTGCTCGATCATCATCACCACTAACAAGTCACCCAGCCAGTGGGCGGAGACATTGGATGATGAAGTGTTAGCGACAGCCATCCTGGATCGACTGCTATATCGTTGCGAGGTGATCAGGTTCGAAGGAAACGGTTACCGTATGGACAACCGGAAAACTTTCCTTGAGAAAGAATAAAAAAACAGTTGAAAAAAAAAGAGATAGTTAAATGTAATGTTAAACCTGTACATTGGATATTGCCAAAAGTTGTACACTCAACATTGCCATTTTTTGTACATTGTAAATTTG
>CAYGID010000170.1:0-2586 GCA_964349835.1 uncultured Bacteroidales bacterium | reverse complement strand
TGAATATAGCGCACCAAACAATACCAGAGTAGCGGAGCAAACGGTACCACTCGTAGCGGTCTAAACGGTACCACTCGTAGCGGAGCAAACAGTACCACAAAAATCATCGATCAGGCTGTTTTCGAAAAAGTCATAAATATCTTTGTTTATTATTTTAAACAAAGGAAGTTATGGCCAACAAAACAGTTTGTATGTTAAGATTACGAAGACTAATTCAGTTATTGGAACGGGGACATTCTCAACGATCGATTTGTACTGAGTTGAAGATGGGCAGGAACGTAGCTTCCGGTTACATAAACAAGGTAAAATCCTTTAATTTGCTCTATGACGAGCTTCTAAGCCTTGATGATGAGAGATTATCAAATCTTCTTACTAACAGTAGTGTTTCATTTGAAAAGAGGTCACCATCATATGATTTATTGTCAGAACGACTTCCAGATTATGCAAAAGAGCTTAGTAAAATCGGAGTTACAAAGTTATTGTTGTGGGAAGAATACAGGAAAGAAAATCCGGAAGGTTATGAGTACACTCAATTCAAGCATTATCTAAATCATTATCTGGATAATAAGAAAAGCTCCTATCATAATCAACACACACCATGTTATGAGCTACAGGTCGATTTTGCGGGAGATCCCCTTTACATATTTGACCGCTCTTCCGGTGAAAGAAAAGAGTGCCCGGTGCTGATATGCACCCTTCCCTACAGCGGTTACACTTTTGTCATGGCACTAAGGAGTGCAAAGCAGGAATACTTTTACCATGCTTTAAGTATATGCCTTAATTTTATCGGGGGCGTTCCGGAAAGTATTAAAAGCGACAATATGTCCCAATGGGTTAGGCGAACGGATAGATATGAGCCCTCCTTTACAGATGCGGCAACTCAATGGAGTGTCCATTACAATACTACATTAATAGCTGCCCGTGTAGCAAAGCCCAAGGACAAGGCCAGTGTTGAGAGCCATGTAAACATTGTTTATCAGAGAGTCTATGCTCGACTCCGAAATGAAAAGCCATACACGATAGAGACCTTGAACACACTTATAATGGAGCTGGTGTCTGACCATAACAACAGGATAATGCAGGGACGGACGCACAGCAGGCTTCAGCGATTCCTTGCAGAGGAAAAGCCTTTTCTGCGGCAACTTCCGGAAGATATGTTTGTTTTCCGGTATCGTAAGCAATTTAAAATCAATGTGACCTACCATGTACAGTTAAATGAGGACAAACATTATTATAGCGTTCCTTATCAATATATAGGCAAAGAGGCAGTTTTGTCCTATGACTGTGAGGATGTGGAAATATATGTTGGATTAACCCGCATATCCTGCCACAAACGGGAGTATGCAGAGGGTGGTTATACAACAATCCTCGAACATATGCCGGAACATCACAGGGCATATAAAAAGAGTAAAGAGTACAACGCAGAGTATTATCTGAGAAAGGCTGCTGAAATTGGACCTTGTACGAGATCTGTTGTAGAAAGTATCCTGGAAACAGGAATGTTTATGCAACAGAACTACAACTCTTGTCTGGGATTGATAAGGCTGACCAACAGGTACGCTTCAGAAAGAGTAGAAGCTGCATGCAGCAGGGCCAGACAAGGATCGACAGTCTCATACACTATCGTTAAGAACATATTAGAAAAGAACCTCGAAAACCATGCTACACAAGCGTGTGAATATCGTTTGCCGGAACATACAAACATCAGAGGAGCCGAAAACTATAATTAACAATAAATCGATATATGAACAATCAAGCAACACTGGACCAACTTCATTCACTTAGGCTAAATGGTATGGCTTCTGTTTTTACATCTGCCTTATCTTTACCAGTGCAGGAAAGACCTTCAATTGAGTATTTTATGGCAAGACTTACAGAAGCCGAGCTTCAGGAAAGATCAAGCAAGAAAACCACGATGTATCTCAAAACGAGCAAACTCAGATACAATGCAACCCTTGAGAACATTAAGTGTTCAACAGAAAGAAACCTCTCAAAGGAAACTGTTTTTTCTCTTTCCGACTGTTCTTTTGTGAAAAGAGCAGAAAATCTTTTAATAACGGGAAAAACCGGATGCGGGAAAAGCTTTTTGGCATGCGCCCTAGGCAGACAGGCCTGTCACTTTGGAATAAGGACAATTTATCTTGCAATGAACAAATTTATAGAAAAGATAGAACTGTCTAAAATTGACGGTTCGTTCATCAAAGTAATCAACCAGATAGAGAAAAACGACCTTGTTATCTTTGATGACTTTGGGTTACAGCCACTGACAACAAATACCAGACTAGCTCTTTTACAAATACTTGAAGACTGCTTTGAAAGGAAGTCTGTTATCATAACATCACAGCTACCTGTAAATAAATGGTTCGAATATATTAACGAGCCAACTATAGCCGATGCAATTATGGATAGAATAACCAGCAATGCCCATCGGATAGAACTTGATGGAAATACAATGAGAAATAAAAATATAAATAATTAATACTAATTTTACTTCGAAAAACAGCCTGATAAAATGGTACTGTTACAATCGCTAGACATGGTACTGATTAGACCGCTATGAGTGGTACTGTTTAACCGCTATACACA
>CAYGID010000169.1:0-2591 GCA_964349835.1 uncultured Bacteroidales bacterium | reverse complement strand
TACGTTATAGTGACGGTATGAAGTCTTTATCTGTAGAGTTAAACAACATCAAAGAGAATAGACTCTATCCTAATGTATTTTTGAATAGTCCTTTATTACTGAATAGTAGTATTACTGATCGTTGTAATGAGAGTTTATACAAGTGGTCATTGAGTGGATTACGTCAGTTTGAATACTTGGACATTATGAAGGACTTAGAGTTATTAAAAGCTGTAGTCGGTATACATGCTTTGAATCCCCAGTTGAATACTTATAAAAGACTGATGATAGAAGCTAAACGTCAATACTTTAGATTATTGAATAGAAGACCTTGGAATCGATGTATGAATAGCGACTTAGCTAATACTATCGAAGATAAGGTCTTGGATTATGGTAGATTGCATTTAGGGTTATGATACGATATATACTACTGTAGTACCATCACGGTACTACAGTAGTATATAGATTTATTTAAATTAATGAATACTGTCGGATTCTACGGTATCGGTAGGTACTACCTGCAGATCCATGATACCATCCCAAATAGCACGAGACACAAAGATGATAGAGGAAACCATACTGGTGGTTTCACCAAGAACCTTAGTCTTAATTGCACGATGGATATCCATTTCGGGATCAGGATCATTACCTATATTGAGTAAAGTATCTTCCAAAGCCAGAGTGGTATCGTTCTCCAGGGCTTTAGTGAACAAGGTGAGCTTATATGTAGATGGATTGATCTGGTGATAGTACAGACAACCATCATGGACATTAGGATCGAATACCGGATCAAGTGCAGACAGTCTACATTCAGGGGTATTCAAACTAATGAAGTTCAGACGGAGTTCGGTACCATCTTCCTTCTCTACAGGAAAGAGAAGCTCAAAGCTGGTATTGAAAGCAAGATAACGCTCATAAGCTTCCTGCTTGGTATTCAACACCAGACCAGAGTTGTGTACTTCCTGTCTGAAATAACGAGCAGGTTTCTGGCTATTGTCTTTCTTCTTAGCATTAGCTTCAGCCTGCTTCTTCTTACTAGACTTACTCTTGAACTTATCGAACTTACGAGTAGGTTCTTCTACGATGACTTCATCCATGAAGTATTTCTCTTCTTCAAAGAGATTACCCCAATAGAGCATATTGGTAGGTGAAGTATCGAACAGAGTCTGACCTTCCAGATAGTTCTTACGATATTCTTCATTGATACCCTGACCAGTACCATCACCATAAAGATTCATCATGACTTCACAGTAAGGATAGTTGGACATGGGAGCGATGACGTAAGACCATACTTCGAAAGGATGACTGAAGTACGCATATTCGTCTTTATTACCCTGGATATCCGGTGCTTTAAAGTTACCGATAAAGTAATAATGACTACCTTCAGGGTGGTGCCCCTCATCTCCTTCATGAGCTTTCAACAGAAAGACTTCACTCTGAGGGATGTTACGGAAAAAGATGATAGCCCAATACAGATAAGCTGCAGTAGCATTAAAGATAGGAGTGTTCTCTACCTTAATGATGTAATGAGTACCATCGGATACCGGCATAGGACGTTCAGGAGCTTTAAAGCTCTGAGATTCAAAATTAGGGATACCTTCACCGAAAGGGATCTCACCAAAAGGGATGACCTTTTCAGGATCGATAGAAGTCTCTTCCATTACCTCAGGGATGATAGCTTCTCCGAGATCCTTGGTTTCATCAGACATATCTACACTCCTAGTGTATTTGGGTGATTTATAAAAGTATACCTACACTACTGGACTGTGGTGTAGGTATACCAGCTTATGTGATATTGGTGACCTGTGAACAATTATAACCATGTGACTTCAACAGAGTGATGATCGTAGCTACTTCCGATGTAGGAGTAGCGTATACCTTAAAGTACAGATCACTATGTACGTCCTGTACCCGCAATGTACTGGGATCGACATATTCCAGTGCAAAGACACGATACTTAGTTATAGCTGTATTCTCATCCAACTTAAGGATAAAGAAGGTCAACTCTTCGATAGGAGGTAAGTCAGTGATAGCTTTCTTAGCTTCACGATAGTAAGGTAGGATATCTTCCATAGTCTTAGCTGCATCGTAATTAAGAAATCCAGCGACAGTACCTTCCCAAGCTACGGTATCGTGATCACTCAAGGACTTAAACTTGATGTCCTGTTTAATGACGATACTACTGGGGTCTACAATAGGCATGACAAATTACTCCTTTTCACTACTAGAGCGAAGGAATGCTCCACCAGGTGCAATAAACTTATCCGTAGCTAATAAACGTACCAACAGTTCATTAGTACGAGCTAACAACTCATCGTAAATAGCGATAGGCTGTAGTACAGGATAAGATACACCATGAGGAATTTTAGTTTCAGTACCAGCGATTACACGGGGAATACTTTCTACATAATCCATGAACGACAGAGGACTGACGGTACTCTCTTCATAAAGAGCATTACAGTATGCATCTTTAGTCAATAGTCCTTCAGCTACAGCTGTGGGGATTTCACCATACACAGTACGAATGACATGTGACAGTGAATGGATCATGATGTTGATGATGTTTTTCTTGTAGCCTCCTATAGGATCGCTAACGTCTTTACTGTAAACAT
>CAYGID010000168.1:0-2617 GCA_964349835.1 uncultured Bacteroidales bacterium | reverse complement strand
ATATTCCTGTGCTGAAAGCTATCTCAGATGAAACGCGGTTGAAGATAATAGATATGATTTCGTGTGGAGAGATTTGCGCGTGTGATATTTTAGATAGTCTGGACATTAAGCAAGCCACTCTCAGTTATCATATGAAAATGTTATCAGAATGCGGGCTTGTTAACGCGCGGCGCGATGGAGCATGGATGCGATATACACTTAATAAAGAGAAGACAGACAGTATCATTACTTTTATTAGCCAGATAACCAATAAGAAGAATTGTAATTATGAGAAGCGTTGCAGCGATGAATGTAAATGATCAATATGAGGAGGACTTTAAGTGAAAAATATCGATATTTTTGATCCTGCCATGTGCTGTTCTACAGGTGTATGTGGACCAACTATAGATCTGGAACTGATGAGAATAGCCACACTTATTAATTCCTTAAAGGATAAAGGGATTATTGTCAGAAGGCACGGATTATCTAATGAACCGCAGGATTTTATCGCGAATAAAGTTATAAGAGACCTTCTGCAAAAAGAAGGCGCGGAAATTCTGCCGGTGACTCTTGTGGAGGGTGCGGTGGCAAAAACCAAGCAATACCCGACTAATGAAGAAATCGAGAAATGGTTGGGAATAGAAATAAAATCAAGTCCAGTAACAAGGGGAGATGGTTGCTGTGGACCGAAGGGCTGCTGTTAATATGAGTAAGCAACTCGAATCATTTGATTTGATAAAAATAAGGCTCACCAAATATTTGTTTTTTACCGGGAAAGGCGGTGTCGGTAAAACCTCCCTGGCTTGTGCAGTAGCGGTCAGCCTGGCTGATGGCGGAAACAAGGTGTTGCTGATTAGCACCGACCCCGCCTCTAATCTGCAGGATGTATTTGCGACCGAGCTAGATGGTAAAGGTGTGCCTATTAATGGAGTGCCAGGGCTGGTAGTAGCCAATCTGGATCCAGAAGAAGCCGCCCGAGAATATAGGGAATCAGTCGTCGGGCCTTATAGAGGTAAACTGCCGGATAGCGTAATCGCCAATATGGAGGAACAACTGTCGGGATCTTGCACGGTTGAAATAGCTGCTTTTGACCAGTTCTCCAACTTTATCACTAATAAGACAACCGAGGACCTATACGACTATATTATTTTCGATACTGCGCCGACCGGGCATACCTTACGCATGTTGCAACTACCTTCAGCGTGGAGTAATTTCATCGCGGAAAGTACCCATGGCGCCTCATGCTTAGGCCAACTCGCTGGACTGCAGGAAAAAAGAGACATGTATAAAAATGCGGTTATAAACCTCGCTGATACAGCTAAAACCACACTAATACTCGTTTCCAGACCCGAAGAAACACCGCTGCTAGAGGCGGAGCGGTCTAGTATAGAATTAAGTGAGTTGGGAATTAAAAACCAACTGCTAGTTATCAACGGGGTATTGGGTGTAGCGACTGATGATTTGTCGCGAAAGATATTTTCTAAGCAACAGTATGCTTTAGGAAAGATTCCATCAGGATTAAAGGAGTTTGACACCTACACTATACCGCTTCGCACCTATAATATTTTAGGACTGGATTACATTAGGGCTTTCCTAAAGTATGATGATTTTCTAAGCCAAGATTCGCAGACTGAACGGCCAGTCCTGAACGGGATTGAGCTGCTAATTGAAGACCTCTACATTTCTGGTAAAAAGGTCATCTTCACTATGGGAAAAGGTGGGGTTGGCAAGACCGCAATAGCTGCCACGTTAGCCTTGGCATTAGCTAGAAAAGGTGTTAAAGTGCATTTGACTTCAACCGATCCAGCTGACCATCTGAAATATGTATTTGCAGGTGCCGAGAATATTGCTCTCAGCCACATTGATGAAAAGCAGGAACTAATAAATTACCAGAACGAGGTACTAAGCAAGGCTCGCGAGACCATGAGCGAGGATGATGTTGCCTATGTGGAAGAGGATTTGCGGTCTCCTTGCACCCAGGAAATTGCTGTATTCAGGGCTTTCGCTGAGATAGTTGATAAAGCTGAGAATGAGGTTGTAGTCATAGACACAGCACCAACTGGGCATACTCTCCTGCTTCTTGACTCGACCCTCAGTTATCATAGAGAAGTACAAAGAACCAAGGGTGAAACGCCCATTTCGGTTCAGAGACTCTTGCCTAGACTCCGTGACGAAAGACAAACCGAAGTCATAATTGTTGCCTTGCCCGAAGCTACCCCGGTTTTTGAAGCTATGAGACTTCGGGAGGATCTTAGCAGAGCCGGGATTGAAAATAAATGGTGGGTTATTAATCAATGCCTAGCAATGACGCAAACAGAAAGTACCATGCTCAGGGCACGTGCAGAAGCTGAGATACCATGGATCAATAAGGTGAAAGAAATTAGTGGAGACAATTTTGTCGCAATACCATGGCTGCAGGATGCCTCAGTGGTGAATGACGTCAATCCAAGAATCAGGTAAATGATTTTGGCCGAAATAATAATCTTCACTAAAGAAAAGAAGTGTTGAGCATGACGGAAAGCAGTAAATCACATTGTTGTACGGACTCATCCTGTAGTTGCGGGAGCGCAGGGGAAATCAAGCTCTTGAGTTTGTCACTTAAAATCGCAAAGTGCTTGGTAATCAAGGACATTGCTTA
>CAYGID010000167.1:0-2645 GCA_964349835.1 uncultured Bacteroidales bacterium | reverse complement strand
TCGATCAGGATTGGGGTTGGAAACTCTTTTTGCGCCGTTTTCTCGCAGGCGCCTCCGGGGCGCTGGCAGGTGTTATCAGTGTGATGGCACTCCTGTCGGTGCAACTCTCTTTCGAGAAGGGATCATTGGCCAAAGGTTGGGAATTTATCTTCCATAGTTTGCAAAAACGCACCTTTGGCAGCGGCACATCCTTCGACAGTCAGATTGCCCAAAGCCTGCAAAGCGACGTATGGACGGTATTTATGCAATACTGGCATGGGCATCTCCGGAATATAAGGCCCTGATAGCCGCCCTGTGGGTTTCACTCGCCGGGCCGCTTTCGTGGTTCTTTATTTTTAAGGGACATGCTTTTATACATCCGCACATGGATCATATCGTATGGCACTTTCCTTTTATGCTGCTGGCTTTGGTACTGATGGGCGTATTTATTAAACAATGCATCGAAACCTGTTTCTCAGAAAAGAAAACCAGCAAAGAGGTTCTTTAAATCGGGATAAAGTAGCTTCTACACACAATGCAAAATATCATATGCTGATGTCGGACTATATACGCCTCCTCCAAACCCGCTTTGCCAAAGGGGCGCTCGTGGTGGCACTCCTCTACCTGCTCTACCTGGGAGGCTATGCCAACCAACGTTGCCGGGTATGGCAAAACGACACCACCCTGAAAAAAGAGCTGAAAGAACTGGCTACGCCAACCGATACACTTCTCAAACCCCTTACGTCGTCCACTGCAGCCATGAAGATCCATCCGCAAATCTGCATGCAAAACCGCAATGCCGCGCAGGATCCGCCCTTCAGGCTGCAGTTCTGGCGACTGGACTACTGCATGGATGTGGCTCGGTTAGAGGTGCAGCATGTAACCGTCCGTCGGAAACGAAGAAATTTCTATAGCATCAACAGACAATACCAAGTGTATAAATCGTATTAACCACAATAACTACAAGTGATGAAAACCAATAAAAAAGTAATGACAGGCGCGCTCCTTCTCTTTATGATGATGGCCGCCAATTTTCAAAATGCCCTCAACGATTACGGCATCCGCAGCAACGCCTTTATGAACGGGGTGATTGCCTCGGGAAGTAATGGAAGCGGGACGCAAATAGCTTGCAATGAGAATGGAGGAAATCCTTTTTACTTCTGCACCAGGGGTGTAGATCCAAAATCATGTTTATTGTACAAAGATCTCAATGCGGGTGTGGGAGCAGTATGGTCCGGCGTGAAAGTAGAAGGCACGCTAAATGTAGACTACTTAAAGAAGGAAGGCGCAAAAAACTTATGTGATATTCCTGGAGAAGGGTGTAGCATATTCACCTGCATGGAAATCAACCCACAGCCTAATTGACGCTACTTTTCGAAAGATACTTCGGCATCAGCCATAATCGCGTCGGTCTGATGCCGGAGTATCTCGAAGATTAATCATCTTTAACCCAAAAACTGTGAATATTATGCAAAAATTACTAATTGCTATTACAGTTATATTACTATTCGGATGCAAGACCGAGAAACCGTCTGAGCCGCTACAAGAGATCGTGATCGATTTTAGCAAGTCGGAAAAGGTTTTGGATATCTCCGATGTCATCGACTCCTCCTTCTTTAACATTGTGGCACTCGAAACCAACGCCAACTCTCTGATCGGGGAAGTCGATCAGATATTCTATCAAAACCACCGAATCTACATTGTCGATCAAATGCAGAAATGCATTATCGTTTTCAATGAAGAGGGCAGATTTCTCTTTAAGCTCCACAAACCGGGCAGAGGACCCGGTGAGTATACTGAGATTCTTACTGCCACCGTGACCGAGAATAACATTATCGTAGTGGATATGGGAAAGCGAGAGGCTCTCTTCTACGATTTAGAAGGAAACTACCAACGAAATATCAGTTTATCAAAACTTTGGTGTCATGAGCTCATTTCGTTCAAGGACGAATCGCTCTACTATGTAAACAATCTGGGTAAGAGCATCAGGGGGCCATTTCTACTCTTTCAGACCGACACCATGGGAAAGAAATTACAACCGTTTCTCCCCTTCAAAGGAGTCGAGTGTAATAGGGGCTGGGCGATAAAAAACTACCACTCTCAATGTGGCGATTCGGTATACCTTATATATGGCAGCATGGACTCCATTTTTTATTTTTCAAAGTCTGAAGCCATGCACCCCAAATATAGAATACATTATGCGGGAGCAAAAATGCCCGACTATCTCAAATACGGTGATAGGTCCAAAGCCCATTCTACAGCTAGTGCTCAATCTGGATCAGAGAACTCCTATTCAAAGGGTGCCGAAGCCATTATTCATTTGCCCGACGACTTACTGTTAAAATTTGACAACGGACAAGACTATTGGGTCAGATACAACAAAACAACCAGGTCTGTAGTTTTGGGGTATGACATAAAAATCTTATCATTCCCCTATCGACCTGCTACCGGACTCACAATTCAGGGAGACCACGTAGTAAACTGGCTGCCGGCAGAAAGCTTTAAGTATTTCTGGAAAAGCGAGTATAACAAGATAGAATACCTCAATGCCGCTTTCGGAGAGCGAATGCGGCAACTACGCGATTCGGTAACGGAGATGGATAACCCGCTAATTTTCCTGTTTCGAATAAAGCAACCCTAAACATTCAGTAGCCTGTGAAAACATT
>CAYGID010000166.1:0-2664 GCA_964349835.1 uncultured Bacteroidales bacterium | reverse complement strand
TGTATTTTGCACCTCCGTTAATTCCGGCAGGCTTAATAGTTGTGAAGAGGCTCATATTGTCATTTACAATATCTACAACAGCTACTCCCTCTTTGACTGCTACAAAAAGCTTAGAGTTGTATATAACCATACCCTCTGCATCTGTACCTACCAGTACTTTCTTAATGAAGGCCTTGGTATTCAGATCATAAACAGAGACATACGATTTATTGAACTCCCAGAACCCGAATGAATTTACTATATAATCATACCCCCAGTTAGAGACATAAATCCTGTTCTGATACACAATGGCATTACGTGGTGACTCCAATCCGCTTGTAAGTGAGTTCTCTGCAATCTTAAAAGTTTTTGCATCAATAATCTCGATTTTATCTGGGTTGTTGCAAATCAAATATGCTTTTCCGTCAGCTGAAAGTGTTCCTGATATTATTGTGGCTCCTATTGAAATTCCGTTTGCGCTCTCAAATACCCTGTTCTGGACTGTCCCTGTAACCTCGTCATACACAGAGAGACTTGCCGAGTGCTCGGTAAAGTTCCCTTGATTAATTACAATTACCTTTTTCTCCGGTTGAATTACAATCGGTTTATCATCTTTTGTACAGGAAACCAGCGCAATAGCTGCCAGGACTACTAAAAGCCCTCTTTTAAAATGTCTTTTCATATCAGTTAAATAAGTTTAAAAATTCCATCTGACCGACACCTGCCAATGTCTTTTGGGCATCGCATAGAACTTTACGTTCTGATAATTGGTGTCAAACAGGTTTAGGATTGTGGTGTTAAGTGTAAATTTATATTTGTTAATGTTGATTTTCGCAGAGGCGCCAATATCGGTAAGAATGTAGGAAGGGAGCAGGTCAAAAATGTCGAGGGTTGTTCTCTCCCCGGTATAGGCAACTCTCGCAAAGAGTGAGAACGGCTCTTTATCTGCAGTAACAGATGCCCTCCATGAATGCTCTGGCTGATAGGCCAGCTGGTAGCCCACAGAGGGGTCCTCTGCCCTTAGACTCTTTTTCATAACCACATTGGTAAGGTTGTAGTTGAATCCTGTTTTAAGGCTCCACTCTCCCAATGCAGCTGTAAGCATGGCCCCGGCCTCTCCCCCTTTTGAGTTTACCTCAGGCACATTCTGAGGCCTCCACACACTTCCCGCAGGGAGCCACCTAATCCAGTCGTTTACTTCGCTTATGTAAGCAGTCACAAACATATCAAGCGAAGAGCGGCCACTAAACCAGGAGAGGTTTACCCCCCCCTCGGCTGTCTTTGAAGATTCGCTTTTCAGGTATGAGTGTACTCCTCCCCAATACCTGTCATTAAGCGACGGTACTTTGCTGCTTACTGAGGCGGCGGCCCTGAGAGAGAGCTGTGTGTTATTTGTCTTTAATGGTATGTAGAGCAAATCAAATGAGGGCATTACGGGAATTTCGCTGCCTGTTACCATACCGTATCTGGCTCCTGCCGATGCAACAAGGTTATTAGTGAGAGCAACTTTTGCAAGGAGATAGATGTATGTACGTTGCTCGGTTATTGAATCAGCGTATGAGTCAACCTGAGGCGAGATGTGTTCTGCCGTTACCCCGCTTTTAAAAGAGACTCTCCCCGAGCCTGTTGAATAGCCCGCCTCGGCAGAGGCTAAAACTCTTGATGCAGCAATAATATCCTCTTTGTATCTCTCGTGATCGTATGCATAGGAGACCCTTGCTGCGTAAGAAAATTTCGAGAGGAGTCCGCTGTATGAGAGAGATGCCCTGAAGTTTTTGTCGTAAATAGATGCGAATGTCTCCGGTCTGTCATTGAGTGCTACCGAAGGCTGAATCTGCCTGTTGAAGTCCAGATACCAGAGGTTGAAATTGAGGAGCGAGCTTTTACCAATTTTGTGATGTATCTCCTGAAGCACTCCGTAATTTTCATATCCTGAATTATTTAGGTACTCTGTAGGCCTTCCCGCCTTAGTGTTGTTCTCAAAAGCATATCTGTTTACCGCCGAACCTCTGAAAATGCTGGTTCTGCTCTCTGTCTTGATGTTTGAGTACCTGACTGTGGCTCCTGTAAAGAGAGTTGAGAAGCTTCCGACAGATGTTGTAATGTCGCCGCTAACCCCCTCTCTCCAGTGAGGTGCTGTTGCAAGAGATATGTTTCCGCCAATGCTTCCGTCACCGTAAAGGGTAGAGTTTCCTCCAATATGGAGGTCCATTTTGTCGAAAAAATAGACAGGAATGTGGGAGAGATCTGTCTGCCCCATTGTGGGGAGCGCCAGACTCATACCATTCCATGAAACAGTTGTATGAGAAGAGGATGTACCTCTTATTGAGATAAAAGAGGACATTCCTTTGCCATACTCTTTGAGATAGACGGCACTCTCTGCCCTGAAATAATCGGCAAGAGAGCTCATTGCCGTTTGAGCTATTGAGCCTTCAGATGCAGAAATTATATGAGTCCCCACCGCAAATACTCTTCCCGACAGAGGAGCCCTTCTTGTATCTGTTGTAACTGTTACAGAATCAAGCTTTACCCTTTGTGTAGTATCGGGTTTGCTCTGACCATAAACAGAGATTCCTGCAGCAGATATAAGCCCCGCAGCATAGAAAAAATAAATTACAAATAATGCATACAATTTGTGCATCGCGCCCTATCTCCCGAAAGTTCGATCGTTAATAATAATATTCC
>CAYGID010000165.1:0-2674 GCA_964349835.1 uncultured Bacteroidales bacterium | reverse complement strand
GCTGCTGCTTTTGCTCTGTCGGCAGTAATGTACTCCTCACTGCGTGTACCATCTGCGGCAGTATCCCATACCCAGTAAAGCTGGTATCCTGTTGCAGGATCAACACCGGCAGATTTTGGAAGATAAAACGAGTTAAGAACCTCTCCCTCTTTGGTGATATAGTTACCTGCTGTAATTTCAGGTTTGTCAGCCAGGTTGAGAATTTTATTCTGAACAGTAGAACCCATTAATGTAAGTGACCATCTGAGATCTTTACTTGTAACCAGATCAACACCTACAGTAACTTCGACTCCGGTGTTTTGCATGCTTCCAATATTTTTTTGATAAGAGAGGAAACCGGTTGACATAGCAAGCGGATAGGCCATAAGCATATCTTTTGTCACTCTTTTGTACCATTCCGCAGAGATTGAAACTCTGTCAAAAATTCTAGCGTCAAAACCAATGTTTAGGTTTTCGTTTTTCTCCCATTTAAGATCGTTGTTTGCAATTGAAGCAACAACAGCACCGTTCATACCTGCATTCGGGAATCCAAGGTCGTAAAGTGCCTGATAAGGATAGTATCCTCCAACAGCATCATTACCCTGAACACCAAAACTGGCTCTTATGTTCATGTTGTTAACCCATGACAGGCTCTGCATAAATGATTCCTGGCTTATTCTCCAGTTACCACCCACTGACCAGAAGTCACCCCAACGGTTAGTAGTGTGGAATCGTGAAGATCCGTCACGACGGAATGAACCTGAGAGGTAGTACTTGTCATCAAAATTGTAGTTCAACCTTGACAGGAACGACTCAATCGTGTAATTATCCTCATATGAACCTGCTGTGATAACTGTAGCTGCCGCATTCAATTCATATAGACCACCAAAAGGGAAACCTGATTTTGCTCCCATAAGGTAGTTGAATTTGTACTGATAGTTTTCGTGACCAACAAGAAAATCAAGATTATGCTTGTCAGCAATTGTCCTCTTATAGGTTATTAGTTGGTTGAAAGTTGAAGACAAGGTGTTACGGCTATATTTGTAAGCACGACCCTGTGAACCTGCAGCATTACCGAAGTAAGGGTTTTCATAGTTGTGCTGCTCTTGGTTTATAAAGTCAAAACCAAGGTTTACAGATAACTTAAGACCTGCAATCGGACCTGTTTTAAAGTCCAGAAGCTCAAAAAATGTTCTACCGCTTACACTTGAGTTGACAGATTTAAATTTGTCATCATAAAGTGTTGCAATACTGTTATAGTTTTGCTGTGCACCTGAGGCACGGTTTTGTCCATAGTCAAATTTCTTCTTGCCGGCGGCATCAAGAATTGGCTGATTGTTAGCGTCAAGTTCATAAATTGGATAGATAGGAGCCATCAGCATACAAGAGTACCATACGTTTGAAGTTGCAGAACCTGTAGCACTAAGGAAGTTACTTGTTGTTTGGGCGAAGTTGGTACCTAAGCCAAATTTAAGCCATTCAACAGGTTTGGCCTCTACGTTTGCCCTTCCGGAGTAACGCTTGAAACCGGTGGTCATAAGAATACCTTTTTCATCAAGGAAACCAACAGAACCCATGTACTTGGCTTTATCGTTACCTCCGGTAACTGTAAGAACGTGGTCTTGTCTGATTGGATTGCTGGCTGTTACCTCTTTCATCCAGTTGTCATTATAGCGAAGAGTTGCATCGCTTCTGATTTTACCGGTCTGAGTATCGATAAGGTCAGCAAGAGGATAGTTATAAGGGTTATACTGCTCATTAAGACCAAAAACCTTACTTGGACCAGTAAGCATCATTTGGATAGCAGTCTGACCTGCAACAGCAGGGTTAACACCTTTCATAATGGTCTCTTCATTCTTGAATGCCTGATACTGGTATTCTATCCAGCCATTTGCATCAAGAAGGTCATAAGAAGGGATAGCCTGTGAAGAGACTCCCCATACGCTTCTGAAGTTAACTTTTACTCTTTCGCCATCTTTTGCTCCCCTTTTGGTATTAATCATGATTACACCATTTGCACCACGGGCACCATAAAGTGCTCCGGCAGATGCATCCTTAAGGATGGTCATTGATTCGATATCTGCAGGGTTAATAGCTGCAATACTACCATTGTAAGGAATACCGTCAACAACATAGAGAGGAGTGTTTGATGCATTGATCGAACCATATCCTCTGATAATAATGTTAGAACCTTCACCTGGCTGACCTGTTCCTGATGTAACAAGCACACCTGTTGCCAAACCTTCAATAGCTTTGGTTACATTGGATACAGTTCTCTTTTCGATTTTCTCAGCTTTGAGAACCTCGGCAGAACCAGTAAATGATTCTTTTCTTGTTGTACCGTAGGCAACTACGAGCACATCCTCCAGATAAACGGCGTCTGGTCTCATTGTTACATTTACTGTTGTGCGTCCGTTTACGGGCACTTCTACAGTTGTGTAGCCAATATAACTGAAAACCAGGATTCCGTTTGCCGGAGAGCTTATGGTGTATTTTCCACCCTCATCTGTTGCTGCCCCTACGACTGTACCTTTCAGCATAACCGATGCAAACATAACAGGCTCCCCTGTGTTGGCATCAGTAACAGTCCCTGTTACCTGAATATTTTGAGCGTTGATAATACCAACGGTCAAAACAAGTAACAGACCTGTTAAGATTAGTTTAATTTTTTTCATGTAAAAAAGTTTTGGTTAGT
>CAYGID010000164.1:0-2680 GCA_964349835.1 uncultured Bacteroidales bacterium | reverse complement strand
GGCGAATGCTATGTTACAGAAGATGGATCAGAGTCTGACCTCGATCTTGGCCATTATGAGAGGTTTCTGAATGTTTTCACCTCCAGGGCAAATAATGTGACTACAGGGAGAATTTACAGAACGGTTATTGATAAGGAGAGAGAGGGTGCTTATCTTGGTAAGACAGTACAGGTTGTGCCTCACATAACAGATGAGATCAAGCGCAGAATGCTTAATCTTGGCAAAACAGGCAAGTATGATGTAATTATTACAGAGCTTGGCGGTACTGTGGGTGATATTGAGTCTTTGCCATTTGTAGAGGCTGTTCGTCAGCTTCAGTGGGAGTTGCCTGAGGAGGATTGTCTGGTGGTGCATTTGACTTTGGTTCCTTATCTGAGCGCAGCAAAAGAGCTCAAGACCAAGCCAACACAGCACTCGGTTAGAATGCTTCAGCAGAATGGGGTTCATCCCGATGTGATTGTCTGCAGAACCGAGCATCCGCTGCCGGCTGAGATCAGAAGAAAGGTGGCTCTGTTTTGCAATGTAAGGCTTAATGCAGTAATTGAATCAATTGACGCTAAAAGTATCTATGAGGTTCCTTTGCTTATGGTAAAGGAGAAGCTTGATGAGCTTGTGTTGAAAAAGTTTCAGATGAGTGCGATAGACAACTCACCTGATCTTACCAAATGGAAGCAATTTCTTGAAAGACTTTTCAATCCAAAATATGAGGTAAACATCGCTCTGGTTGGTAAATATGTAGAGCTTCAGGATGCCTACAAATCAATTCTGGAATCATTTATACATGCAGGAGCAGAAAACGAATGTAAGGTTAATGTTCACAGTATTCACAGTGAGCACATTACCGGGGCGACTGTAAATGACTTACTAAAGGATATGGATGGAATTCTTGTTGCACCTGGCTTTGGTGAGAGGGGTATAGAGGGTAAGATTGTAGCCATTGAATATGCAAGAATAAACAAGATACCATTCCTGGGGATATGCCTTGGCATGCAAATGGCAGTGATAGAATTTGCAAGGAATGTTCTGAAATTAGAAGATGCAATGACTACCGAAATAAAGGCAAATGCAAAGAACCCGGTTATTGACCTCATGGAGGATCAAAAATCGCTTACTACCAAAGGTGGTACCATGCGTCTGGGTAAGTATCAGTGCAAAATTGAGGAGGACTCACTTGCCCACAGAATATATAAAACACTGGATATTTCTGAGAGACACCGCCACCGTTACGAGATGAATAACACCTATGTTGATATGTTGGCCCAGGCAGGTCTGATACCAAGCGGCAAAAACAACGAAACAGGTCTTGTTGAAATAGTTGAACTGCCAGAACACCCGTTTTTTATTGGTGTTCAATTCCATCCCGAGCTTAAGAGTACTCCTGAAAACCCACATCCGCTGTTTGTATCCCTGGTAGAGGCAGCACTCAAGAGAAAACTAAGCTAATACCCATAAGTATGTTAAGGCAACTTATAATAATCATGACATTAATGGCAACCATGCCTGCAATAAAGTGCACAGCACAGAGTAAGCAGCCTGTAAGTTACAAGGCAAAGGTTACTGAGGTGCTGCCTCATGATGTTAATGCCTATACACAAGCGCTGTTCTTTCACGAGGGGAGACTTTACGAAAGTTCAGGGCAATATGGTCAGTCATATTTCAGAGAGGTTGACCTTGCAAGGGGCACAACTGTCAGAAGCTTTAATTTAGCAGCCAAGTACTTTGCCGAGGGTGTTCAATTCCATCCCGAGCTTAAGAGTACTCCTGAAAACCCACATCCGCTGTTTGTATCCCTGGTAGAGGCAGCACTCAAGAGAAAACTAAGCTAATACCCATAAGTATGTTAAGGCAACTTATAATAATCATGACATTAATGGCAACCATGCCTGCAATAAAGTGCACAGCACAGAGTAAGCAGCCTGTAAGTTACAAGGCAAAGGTTACTGAGGTGCTGCCTCATGATGTTAATGCCTATACACAAGCGCTGTTCTTTCACGAGGGGAGACTTTACGAAAGTTCAGGGCAATATGGTCAGTCATATTTCAGAGAGGTTGACCTTGCAAGGGGCACAACTGTCAGAAGCTTTAATTTAGCAGCCAAGTACTTTGCCGAGGGTGCCGTTGTCTTCAATGAGAGGTTGTATCTTTTAACCTGGATGGAGAGAGAGATTCTTGTTTACGATATTAAAACATTCAAAAAGCTTGGGGCGTTTTACCTTCCAAGAGAGGGGTGGGGCCTTACAACAGACGGCAAACAACTTATTGCAAGTGACGGATCTGCCTTTCTATATTTTCATGACCCCGAAAATTTCAGAGAGATCTCTAAGGTTGAGGTTAAGATGAACGGAAAAAAGGTGACCTCGCTGAATGAACTCGAGTACATCAATGGAGAGGTTTGGGCAAATATTTATGAAAGTGAAACCATTGTAATAATTAATCCTGCAACAGGAGAGGTAAGAGCCACTGTAGATTGCAAAGGATTACTGCCGTTATCGCTAAGGACACCCAGAACAGCTGAATTTAATGGAATCGCCTATAATCCTGCTAACGGACACATTTACGTTACCGGTAAATACTGGCCTAAGATGTACAGAATTGAGCTTGTAAAAAAGTAATCTAAATGATCGAAGTGATCAAAGCAATCGTAGTAATCATCCTGTAAGTTGCTGCTTCTCTGCCCTTAC
>CAYGID010000163.1:0-2683 GCA_964349835.1 uncultured Bacteroidales bacterium | reverse complement strand
GAGTATGCTACCTATCATAAAGAGATTAGCGAGATTTTATTTGACCTCCCAAATCAGCGCGGACAGGGCCATTTCTCATGGGAACTGCTGGGTCGATTCTTTGACCGCAGAAGTGGGGAGCCCTCGGCTCTGCTTAAGGAATACAACGAGTTGAATAAGAAGTATCTCTTGTCGGAATAGTTGTTTCTTTGTTTTTATTGAATGTGGATTTCACATGTTAAGCGTGTAGCGTATGGAAGAGAATGATTTTATACAGGAAAACGAGCAGCAGGATGAGAAATCGGCTATTGTCTTTTCGGGATCGGGATGGGAGACGGGCTTGGTGAAAAGCCTTCTGGATAATGCGGAAATCGACGCCTATATCTTCGGAGGGCTTCGCAGTGTCTTTTCGCCCATGGGGGCTTCATTCGGCAGCGAACAGATGAATATCATGGTTTCGGCTTCCGACTACGACCGGGCCCTTGAGGTGGTTAACCAATATCTCGCCGGTATCAAGAGCTAATCCAGGTTAGGATTCTCCCAAAAGTAATCGGGGTTCGGTGTCGGTTGCATCTAAAAACCGTTCCGAACCCCGATACATTCTTTGGGGCTGATATTTATTAGGTTTACAGCTCTTTAACGCGGATGTTTTTGAATTTCACTTCGCTTCCGTGTCCCAAGAAGCCGATGTAACCCTTCTCATTCTTCAAGCCTGGGTGGTCGCGTTTGTCTACGGTTCCGTTTTTACTGGCTTCCGCAATGTCGCCATCCAGAATTACCGTGCCATTGAGGGTTATCTTTATGTGATTTCCTTTCACATATACCTCTTGGTAATTCCACTCGCCCACAGGTTTCAGGAAACCCCGCTTAGCGGGAATAATCCCATATACCGATCCATGGTACTGGTAAATCTCAAGGTTTTTATAGATGGGGTCTTCGTTGTCGAGAATCTGCAGTTCCATTCCCACATAAGCGGCATCGCCCGTGAGGGGAGTTCTGATTCCCAAACCATTATTTGCTCCTGCAGTTAACTGGAATTCAAAACGGAATACGAAATCCTTGTACTCCTTTTTGGTGTAGAGGTTACCGCCTCCTCCATTACCGGGGTAGAGTGCAATGGTTCCCTTCTCTACCACGTAGTCGGTGGTGTTACCACTCCATTCAAACATATGGGTTCCATCGAAAAGGATTTTGAAACCTTCGGCCTTTTCTTGATCGGAGAGAACGAACGGTTCGGGGCGGGGGAGTTCGCGTACATAGATATTGCGATAGGCCACGCGTGTGCCGTGCGCCTGCAGTTCAATCTGCTCTTTGGGGAAGATCGGTAGTTTGCGATCCCAATAGTTTTCAAGGATCACATTGTCAACAACTTTCACTCCGTTGAGCAGTACGGTAACCCTTTCGCCCTCCATTTTAATGTAGAAGGTGTTCCATTCGCCCAATTTATTGTCGGCAACTACGCTGGGTTTGGCAGGATTCTTTTGGTTGTTGTACAGGCCGCCCGAACCTACCTGAGCGCCAACGTTTGTGCGGGCAATATCCCAAATTTGAACCTGCGGAGTGCCGCGCAGATAGATGCCGGCATCCGCCTCGTTGGTATCGGGATAGAGCATCCAATCAACATACAACTCAAAATCGCCATACTGCTTATCGGTGCACAAATTATCGCCTTTGCCTTTGAAAACCAACATGCCCTCTTTCACTTCCCAACCGCCAAGCATCACCTCATCGGCTTTTTTCTGTGCGTCGGCAAGTTGTGCCGGAGTCATTCTGCTTCGGGCAATCGGATTGGCCACCAAGCCTTTCCAGCCGGTCAGGTCTTTGCCATTAAAGAGCGAAACAAAACCACCATCTTTCGGTTGGTCGGCCAAATGTTTCCGGATGGCCTCTTTTTCGTACTGGCTGTCGGCTCCCTGAAGCACTTCAAGAGTTTTGTTCAGCGCCGCAGTCACTTCCGGTCCGTAAAAGGAGGGGTTGGCCAGCGCGTTATTCATCACTGCTCTTACGGCAGACTGTTGAAGGGGCGCCTGATCTATATATTTCATGGCCAGCAATAAGCCCTGTACCGTTTTGGAATTACCAACAAGGGTGAGGAGTCGGTTCTTTAGCCCATCGGTAGTGGCTACAGAGAGAGCCTTGGTTGCCATGAGCACTTTGTTTTCGGGAGAGAGTGCCGAACCGGAAATTTGTGAAATCACCCCATTCATACCCGGAGCAAAGAACTCGGAGTTAGGATTGTCGGCACAGATTTTTAAAATTTCGTCGGTAGCTTGAGGTCCGTTCCATTTTGTAAGTGCATCAAAAGCCATTTTCTTTGATTCGCCCGAGCCTTGGTTGAAGGCAGTGATCAGAATGGGAAGCGCAGAGGGATCGCCAATCTGGGCAAGGACTCCCAAATAGAGGTTCTTCTTTTCGGACGAGAGGTTTTCAATTCTCGAGAGCACCGTTTTGGCCTGTTCGGCTTTCGGTTTTCCTGCAAGAGCCGCCATGACCGCTGCCTGGGCAGAAGCTACGCTGGCACCGCTAGCCGACTCCAGGAAGGAGGCCACAAGATTCCAGTCGGAAGGGGAGGTGACAGCAGGGAGAGCCTTGAGAGCAGCGGCCTGAACGGGTCCAGATGAGCTGCCAATCAGCATTAAAAGTTGATCGGAGCACTTTGTTTTCGGGAGAGAGTGCCGAACCGGAAATTTGTGAAATCACCCCA
>CAYGID010000162.1:0-2687 GCA_964349835.1 uncultured Bacteroidales bacterium | reverse complement strand
GTCCTTGTCGAAATGGGAACTATATGTTTGGAATAACAGACGACAGGGCGTCCAACAAGTGGATGCAGCCAATCGGCCATAAAGCGGCCTCTGGCTGATCCTTGTGTTAAACATGACAAATGAAATCATGCCACAGATAAAACGCTACAATTTGAATCAGGTACATATTTCGGGATTAGCAGTAACTAATCACTTATGGAGGTAGGGTCAGTATGGCAAGCGCAATTGGGTTTTTCCTTGATTTTTCACTTACGTGGCTTGTTTGGTTCATTGTTATTTATATTGGCATTCGGATATACGCCAAGATACGTAAAATCGATGATTATAAGAAGTTTGTAGTTAGGGGTTGTTTGGTAGCGGTATTATTTGGGCTGATAGTGGCTTCGCTCAATATATACAACCACTCTAATCAGCCGGCGTCCCCCATACCTGTGAGCCAATCGACAACCAAGCAAACAACAGACGTAAAAACAAAAGATGAACCGAACAATAGTTCTGAAGCCCTAACGGCTAGTGATTGGTCTTCCAGAGCATATTCTTATGCTGCAGCAGGCCAATATGATGAGTCTATTAATGCTTTCAATAAGGTTATAGAGATTGATCCACGGAATGCAAATGCCTATGGGAACAGGGCTGTCAGTTATAGTCGTATCGGTAACTACCAGAAAGCCATTGAGGATTTCAACAAAGCCATTGAGCTCAATCCGATACTTGCGGAAGCTTATAACGGCAGAGGGTTTGCCTATGATAATATTGGTAATAACAAACAGGCCATAATGGATTATACTAAAGCTATCGAGATCAACCCAAAGCTGGTGGATGCATATGATCATCGTGGAACTGTATACGGTGAAGATGGAAACTACAAACAAGCAATTAAAGACTTCAACGAAGCTATCAAGATTGATCCGACATATGCACGGGCTTACTTCAATCGCGGGATGGCCTTCGGGCAGCTCGGTGACCATAACCGCGCAATTGAAGATGTGAAGATTGCGGCTAAATTGGGCAGCGATAGCGCAAAAGGATTCTTACAAGGGCAGGGTATAAGGTGGTAGTTTGGACAAAACAATTTCTTGCTACTTTACAAAACAAAGGTAAAAATCAGACGAAAGAGCATGAAAACATTATGGCTCTCTTAATGTTTATTGGTTACCGTGCTAGCCACAATAATTATTTTTAAAAAGCACTAAATAAAAAAGCGTTTAACAAAAGCAATCCACCCGATCGCTACGCTCCGGGTGATTTCGTCGATAAGCTGACCGGGAGCAAGCTCCCGATCAGCTTATCGGCGGCGGATGCTTCGCTATTGCCTTGCTAGGCTGCGCTCCCGCTCCGCCTATTACACTGATAGGACGGACCGCTCGCTAATGCTCGCTTGGCCATAGGCCATCCGTCCTATCGTCGGTGTTGAGCATCCGCTCACCCGACCTTTCTGGCTCCGCTCACGCTCCGCCTATCAAGGCCGTTAGAGCGGACCACGCCCCAATGGGGGCGGCTGCGCTGCGCTTGGTTTTTGGCACGGATAATTGCATAAATGCAATTTCCGCTCCCAAAAACGGCAGCTCAACACCGACGTTGGCCGAAAAGAATGCATGAACAGATAGATTTAATATGATATGAGTAACTCATGCAAACACAAACAAACTTGTCATTATTTGAAGATATTGTAGCGGTTAGGTCTGATTTAGAAGTGTCGCGCTCGGGCACTTTTCTCGACAACATGGCACTTCCTATTCATCGATGGTTTCGCTATTCAGCGGGCTTTGCGGCTCAATGGGTTGAACAAGTTTTGGCGGAATGGGGTATAAATAAAGATCATCTTGTCCTTGATCCGTTCGCTGGTTCCGGCACGGTATCTGTTGTTTGTGACAAGTTGGGTATCCCAAGCCTAAGTGTTGAAGCGCATCCCGTAGTTTCAAGGATATTAAAGGCAAAACTACTTTGGACTACGCCGCCTGAACGTGTCTCTGAATATGCGGCCGCTGTTTTAGCAAAAGCACAAAAGGAAAAGTCCCATAAAGTAACGCATCCACTTCTGATTGAACGGAGCTATGAACCTGATGCCCTTGCAGCTCTTGATGCCTTGAAATATGCATGGGTACAAATGAAGGATAAGTCTCCAGAATCAGAATTGGTCTGGTTGGCATTGACTGCAATTCTTCGATCAACTTCAACCGCTGGAACTGCTCAATGGCAATACATACTACCTAACAAGACGAAAAAACGCGTGATTGAACCTTTCTTTGCTTTTCAGCAACAGATTGGCATTATTAAGGCTGATTTACGGTGGATGCAAGAACAAGCCAAACGATCATGTGCTGCTGTCATAGCGGGGGATGCCCGAACGTTTGCTGGAATCACTGCTTGTGACGTAGATGCTGTAATCACTTCACCACCTTATGCCAATAATTACGACTATGCAGACGCGTTGCGTTTTGAGATGACGTTTTGGGGTGATGTGAACGGATGGGGTGACATCCATGACGCCGTGCGGCGTCATCTTATTGTCTCATCGTCTCAACATTCATCACGTGAGCGTCTTGTTCTCGAAGACCTTCTTGCATCAGATTCTGTTGCTGCGATTCGCCCCGAACTGGGACAAGTTGTCCATGAATTGGCAGATGTACGCGCGTGTTACTGATCGGTGCTATAGAGCCATTCCGTGATCGGCGTAATGGAGCCAG
>CAYGID010000161.1:0-2701 GCA_964349835.1 uncultured Bacteroidales bacterium | reverse complement strand
GGCTGTTTCCAGCTGCAGGCATCCCATGATAAAGGGGCCGGTGGCTTTGGCATCGTTATCGCGGATTTTTTCGTTGACGTAATAGTCAAAACTGCCGTCGCGGTAAGGGTTTCCACCCAGGCCGCCCACCGCGCAACATTGGGTGAGGGTAAGGGTGCTGTCGGGGTTGATTTTTATGAGCTTGGTGGTTAATCCGTTAAAGGCCTTTTCGGCCACTGCTCTGTACCGGGCATCGATATAGCCTTTGTTTACCGCCTTGGCAAAACTGTACATACACATCGACGACACCGAGGCCTCCTGATAGTTGCCGGCTCTGCTCCCCTGATCGAGCACCTGATACCAGAGACCCGATGCATCCTGGTATTTGGGTAGGGTTTGGGCCAGCCCCTCAATCAGCGCCAACAATTCGGGCCGTTTGGGATGGTCGGGTTGCACATAATCGAGCACATCTACCAGTGCCATAAACCACCATCCCACGCTGCGACCCCAGAAGTTGGGCGATTGTCCGGTGGTTTTGTCGGCCCACCGTTGGTTTCGGCTTTCGTCCCAGGCGTGGTAGTAGAGGCCGGTGGCCGGATCGAAGGTGTGTTTGGCACAGATCAGAAATTGGTTAACGGCATCGTCAATGAGCTCGGGTTTGTTGAAGGTGGCGCCATATTGGGCCAGAAAGGGCGACCCCATATAGAGTCCGTCGAGCCAAACCTGGTGGGGGTAGATCAGTTTGTGCCAGAAGGCCCCCTCTGTGGTGCGGGGATGGTTTTTCAGCTGCCCGATAAGGCGATCCATGGCCCGTTTGTATTTGGGATTGCCTGTGGCTTTGTGGAGGTCGAACAGCACCTTTCCGGGGTTAATAAAGTCGATGTTGTACGACTCAATGGCGTAGAGGTGGATTTCGCCGTTGTTGTTGATGAGCGAATCGGCCCAGGCCTCCACATAGTCGAAGTATTTCTGTTGCCCGGTGGCCTTCCACAACTGCAACATGGCACAACAGCCCACCCCTTGCGAATAGCCGAAGTAGAGACGGGTTCCATGGTCGAGTTGCCACGCCTCGGGTGCCCGTTTCATTTCGGATTCGGCCATCCGGATGGCATACGACTGAGCGGCAATGGGTGCCACGGCTGCCAGTAGGAGTAGAATTGCAAAAGTGAGTCTCTTCATGCGTTACTGCGGTTTTGTGCTGATTCCTGTTTTGGATAGATTTCGGTTGTTCCTTCTACTATAGCGTGTTTCACGAATAAGTTGCCGGGCGAATGCCCCCGGTTCTCAGGGCATGGGCATCAGCCCCTCCCACTTTACATCCCAGTTGCCATCTTTGGGGAATCCGGGATTCGACCCCTCCGAACCCTCCCAGCCTGCACACATCATGGCTACTGCGGTTAAGAGCCCCCCGTTGCCGGGAAGGTAGATGCGCAAGCGGCTGTCCTGATAGTTATGTCCGCTTACCAGGTAGGTGTTGGTTCGCCGATACATCAGGAGGGCACCCACCGCCTTTTCGGGTTCGCCCAGACGGGCAGCGCACATGGCGGTCATGGGATAGTCCCAGCCCCAGGTTTTGTCCCAGTTCCAGTTATCCCACACCCAGTGGAGGGTGTTTTTCATGATTTCGGCGTTGGCCAACGGCGATTGAGGCAGGATGCCCAATGCGCCCAGCACGGCCATATGGTCGGAGGTGTAAGTAGGGTTTGAGTAGGTGTCGGGTGCCGTTTCGGCTGCCAGATAGAGCCCCTCCTTTGCGGCAAGGGGCGAAAGAAGCTGCAGTAGCCGATCCCACTCTTGGTTGCGATCCATCCCTGTGCGTTCGCGCCACTGTTGAGCCACCTCAAGGGCAAAGTGCCAATAGGAGAGTTCGAAGGGAGGATTGATGGTTTCGGCTGCCTTCAGGGTCTCTTGCGCCGGGATTAACCCCTTGAGAATATAGCGGTTATTGAGGGAGTCGAAGGTGGCAAACGAGGCCATGAATCGGGCGGTGAGGAAGACCAGCTCTTTGTATTTTTCGAGGATTTGGGGAGAGGGGTTGGCCCGGTAGAGCAGTTCGGCAAAGTAGATAATATGCGGTTGTTGCCAGATTAAGAACGAACCTACCGATGAGGGGGCTTCGCCCGCCAGCGGGTCGGTCATCTTCATCCATCGAACGCCGTCGAAACCCTGTCGTCGGGCAATTTCGCGGGCCACCGGAAGGGCCACATCCCGATACCAGGGAAGGCTGCGTTCTAACAGCTCGCCCCGGCCCCAGAGGGCAAAGTGTACGCCGTGCCACCAGTGCATCTCCAGATGGGGCCTGCCATACCACGAATTGAAGGTGAGTCCGGTCTCCTGGGGAGGGGTATCGGAGGCACATTGAATGGCTGTGAGGTATTGCGACAAAACCACCCTGCGCTCCAGTTCTGCCGCTTCGGGCGCTTTGCATTGCGAAAAGTCTACAGCGCCTCCACTCTCCCAGAACCTCTTCCAGTGGGTTTTGGCCAGGGTCAGGGTTTCGGAAAAGGTGGGTGTGGTTTCGGAGGGGCGTTCGGCCGAAAAGCGGCACGAAAAGGCAAAGGGTTGGCCCGACTTTTCCGGAAGAAGCACAAAGTAGTGGGGCGCTTTCTCGGTGAGTCGGGCATCTCCCTCCCAGTTTATCTGCACATAATAGGTGGTTTCATCGAGCTTTCGGGCCAACAGAGCATGATGGCTCCCCTTATCGAGGAGGGTTGTGGTGTGT
>CAYGID010000160.1:0-2708 GCA_964349835.1 uncultured Bacteroidales bacterium | reverse complement strand
GCCTCCCGTTCTTTCATCAAATTGCCATTGGGCAAAGCCTCATAAGTTCGTTGCAATACTTCCAGTCCATAAGGCAAAGCATCGGTTTTTTCGGTCGGCGGTGCAAGTATATAAATGGGTTTGTAGTGCCCAATTGTTTCTATTGAACGCTTGCGGTTAATTCGGCCAAAGCGCTGAATCAACGCATCAACAGGGGCACATTCGGTAACCATCAGGTCGAAACTAATGTCCAAGCTTACTTCAACAACTTGTGTTGAAACCACCAAACAAGCTTCGGTGCTGTTGTTGTAAATGTTTCGCAGATCAGATTCTAATTGGCTTCTTACTCCTCGTTTGAACCGACTATGCACCAACAATTTTTCAACATGAGGATACCTTTCAGATAGATTCTCAAATAGAGACTGGGCACGTTTCACCTGATTGCAAACCAACAGGATTTTTTGATTTTGCTGAATGGCTTCGTCAATAACGTTGCTCAGCGAATCCATTGACTCGGCTTTGTGGATAATGTGTCTGTTGAACGTATCCAAAACCTCATTGGGAAGTTTCACCTCGTAAATATTGTCGGCACCACCCAGTATTTCAACCAACCGATCGTACAAAACCGATGGCATGGTAGCTGTTCCAATATGCACGCGGCAACCAATATCGCAGAGTATTTCAACGATCTTTAAAACAATGGCCTGGGTTGTTTCGGAATAGGTATGAATCTCATCGAGAATTATATCACAACCTTTAATGTCGGCAATCATGGCTTCGTAGCCTTTAGTGCCAAATACCAACGATGCTAGTTGGTGAGGGGTTAACACTTTAACCGAGGCACCAATGTGGCGCTGAAGTATCTTTTCTTCAATAGTTCCATTTTCCAACTTGATGCTTGAAGCTGCATGTAGCAAGCGCACATCGGCATCGGTATTCTGCAAATCGCCTTTAATGCGGTCGTACATAGCGTTGATCGACGCCTGGAAAGGCAGGGTGTAAAACACGCGTCCTGTACAACGACGAATCAGGAAATCGGTTTTCCCGGCACCAGTGGGAGCAGTAACCAAGGTGTGTTTTCGTTTATCGTCTGTCGAAATCAACGATAACGGATACAGCTCACTTTTTCGGGAGTGGTAATAGCTCAAATCGGGTGTAACAAAAAGTTTTCGTTCGAACGGTTTAACATAGCCGCTCATGGCCGAAGCCAAATGGTCGGCAGCAATCAAAACCCCCTTCCATTGTGAATAACCATACTTTTTAGATTGACAGTAATCAACCACTTCGTAAAAACTTTCCTTGGCTAGATGAACCGAGATGGGCTTGGTTCTAATGTTGAAATGTTCCAGAATAGAACATGCATCCTTGCTCCAATCATCAAAACCGTTAATGTGCTTCTCAAAAACTTCTGGTTCGTTCTCATCCAAATCGAGCAAGCCTTTACCGCCCGCATCCTTGTAAATTGATTTGTGATGTGCCACAATCATATCAATTACAGGATACTTTTCTTCTTCATTCAAGATTGAAATGAAAAACAGGGAAGCCAACTCATGCCGGAACAAAAAACCGGGAGGCCGTTGAAAGTTCTTCTTCAAAGTGTCTTGAAAAAGTGAACTCGCCTTACCAATGTCGTGGAGAATTGCACCCTTTCTGGCAATAGAGGCATCTAACCCAAGGTTCTGTGCTACCCTTTCAGCTAGCATTGCTACTTCAGTTAAATGCTGAACCAACGTGACACGTCCGTTCTCTTCCCCTTTGGCTAATATATGGTCGAGGTTTGTCATTACATGCCACTAACGGGTTTGCCTGCAATTTCTAACCATCCGTACATGGGCTTCGCCTCATCGAACCGATTGAAGCCTACTAAGAATGACTTTTCACTTTCACCAAACCGCAATTCAAATCCGGTTAGTTGGTCAAATTCCTTTTCTTCCAATTGGATTATTTCTGGATCGGGGAAAAGCACATCTTCATTGCGGCACAAGCAAATGTGTTGCTTTGCACTTTTTTGAGCCTCTTCCTCTGTCGCAAATGCCAAGTAAAGAATCGGGTTGATCATTACTCCACGTTCAAGAATTGATTGATTTCGAACCATCATTTTCTGTTGGGTTTTCTTCTCCCAACCCCGTGTTTGTGTTTGTTCTTGTTGCACACTGATTGACGAATAGGTCAATTTGTGCCGAATAATGCAACGAACTTCCAACTTTTGCCTGAGTCCCTCAATTATTGATGGTGTTAGGAATTGTTGGCTAAATGTCTTTCCATCACGGACTGCTGTCCAAGGTTTAATAAAGCCAAATGGACCCGAAAATTTTACGATGTATAGCATATCACTCGATTTATTTAATGGCACCAAATCCAATCCCTGTAGAATTTCCCAAACCCACATTCCACGCAAACAGCTTTGTCACTTGATTTGCCTGAATAATGATTGGGCACCAATTAACTTTGTTATTAACTTCCTTGTAACGAATTAATTTTGTTTTCGCCATCGTCCAGTTGACATCAAAAGAGACTTTTAATTCATCATCATTTATACCTGCCTTTCTCATTTTTGTTGTTAATGTCTCTTTGAGAAAGTCATTTGCTCTGTGGTCATTATATAAAATATGTTCAATTCTGTTATCTAATCTTCGTTTAATAAATATTGGACTGGCAGGGAAAAATAATTCTCGGTTAGAAAAATCAGGGTCTTCTTGGATTATAATTTCATCCACTTCCATTTTATT
>CAYGID010000159.1:0-2710 GCA_964349835.1 uncultured Bacteroidales bacterium | reverse complement strand
TCGTCCATTGATATTGAAAGAGGTTTGTACTATCCGTTTGCAAGAACAGTATCTTGTTCAGTATCCATCACCTTTTAATTAGATTGCTATGAAAACAAATATCATAAAAGTATTAATTCTATCGGTCGGCCTTCTTTTAAGCTCTTGCAGCGATTGGCTCGACGTTACCCCTCCATCACAAATACGGGAGGAGGCACAATTCAACTCGGTAGAGGGATTCCAGCAGGCACTTATTGGCTGCTACATTGGAATGACAGACGAACTGCTCTATGGAAGGGCTTTAACTTGGTCAACAATTGAACTGATGGCCGGACAGTTTGTGCAACTACAGCCATCTACCAGCAATGACTTTTACATTTCCAATTACAACTATACATCTTCAAACGCCCTTAAATACATTAATGGTACATGGGCAAAATCGTACAATGTAATTGCAAATGTAAATAACGCTTTGAAATATATTGAATTAAACAAAATCATTCTGGACAACATTAACTATCAGGTTATTAAAGGTGAATTGCTTGCAATCAGAGCCTTTATGCATTTCGACCTGATGAGATTGTACGGGCTTGGAAATCTTAATTCAAGAAGCGACCTGGCATCTAAGTTCGCCATACCTTATGTAACAACTCTTAGCAAAGAGATGACTCCACAGATTACATACAAACAGACAATTGACCTTATGGTAGCAGATCTAACCAATGCTCTTGAGCTACTTAGAATTGATCCGGTAACAAAATTATACCCGGCTTCATTTTATAATGAGGTGAATATTGATGGTTTCTTTAGTAATCGTCAGCAAAGGTTTAACTATTATGCAACAAGTTTGCTTCTTGCAAGAGTTTATATGTGGGAGGGCAGTCAGCTAAGTATCGCCAATGCACTAACACTTGCCAATAGGGTAATTGCAGAGGCCGAGACTAATGCTGTTGTAAGCTGGGCTACAAGCACAAGCGTTACTGCCGATGTGGTTATGAAATCTGAGCATCTTATGTCTTTGAACACTCAAAACCTAATAAGCAGGACTGCAGATTTCTTTAAACTTGAGATAATTGCTGCCGGTGATATAAAGGCTCAGTACGTATCAAATTCCAGAATGATAAGTGTGTATGAGGCTGAGGGAGTTGGAAGTACTGATTTCAGGTTTTCAAAACAGTTTATTCAGAACTCTGTAACTACAGATGGTAAAAATGCTTATACCCCACTGAAGTTTTATGGGGTAAGCAATGATAAAATCACCAAAAACTACATTCCTTTAATGAGAATTCCGGAGGCATACTACATTGCAGCTGAATGTATGATTAAGAAATCAACTCCTGACGCAGCAGGTGCACTTACACTTCTGAACTCAGTAAGACAAAGAAGAGGTATCACTACCGATCTTACAGATGCAACTACATCAGTAATTATGAATGAAATTGTAAAAGAGTATGCAAAGGAGTTTTATTGCGAAGGGGCTATGTTTTTCCTTTACAAACGTCTTGGATCGGAGTCAATTCCGGGATATACACAGGTTGCAGGTGATGCAATTTACATGCTGCCTTATCCTTCTACAGAACTTCAAATGGGTAGAAAACAGTAAAAAATGAGAATTATGAAAAATATAATAAAATATCTGCTTCTGGTTTTGATTGTCCTATCTGTTGCAGGATGCCAAAAGGACAACATAATGGTCTTTGACATTAACGATGGTGGGGTATTATTCCCGGGAGCCGGAGATGCTATGATCTACAAAGGATACAACACTGCCGATAAGGTGTACTACGTTAACGAATCCTTTCTGAATATACCACTTAAACAGGAAAAATACATTGTTGATTTTCCGGTGAGGGTTTCAGGTGATTCGCTTAAGCATGACAGAGTGGTTGCTTTTGATCTTGATCCGGAGATAACTACAGCTCTTCCATCGCAGTACAGAATTGTTGATGCGATTATTCCGGCTGGTAAGCAATACGGTAGAATCAGGTTTGAATTAACCAGAGATCCAATATTAAATAATGCTTCTGTTAAAGTAGGAATTATTCTTAAAGATTCTGATGACCTTAAAGTGGGCTCAAATGAGTACAAAAAGGGAATTCTTACTTGGAGCAATATGCTTGCTATGTTCCCTAATTCGGCTAGCTATGTTAGAACTTACAACTGTATTATACTATCTCCATTTACAAAGCTTGGTACATCAAACGCCTATTATAGTCCAAATGCACACAAAGCGATATTGGATGCACTAGGATGGCCTATTAATTATTGGCCAACCTTCTCTAACGGACTTGCTGACCCGAGCACTGGAACCAGTCCTATCTTTGGAGCATACTATACAGACCTTTACGCACAAAAGCTCAAGATTTATCTTGATGAATATGCTGCGGCGAATGGTGGTGTAAGGCTAAAACACAACGCAGGTACAGATAACGGAAAAGATATCCAGCCTAGAATCACAGGTGCTGTTTATATCCCATAATTATTAAATGATATTAACAATGAAAAGAATAATTTATAATTCAATAGCTTTATTGCTGGTGGCAGTACTTTTTAGCGGTTGTTACACCGACAAGTCCGGACTGGCCATTAATAAAATAAGTGACATAGTTGTTGAGACCCCAAATATGTCATCTATACTCAGGATTGAGTATCTTGAAGATGTAACCTTTGAACCAACTGTTAAAGTGGGCACTGCCGTTAATCCAACGGGGATATCATACAGATGGGAGAT
>CAYGID010000158.1:0-2818 GCA_964349835.1 uncultured Bacteroidales bacterium | reverse complement strand
CCTTATAATACACATAATGAACACAATTTAAAACATAATAGTTCAAAAAATGTCGCAAAACCATACACATAAGCACAGTGCAAATAGCAATAGCACAAAAAACATTGTTTACGCATTTGTTTTAAACCTGTCGTTTGCGATGATAGAGCTGGTTGGAGGGCTTTTAACAAATTCGGTGGCAATTCTATCTGACGCTGTACACGATTTTGGAGACTCTTTGTCACTTGGAGTTGCCTGGTATCTTCAAAAGTATTCGCAGAAGAGGGGAGACCGTTTCTACTCGTATGGTTATAAGAGGTTTTCACTGCTTGGTTCAATTTTTATTTCGCTGATTCTTGCAATAGGGTCGGTATTTATTGTTCAGGAGAGCGTGAAGAGAATTATTGAACCTCAACAGGCGCATGCTCCGGGGATGATTTTGCTGGCTATAATAGGGATAATTGTGAACGGAGCGGCAGTATTGCGTTTGAAGCATGGTACGAGCCACAATGAAAAGGCTGTTTTACTTCATATGATGGAGGATGTACTGGGATGGATAGCTGTATTTATTGGAGCAGTTCTCATGTATTTCTTTGATCTTCCATTCCTTGACCCTCTTATGTCATTGATAATTACCGCCTGGGTTCTTTGGAATGTTTATCGCAATCTCAAGAATACCGTAAAAATTATGCTTCAGGAGGTTCCTAAGAGTGTGAATATTGAGGAACTTGAAGTCCGATTACTTGCAATTAACGAAATTGTATCTGTTCACGACCTGCATATTTGGAGTCTTGACGGAGAAAACCACATATTGACACTTCACATTGTGGTTGCGGATGAAACCGATTCATTAACAATTTGCAATCTTAAGGAGAGAGTGCGCGAGATTACATCATCGTCAGGAATAGATCACATTACAATTGAGGTTGAACGCACCGGAGAGGCCGACAACTGCAAATACACAAATTACTGCGGGTAATGCCTAACTGCTTTAGTGTATAATGCTGATATTAAGCCACTTAAATTTTGACGGTTTTCGTATAAAAGAGAAACCATATACGTTTATATTGCTTATTTACAAACTTACACACCAAATGAGTCAGACATGCTAAGGCAGGGTATATGCTAGAATTAAAGCTACTTATTTCAAGTGGCTTCACATTTATTTGATTATGTGTCATTTACAATGTTGAAATACTATAACTCGCATGATTAATGTTGTAATATACTGAATAATAGCAAAATACAATGCGTCTTAAAATTTTGTCCACTAAATCTCCGCGCCACTTTTGGACATATACTTGCCCAACAGACATTTACAAAATAGACTTTGGCAAAAATGACTTAGATTTAAAAAAGTCTCTTTTGTATATCATTCATTAACAAATAATTGTCCAAAAGTGGCGCGGAGAAACATTTGGGCTGCCAGGCTGCTAAGCGCCATTAAGAAAACGAGCCAATTCTGTAGTTAGAATCGGCTCGTTTGTATTATTACATGTGTAAATATATACAACAAACTATTGTAGAGCAACTTGCAAGACTCTAACAGGCGCAGAGCAATTTGCAAAACTCTTACAGGCGCAGAGCAACTTGCAAGACTCTAATTGGCGCAGAGCAATTTGCAAAACTCTTACAGGCGCAGAGCAACTTGCAGGACTCTAATTGGCGCAGAGCAATTTGCAAGACTCTGACTCTAACAGGCGCAGAGAATTTTGCAAGTGAGCGTTGGGTTACGCCTCCTTTACGTGTTCCTCTTTAACTGCCTGGAATGCGCTTAGCTGACATGGTGAGAAGTTCTTTAGATAGCTGAATCTTTCGTCATTCCATGATTGAGCTTTAGTTATGAATATTTGCGCAGAGTTATCGAAGCTGGCGTCAATTTGAGCGTCATTCAGCAGAAGATATGACATTGCTATGTGCGCAGCCATCTCTACAAGTCGCCTTGCGTGGAAATCGATGTATTCATTGTCTTTGCCAACAAGCATTTCGACCGCCTTCTCATATTGATTTGTCATTTCGACAAGTATCTTTTTTAGCTGCTCGTACTCTGCCTTTACCGGTTTGCTCTCATATTCACGAAGCTGTCCAAGGTAGCCACCGTTGGTAACATATCTTTGAGCTGCCACAACCTGAAGCTGTGAAGTGCCTTCATAGATGGTTGTAATTCTGGCATCTCTGTAGATACGCTCAATAGGGTAGTCCTTCATAAAGCCCGAACCACCGTGAATCTGAAGAGAGTCGTATGCATTCTGGTTTGAATACTCCGATGCCATTAGCTTGAGCATAGGGGTAAACATATCTGCCAATTTTTGGAACTGTTTTGATTCGGTTCTCTCCTCAGGGGTGAGCTTTCTTGCCTCAGCAATGAAGCCATACGATTTATATACATCAACAAATCTTGTTGTTTCATAAAGCAGCGCCCTTGAAGCTTGTAACTTGGCCTTAATCACGGCTAGCATCTCATATACTGCCGGGAATTGAATGATTGGTTTGCCAAACTGAGCTCTTTCATGAGCATATTTAAGTGCCTCACGGTATGCAGCTTCTGAAATACCAACCGACTGAGCGCCAACTCCAAGTCTGGCACCATTCATAAGCGACATCACATACTTGATAAGACCCATTCTGCGTTCACCTACAATTTTTGCAGGAGCGTTTGCAAATACTAGTTCACAAGTAGGTGAGCCCTTTATACCAAGTTTGTTCTCTATCCTTCTTACAGTAACTCCTCCCCACTTCTGATCATGAACAAAGTAAGAGAGACCTCTGCCGTCAGTAGTATTCTCTTCTGAACGAGCAAGAACCAGTTTAATCTGTGCATCACCGTTTGTGATAAACC
>CAYGID010000157.1:0-2820 GCA_964349835.1 uncultured Bacteroidales bacterium | reverse complement strand
TTCTCCTCTTTTAGTGAATGAGAGCGCTAATGGGTCGACAAACTTCGACCGTCGAGGATTTAGTTCCATACAAATAAGTTGCAAAACTTAAATTAAAATGTGAAGGTTTGATAATTAGAGCATTAGAGCATTAGAGCATTAGAGCATTAGAGCATTAGAGCATTAGATAATTGAGCATTATGAATAAGTTTTTGTTGGTTTGCCTTGGGGTGCTGTTTGGCACGGGGGCGTTTGCGCAGAGCGGCAGTTCTTCGCGCAGGGTGCATGTATTGACGCTGGCCTCGAGTATCGAGATGGCCAAGGAACAGAGTCGCGATATGCAGTTGCTGCGTCTGCGTACGGAGTCGGCCGGCTACAATCTGAAGATGGCGCTGAGTGCTAACCGCACGCGGATCGATATGGAGCTCACTATGCCCCGCTATTCCGAGAGCATACGGCAGTTTGAAGACAGCACGGGTATCTCATTTTACCCCATTAAGCAAACCATGATGAGCGGCACGCTGACTGTCAGTCAGCCACTTCCCACCGACGGGCGGTTGTACCTGAGTACGGGGGCACAGAGTACGGCCGACTTCAACGACGACACGCGCAATGCCCAGCTCACCTCTACAATCGGGTTTTCGCAGCCAATAGAGGCAGCCTTCGGGTTCAATTCGAACCGTTTGGCCTATAAGCAGGCCAAACTGAACTACGAGGTGTCGCTGAAACAGTTACAGCGGGAGGAACTGAATATGGTTTATAATACCAGTCAGCTCTTTTACAATCTGCTCTCTTCGCGCGAGCGGGTAAAGATTGCTCAGATGACGATGGAGAGGCAGCGAGAGGCCTTTGAGTTGGCCGAGAGCAAGTTTCAGGCGGGTTTAATTCGCGAGGTCGATGCGCTGCAGATGGAGGTCGATTTAACGGAGGCTGCCAATAATCTGGATGGGGCTCAGGTAAGCTATCAGGAGCGAATGGAGTCGTTCAAGGAGTTTTTGGGCATTGATATGCGCGACAGCTTGTCGGTAGAGGACGATCTCTCTTTTACGGTGGTCGAGGTGGATGAGGAGAAGGCGGTGCAGTTGGCTTTTGAGAACCGCCTGGAGCTAAAGGAGAACTCTATCGAGATTGAGTTGCAGAAGATGTCAATAAAGCGGGCCCGGGCAGCGGGGAAGGTGAGTGGCGACATTAACCTCACCTACAATTTCATGGGTGTCGACAAAAGTCTGCGCGACGATCCGGTTCGATCCTCCTTCGAGAGCAGTTGGGAGAATCTTCGCGACCGCAAGGGGAGCTTTGGAGCGAGCCTGTCGGTGAATATACCGATCGTGGATTGGGGTGGCAACCGGGCGCGTGTGGCCATGGCGCTGAGTACGTTGCAGCAGTATCAGATACAGGATGAGTCGGAGAAAATCTCCATAGAGCGGGAGATGCGATCGAGTGTGGCGCAGCTTCGCAGTGCGCTGCGCCGTTTTCTGGCGCTGGAGAAGAGTGTGGTGATAGCCGAGAAGAGTTTTGAGATCTCGCGCGAGCGGTATGCCAACGGCGACATCGACAGTCAGGCGATTGCGCTCGACAGGGAGCGACTCAACAACGCCTATATCTCACGTTTGGAGGCCTATATTTCGTACCGGCTAATGCTCTCCGATATCATGCGCAAAACCTTCTTCGACTTCGAAAAAGGAATCTCGATGGTTAAGTAGGGGTTTTGCAGAGAGACAAAAGTTTCCGATATTGCTGCTCCTGCAGCGCAGACTGACAGGGTTTCATTGGTTGCTTTATGTTTAATCCTACCTCTATGTTTAGATTTTTGTGTGCAGGCCTGTTGGCCTCTTGGTCGTTGTTTGCCTTGGCTCAGCCATCGCAAGAGATTCTTCCTTCCGATTACACCGAATTAATCGATACCAAGCCGATACATCGCGAAGCTTGGGAGCGAATGACCCAATCGGTGGCCCTGAGTTGGGGAACTACCGATGTGCGTTACAATAAATGGAATGTTCCAGAGGTAAAGGCATCAAAGATTCTGAAAATTTCAGCGTGGAAAGGAGAGCGGGTCAATGCCCAGGCGCTGCTTTGGAGTAAGGAGCCTTTGCAAAAGCTTTCGGCTTCGGTTTCGGAGCTTTCGGGCAGGGGAGGCACACGCATTCCCGGCTCGGCCATTACCACCAGTCTGGTGAGGTATGTGATGACCGACGAACTGAATAAAAATGGGCGGGGTGCCTGTGGCGACCGCTCCGACAAGGCGGCTTGGGACTCCTCACTGGTAGCCGATGTGCTGGATGTGATTCCTTTTCTTGATGTGGCTGCTCGCAGCGTACAGCCCATCTGGGTAAATGTATGGGTACCCGCCGAAACGCCTGCCGGAAACTATTCCGGAAAGATGGCAGTTGTGGCCGAAGGAGGGCTCTCGATGGAGTTGCAATTACAAATAGAAGTACTCGATAACACGCTTCCAGCCCCTTCTGAGTGGCAGTTCCACCTGGATTTGTGGCAGAATCCCTTTTCAGTGGCACGCTACCATCAGGTGCCCTTGTGGAGCCCGGCTCATTTCGAGGCCATGCGACCCGTCATGAAGATATTGGCCGAAGCCGGCCAAAAGGTGATTACCACCACTGTTATGCATAAGCCCTGGGGTGGACAAACCCAGGATTATTTTGGTTCCATGGTAACCCGTATCAAGAAGATCGACGGCAGTTGGGTCTTCGACTATGCCGTTTTTGATAAATGGGTTGAGTTTATGATGTCGGTAGGCATCAACAAACAGATTAATTGCTATTCGTTGATACCATGGAGGTTAACGTTTCAGTACTACGATCAGGCCACCGACTCTATGAAGAGCAT
>CAYGID010000156.1:0-2979 GCA_964349835.1 uncultured Bacteroidales bacterium | reverse complement strand
ATTCCCCCCGCAAAGAGAAGGGAATCAATAGTCGCCGGCATGCAGCGCTGCAGCGTTTGGAGTGCATAAATAAGGCCTCCGCGGCTATTGGTATGGATGGTAATTTTATTGCTCGAAATCTGTAGTCGGTAAGCTTCGTTCGACAGAGAGGCATCGGTATAGACCTCGATGGACTCTTCCTTCCGCTCTCTCTTTGCCGGAAGATACTCCATGCTCGGCGCGCCCCCCCACTGAAGGGCTTTTCCCAGTTTCGTGGCAAAGCTTCGCAGTAGGAACCGCTGTTCGGGAGAGGAGGTGCGCCAGATGGTTTTTGAAGTAATCCGGAAGGATTCCCCCCCAACTTCGATGCTTACCGGCCGCGGAATGAGTGGTAGCGTGGCTTGGGCAGATTCCTGAGCAAAGGAGATTTGGGTAATGCACAAAACCAAAAAGCAGAGAAGGCTACGAATCATAAAGGAGGCAGTTATACGAAACCAAGCCCAAAGGTAATGCTTTCGCACGGATTGTTTTACATTTGCAGGGGTTTTGTGCCGCGATTGTTTTTCCTGAAAGGAGGGTGAATAAGGCCACCATATCGCATGAAACCACGCGTTTAGATCATGCAACGTAACATGGACAATTGGATGGAATGGCTCACAAGAGGGAGCTTCCTCCGCCTGCTGGCGGTAGGGGTAGTGCTACTGTGCGTAGTGCTTTTTCTGCTTTGGCTTTTTGTGGTGATTTACGAGTCTTTTGTTAACAAAAGATAACCCTTCCTAATCCAGTGCCGATAGCCCACAATGGCCATCAAGGCGTAGACCAGAAACAAAAAGGCGGTGGGTAAGAGCCCTCGGTTCAGAAAAAGTCCGATCGAAAAGAGGTTAATGAATATCCATAACCACCACTGCTCCAAGTATTTCTTTGCAAGCATCCAGGTGGCTGTGATACTCATGGCCGTTACCATCGCATCGGCCGAGGGGACTGGCGAATCGGTGAACCGTTGGAGCAGATACCATTGTAAGAGGTAAAGAGAGAAGGTAATAGCAGCGAGCCGAACCCACAGCCTTGCAGGGGTTCTTTTGTAGGTGATGGCCCGCCGGGGCACCTCTGCGGAGCCCGATTTACGGACTCTCCACAAGGAGAGTCCGTAAATACTCACGGCCACGTAATAGAGATTGAGTGTCATGTCGGCATAGAGTTTTGCCCCGAAAAATACAACCACGTAGAGTGCCGAGGTGAGAAGTCCCACACTCCACATGGCGCGGTGCTGCCTGATTTCGAGCCATACGTAGAGTAGTCCCGACACAACGCCAAACCACTCAATATAGTATTGATTCAGAGTCTCCATCGGGTTAGAACGAAATGGCGATGCGTCCCATGCAATGAATACCTGCCTGCGGGAAGTAGCCATCGGCTTTCTCTCGCGCCTCTCCGGCAATATAGGAGTAGACCCATCCGTTGTTTTCGTACTTGTGGTTCAGAAGGTTAAAAATCTGGATCCCGCAATCAATTGCCTTGAACCCTTTGGGATGAAACGTGTATCCCAACCATAAATCGTTAAGGGTATAGCTATCGATAGAACGGTCGCGGCTCTCGGTGTTGTCGAGATATTGCCGTCCCGTGTGTGAGAAGCGCCATTCGGCTCCAAACTGTTTATATTCGGCACGCAGGGTGCTACTGCCTATCGTGCCGGGAGAGAAGGCAATGGTAGTTTCTCCCAAATAGTTAGCCTGCTGCTCGCCTGTGTCGTAGTTGTCGACAAATTCGGTAAAATGGCGGATTCGGTTTATGCTCACCGAAAGTTGTCCCTGCCAGGAGAGCCACGAGGTAATCTTGCAGGAGAGAACCCCCTCTACTCCGGCGCGGAAACTCTTGGGGATATTGGTGGTAAGAGGTTCGCCAATCTCATTGATGCGGCCGTTCAGGATAAGCTGGTTTTTATACCGCATATAGTAGAGATTCAGGCTGAATCCGGCCGAAGGGCCGCTATAACGGTAACCGGCCTCATAATCGTGAAGTGTTTCGTGGGTGGGTTTTTCGTTGGGCAGCGCATCGGTGTAGTTGTTGCGGTTGGGCTCCCTGTGCCCTGTTCCGTAAGAGAAGAAGGCCGAATGGCCGTTGCCGCCTTTCCACATTACACCTGCTTTGGGGTTAAAAAATCGGAAGATATGGCGTTGGGTAATATTCCGCAGATCATCGTCGATTCCTGTCATGCGATGGCTGATCCAGCGGTACTGCAGGTCGAGATATCCGCTTACTCCCAAAAGGAGGGGCGTTTCTATCTTGCCAAAGGCCGCAGCCTCCTCCTTTTCGCCCCGACTCCTGTACCACTCGTGACCCGATTCCAGGCCGATCACCTCCTTCGCCCAAATGACCTTTCCAAAATGGTTGCCCAAATAGCGGTTGGCGCTGGTTCCGAACGAAAGGCGCATACCCTTTTCGGTGGTGTGGTTCAGGCTGTAGATCAAGCCGAAAAAGTCGTTGTCGAGCCATTTCTGTCGTACCAGATCCGACTCTTCTACTCGGGTTCCGGCACCGTCGGTGAAGGGTAGAATCAGGTATTTTTCGAACGAGGCCTCGGGCTTGTACTCTTCGTAATAGCCCTTTCCTGCTGTGTAATGGAGGGTTAGGTTGGTATTCCAGCCGCGCTGCAGCTGTTGCGAAACCAACAATTGATAATGGGTTTGCCGGTAGTTGTCGATTTGATTCGGGTAGTAGTGTACATTCCCATTCTCGTCGGTATAGAGTCCGCATGGGTTAAAGGTGCGGTGAGTCTGAAGCATCGACGAGGGTACCCCATTCCACGCCTGATAGGTTTTCTCTCTGCCTGCCAGGGTTACCAGTTTTACCAAGGTGTTGCGGTGAGTATAGGTGCCGTTAAGATAGTAGGAGTGCAGGTTTACTGAGGCTCTGTCGATATAGCCGTTACTCTCTACCGAGGAGAGCCGACCGTCGAACGAAAAACCGTTTGCCAGGGAGCCCGTGCCTAGTTTTACACTA
>CAYGID010000155.1:0-2988 GCA_964349835.1 uncultured Bacteroidales bacterium | reverse complement strand
CACTTGTGCCGGAGGTCGATTTTAAACGTGTGGAGTTGCAACAGCGGGTCAATATACAAATTGAGAGTGCCCAAGGCTTGACTACAACCGGAAAGGTTTTGAAAAAATCTTTGGAAGGGGCCACTACCCGGTACGAATCGGGTGTGGCCGTAAAGAACTACGAACTCATCTTTAGCCTGGATAGTTGCCATTCGCAGATGAGGCCCGGACTGAGTGCGATTTGCGAGATTGTTATAAATGAGGCCAAAGAGAGTCTTGTGGTGCCTTCGGTAGCCATTCACACGCGCGATAGTCTGAAGTTGGTATATCTTCAGGAGGGACGAATGTTCCGTCAGATTTCGGTTGAGACTGGTTTTTCTAATAGTGCGCAGACCATTGTGTCGAAAGGGCTCGAGCCGGGCCAATCGGTTGCATTGACCGAACCACACCATACACAGATTGTAAAGGCTAAAGCAAAACCGCTTGCCGAATAATAGTAAGATGCTTATGAACAAGATTCTATTTCTTCTGCTCTGCCTGATTGTTTGCTCCTGTGCTCCCCAAAAGGTGCAGGATGTGGAGACATCACTTGTGAAGCGGGGCGCTTTTGTTGAAGAGTTGGTGGAGGAGGGCGAGGTGAGTGCTTTGAATTCGACCGTGGTTGCCCCTCCCTCTGTTTCGTCGAGATACGGGGGAATGAAGATTATCCAGATGGTTCGCGACGGAAAAGAGGTGGAGAAGGACGATACCCTTATGGTGTTTGATCCCACCGAATTGAAGAGTATGCTGGTAAACTATGAGCAGCAGTTGGAGAGTGCCCTTGCCGACCTCGAAAAGCTAAAGATGACGCAACAGTCGGAGATCGAAGATCTCGAGGCCGATTTGGAGTCGTCGCGCCTGGGATACGAGATTTCGAAAATTAACTCAGAGCAGGCGGCGGGTTATGAGGCCGAGGTGACCCGTATGGAGAGCGCGCTCCGACTGGAGACTGCCGAGATTGCTCTGGAACGGGCACGAGAACAGATTGAGAATCGGAAAAAGGTGCATAAGGAGGATCTTGTGCAAAGACAGTTCAGCGTTTCGCAGACAAAGAGTTACCTCACGGAGGCCCAAAATGCGCTCAACCATCTCTTTGTTTTGAGCCCTACACGGGGAATTGCTATTATTCGCGAAAACTGGAGTACAGGAAAAAAGTGGGGGGTGGGCGATCAGCCCTATAGCAGCAGTTCGCTGATTGATCTTCCCGACCTGAGCGTAATGGTTGCCGGGGTGAATGTGAGTGAGGTCGATGTTTCGAAGGTGAAGGTGGGCCAGAAGGTAGTTATCAGGCCCGATGCCTATTCCGATACGGTGTACCACGGTACGGTTATGCGTATTGCCAATCTGGCCACCACCAAAAACTACCGAACCCAACTGAAGGTGTTTCCGGTAACCATTCAAATTGAAGGGCAAAGCAAAAATCTCTTGCCGGGGCTTACGGTGAGCTGTCAGATTGTAACTCATGAGATGCCCGATGTACTCTATATTCCTTTGGAATCGCTTTTTCGCGATGAAGCAGGCGAATATGTCTATGTGAAAGAGGGGAGCGGCTATAAACGGCGCGATGTGAAAACAGGGGCTGCCAATGCCGATTATGCGGTTGTATTGGAGGGTGTAGAGGAGGACGAGGAGTTGGCGCTCTCCGATCCGATTTTACGCAGCGATGCGGAGCAGGAGGGAGAGACCTCTGGTGAGGTTAGTTCCGGTGCGGCACCATCAAATTAGGAGGACAACGTGATGTTACTCGATATGAAACGCATCGGTTTTTTGGTATTGTCGCGCCTTAGCGGGTTCTGCTCAATGCTCCCGGCTCTGCTTCTTCCCGCCTTGGCAGCCTCTTGTACAAGTGCCGGCGAGAGCGCCTACTCAGTGAAAAGCGGGATGTTCGAACAGACTCTGTTCGAAAAAGGGGAGCTGGAGGCTATCTCAGCTTCGTATCTCTTTCCCCCCAGGGTCTCATACTCGTCGCAACTCAAGATTACCTGGCTTGCCGAACATGGCAAGATGGTACAGACGGGCGATACCGTTGCCCTATTTGATCCATCGGCTATCGAAAAGAATATTCTGAGCCTCCAGGAGTCGATGGAAACCACGTTAGCTGCCCGCAAAAAACTGGAAATCAGCATGGAAAATGCGGCTATGGAGGCAAAGGCGCAGATGCGTAGCGAAGAGGCTTCGTACAATCTGAAAAAACTGGAGATGGAGAGGGTTCGGTTCGAACCCGAAAAAAAGCAGAGAGTGAGCGAATTGCAGTTTCAGCAGGCCACTATTCAGTTGAATAAGACCCGGAGGCGGCTGGCAAATCAGCCAATTATGAATCGTTACGATTTGGTTTCGTCCGATATCCAGCTTTCGCAGCGAAGGGGTAATATCGAGAAGGTGCAGCAGGATCTCGACCGGCTTGTGTTGACAGCCCCCTCCGACGGGCTGTTGCAGGTGGGCGAAAACCCATCCTCCCAATCGTCGCAGTACAAAGTGGGCGATAATACCTACTCGAACTATCCCATTGTGATTATCCCCGACGTAAGCCGGATGAAGGTTAAAACCTCTGTGCGCGAAGTAGATATAACCAAGATTAGCTTGGGGATGGAAGTGCGGGTGCGATTGGATGCGCTTCCGTCGGTCTTTTTTAAGGGGGTTGTAACCGATATCAGCAAGGTGTGTCTTCGCGACGGAAACGGGGTGAAGTCGTTTGGGGTCGTGGTTGAGCTAACCGATCGCGATGAGCGGTTGAAGCCGGGTATGACAGTGAATTGTGAATATGTTTGTTACCGTTCGGAAAAGGATCTGTTTGTGCCTAACAGTTGTCTGCTTCGGAGCGATACAGCCTCGTATCTGTTTAAGCGGCGCGGGAGCCGACTTCGCCGGATAGAGGTTACGGCGGGAGCGTCGAACAACCATTATACGGTGGTTCGGGGCGATATCGATTTAGGGGATGATCTGGTGCCGGTGGAGGAGGCGTTAGCGCAA
>CAYGID010000154.1:0-3033 GCA_964349835.1 uncultured Bacteroidales bacterium | reverse complement strand
CCGACGCAATTCATGGTGATCTGGGAATAATTCAGCCGGACGATGTTGTGATGTGCATCTCAAAGAGCGGCAACACTCCTGAGATTAAAGTTCTTGTTCCTCTGATGAAAAAGATGGGAAATAAGGTTATTGCAATGGTTTCCAATTGTGATTCATTTCTGGCATTACACTCAGATTACATTATCAGGACAACAGTACTAAGTGAGGCGTGCCCAAATAACCTGGCACCCACATCAAGCACAACTACACAACTAGTTATGGGAGACGCAATAGCCGTTGCCCTTTTAAGTGTACGGGGCTTTACACAACAGGATTTCGCATTGCTTCATCCAGGAGGCTCCCTAGGAAAGAAAATGTATATGCGGGTTTGTGATTTGGTAGATTCTAAAGTACGCCCGTATGTCAACCCGAATGACAGCATTCAGAACACGATAATCAACATCTCTGCAAACCGGTTGGGAGCCACAGTTGTTTTGGATGAAGGTGGCGAATTGAAGGGAATCATTACAGATGGTGATGTTAGGAGGATGCTTGAAAGAGGAGGTTCGTTTGACAAACTGGTTGCAACAGATATCATGTCACTGAATCCTAAAACTATTGATGCCGGAGAGCTGGCCGTGAAAGCATTTAACTTAATGGAGGCAAACAAAATTACCTCCGTAATTGTTATGGAGGGAGATAAATATATGGGATTAGTACATATTCATGACATAATAAGAGAGGGAATCGTATGACAACATTTAATCCAAATGAGTTAGGAATGGCCAATGGCAAGTACTTTGCACTTCCATACAATCTTGATGAATCGGATATTGCCCTTATATCTGTGCCTTGGGATGTTACTACATCTTATCGCCCCGGAACATCAGATGGTCCGGCTGCAATAATCGACGCCTCAATTCAGGTAGATCTTTATGATGCCAATGTTCCTGAGGCCTGGAAAATTAAAATCGGAACAGTTCCTGTTGATAAATCGATTAAGAAACAGAACAAATCACTCAGAAAAATTGCCGAGAAGGTTATTGAACATCTCGAAAATGGTGGAGAACATCTGGATGTTCAGACCCAATTAGACACTATAAATAAAGCTGGAGAACATCTTAATAATTTAGTCTATAAATCATCCCTTCAGCTACTTGAAAGCGGGAAGATTCCCGGTGTTGTTGGAGGTGACCACAGCACTCCTCTTGGACAGATGAGAGCAATTGGAGAGAAGTACGATGATTTTGGAATTCTCCATATAGACGCACATGCCGACCTGAGAGTTGCTTATGAAGGATTTACATACTCTCATGCTTCGATTCTATACAATGCTTTAAACGAAGTTTCCCAAATATCACAACTGACACAGATTGGGATACGGGACTTTTGTGAGCAGGAGGCTGCTATCATCGATACAGATCCTAGAATAAGGTGCTTTACCGACATAGAGTTAAAGAGGAACCTGTTTGAAGGTAAAACATGGAAAAAACAGTGTGAAGATATAATTGCAAGTTTACCTAACAATGTGTATATAACCGTTGACATAGACGGCCTCTCTCCTGACCTTTGCCCTAATACAGGAACTCCTGTTCCGGGTGGGTTTTCATTCAGAGAGATTGACTACCTATTGCATATGCTTGCCACATCGGGCAAAAAAATTGTTGGCTTTGATCTGTGCGAGGTTGCCCCTTCTGATGATAATGAATGGGATGCCAATGTGGGCGCAAGAATACTCTACAAACTTTGTATCTATTCCGCATTAAATTCAAAGAAAATTTCGGAGCAACTTTAGATATATTCAGTATCAGGAAATGGCATTTACCTTCTCCCGGCAGAGAGCCAGCCGCAGAAAAGATATTCTAAACGTCTTTGGCATTTTTGTAAATAACAACTATGCCGGAGGTGTTATTCTTGTATTGAGTTCTGTATTTGCGATGATAGCCGCTAATACCGATTTATTCGCTTCTTTTAATGACATCTGGCATATAAATGCCGACTTTGCAATAGGATCATTTAAACTGGAGATGTCTTTGCTCCATTGGGTTAACGATGCTCTTATGGCAATTTTTTTCTTTGTCGTAGGTCTTGAAATAAAGAGAGAGATGATGGTAGGAGAGCTCTCTTCCTTCAAAAAAGCATCTTTACCAATTTTTGCTGCTGCCGGTGGGATGCTGTTTCCAGCTCTTATATATGTATTATTTAATGCCGGAACCCCAAGTTCAAACGGATGGGGAATACCTATGGCAACAGATATCGCCTTCTCATTGGGGGTAATTTCACTACTTGGAAGCAGGGTGCCACTGTCTCTGAAAATATTTCTTACTGCTTTAGCTATAGTTGACGATATAGGGGCAATCATTGTATTGGCTATTTATTATCCAAGCCACGAAATCCATTTAAGTTATCTAATGTATGCAGGTTTAGTGCTTTTATTGCTCATTTTCTTCAATAGGATGAATCTTCACAATGCTGCACTTTATCTTGTTCCCGGGCTGTTTCTTTGGTACTTTGTTTACCAGTCAGGTGTTCACGCCACAATTGCCGGAGTTGCTTTGGCTATGTGCATCCCATCTAAAGCACCAATTAATGAGGTGAGGTTTTTCGTCAGAAGTAAGTACTATCTTGACAAATTCAAAGAAGCAAGTCACGGGGAGTTAAGTATTCTTGCCAATAAACAACAGTTGAGCATAATTCACAATATGCACAGCATTATTCGAAAGATTAACCCTCTAATAAACAGGTTTGAACATACGATAAATCCATGGGTGACCTTTTCTATAATGCCGATTTTTGCTTTGGCCAATGCTGGTGTTTTATTTGAGGGTATACCAGAAATTAGCGCAATCCCCAATATATCTAAAGGAATATTTTTTGGTCTGGTTGTTGGAAAACCATTAGGAATTTTTATTGCCTCTTATCTGGTATGCAAGATGAAAATCGCTGAGCTTCCAGAAGATTTAAGGTGGTCTCAGATCTTTTCAGTGGGCATTATTGCCGGAATAGGTTTTACAATGTCAATTTTTATTGATAGCTTAGCGTTTTCAAACGAAT
>CAYGID010000153.1:0-3108 GCA_964349835.1 uncultured Bacteroidales bacterium | reverse complement strand
TTGTGCCGCTTACTTTTTTAGATACCCTGCAGGCAAACGAGGCATTGCAGCGATTGAAGTTTGTGGAGTCGGTAGAGTCGGGGTTTCTGTTTGATGCCCAGGGAGAACTATTTGCTCTCTATGCCGATTCGCTACATCGGGTTGCTCCGTCGGCACCGTCGGGCAGCCGAAGTGCCTTTCTGGAGGATGGACTCTTTTATGTAACCGAGCCGATTGTTTTTCAGGAGAGAGTGCTGGGTGTTTTACATATCAGGGCCAACGCCCGGGGAGTGATGTCGCAGAGCCGGATTTTTTGGGGTGTATTGGCGCTTCTGGCCATCGTTTTATTGTCATTGTCGTACCTGTTGGCTGTTCGGATGCAGAGGGTTATCTCGGCGCCCATATTGCGGTTGGCCGAACTTACGGCCGCCCTTTCGCGCGATCAGGATTTCACAGTTCGGCTCGAACGGAAGGGAACCGACGAGATTGGTATTCTGTACGACCAGTTTAATAACCTGTTGCAGCAACTGCTCAAGAAGGAGCATGAACGCGATGGGGCCGAACAACAGATCAGAGAGTTGAATGCCGGTTTGGAGCGGAAGGTCGAGGAGCGTACCGCCCTTCTTGAGGAGACCAACAAAGAGTTAGAGGCCTTTTCCTACTCCGTTTCGCACGACCTGCGGGCCCCGTTGAGGCATATTAACGGCTTTCTCGATTTGTTGAAGACCCGAAATTTTGAGCAACTCGATGACCGGGGCCGGCACTATATCCGGTCGGTTATGGAGGCCTCTATTCAGATGGGGGCGTTGATTGATGAGCTGCTCTCTTTCTCGCGCAACGGCCGAATGGAAATGAAGCCCGACACCTTCGGAATGAACCGTGTGGTGAATGATGCGCTGCAGACCCTTGCTTCTGAGATGGCAGGACGAAGGATAGAGTGGAAGATAGCCAACCTGCCCGATGTGTACGGCGACTATGTGATGTTGCGACAGGTATGGGTGAATCTATTAGGGAATGCGATAAAATATACCCGAAGACGTGAGCTTGCTGAAATTGAGGTGGGATTGTCGGATACGAGAAATGAGCATATCTTTTTTGTGCGCGACAATGGAGCCGGGTTTGATATGCGATATGCGCAAAAGTTGTTTGGCGTGTTTCAGCGCTTGCACTCGGCTAGCGAATTTGAGGGTACGGGTATCGGGTTGGCTAGTGTGCGTCAGACGGTTATAAGGCACAGAGGCCGCACTTGGGCCGAAGGGGAGATTGATAAGGGAGCTGTTTTTTATTTTTCGTTACCTAAAGTATAGGAGTAGATATGATGGTGGAGTTGAAAAAAATTTTATTGGCCGAAGACAATCCTATGGATATTGAGCTCACTCTGGCTGCTATGGAAGATAGTAATATGGTGAACCGGGTTGTGGTTGTGCGCGACGGTGTAGAAACCATGGAGTATCTGCGTCGGGAAGGAGCCTTTGCCAATCGCGAGCCGGGATTGCCTGCCGTTCTGCTGCTCGATATTAAGATGCCAAAAAAGGATGGTCTAGAGGTGCTCCGCGAAATACGGAGCGATCCGCAGTTAAAGTTGCTGCCCGTTGTGATGCTCACCTCTTCGCGCGAAGACAGGGATTTGCTCAATAGCTACACTTCGGGGGTAAATGCCTATGTGGTGAAACCCGTTAATTTCGACGGCTTTATCGAAGCCATTAAGCAATTGGGCGTCTTCTGGGGCGTTGTGAACGAGCAGCCTCCCGAGGTGTAAATTCCTAACCTTTCTATCGATTGCACAGATGGATGAAAAATTTTATGCTCTCCTCTTGGAGGATGTTCGTAGAGATGCTGAGTTGCTGCAGGAGAAATTTCTGCAGGAGGGGTTTCTTTTTGAGATGGATGTGGTGTTAACCGAGAAGGAGTATGTGGCTGCTCTGTTACGAGGTGGCTACGATATCATCTTTGCCGATTATACGCTCCCCGGTTTCGACGGTATGCAGGCCTTGGAGCTTGCTAAACGGCACTTGCCTCAGATTCCCTTTGTCTGTATTTCGGGTACGATAGGCGAGGAGAGGGCGGTTGAATTGCTAAAACAGGGGGCTACCGATTATGTGTTGAAAGACCGGATGCAAAGAGTGACTTTTGTTACCCGAAGGGCCCTGGAGGGAGCTATGCGTCAGAAACAGCTCCGGCAAGCGGAGTTCGAACTGCATACCCAGCGGAAGCTGATGGAGACCATTCTGAACAACGCGGTTGATATTATTTTTATTAAGGATACTGAAAGTCGTTATCTGCTTGTAAATGAGGCTGCCGCAAAATCTGTGGGGATGACTCCCTCCCAAATGACGGGCAACGATGATACGCGGATGTTTCTCGAGGAGGAGGCATACAGAACCATGGCTACCGACAAAGATGTGATGCAGAAGGGAGTACCCTATTCGTACGACCAGACACTCACCCTCCGCGATGGATTGCGCCATACGCTCGAGACCATTAAATGCCCCATTTTCGATGAGAGCGGGAGAGTCACCGGGCTTTTCGGGATTTCGCGCGACATCACTGAGCGCAAGGCGATGGAGGAGAGTTTGTTGATAGCCAAGGAGAAGGCTGAGGAGAGCGATAGACTGAAATCGGCTTTTCTACACAATATATCGCACGAAATCCGCACGCCGATGAATGCCATTGTGGGTTTTTCGGAGCTATTAAACGATCCGGGCCTGTCGGCCGAGAAGGGGAAATATTTTTGTGATATTATCCTTCAGAGCAGCCTCCAGTTGCTCTCCATCATCACCGATATCATCAAGATTGCTACCATTGAGGCAGGACAGGAGAGGATTTCCGAACAGGTGGTTAATCTCAATGAGCAGTTACGGCAGCTTTTCGAGCAGTTTCGCCTGGTGGCCGAAAAGCGGAATCTGCAGTTTCGGCTTACTTCGCTTTTGCCCGAGGGAGAGTCGACAGCTATGACCGACGCAACCAAATTGGTTCAAGTTTTGAATAACCTGATTAGTAATGCATTGAAATATACCCAGGTGGGTCGCGTGCATTTTGGCTGTTCGGCTGTTGGCGAGGATCTTCTGTTTTTTGTTGAGGACACCGGTGTGGGGATACCTGCCGAGATGCACCAAGAGATCTTTAAAC
>CAYGID010000152.1:0-3116 GCA_964349835.1 uncultured Bacteroidales bacterium | reverse complement strand
TAACCATTACCGAGGTAGGCAAACCGGGCACCCAGGCATGGCTTTCGATGGATGCGAAGGCGGGCGATACCCATATCAAAGTGTCGTCGGTTGAGAATATCTCGGCGGGCGATAAAATCCGGTTAGATATCGAGAGTGAAGGTTATGGTATAGAGTGGGTTACGGTAAAGAGTGTGGGTACGAGATCATCGCGCAGTACCTTTAATGGTCCTTTATCAGAAAACGATGATCCCGGAACAGGACTCGAACTGGAGAGCCCGTTGCAATTCAATCACGCTTCGAATATGCCCTTTAGTGTACAAGGAACCGGGATCACTTTTGAACCGGCTTCCCGATACGACCATTCGAGCAATGAACCGGTGCTTCCTCTCTCTTATGCGCTCACTTTAGATAAAGCTTTGTCGCACCACCACGAGACAGACGACGTGGTTCGTGATGAAAAGGTTGTTCTGGCGGGTTATCAGGGTAGTGCGAAACCCGACCAATGGTTTGGCGGCCCTGCGTTATCGGCGGGGTCGGGAAATATGGTATTGCGTGATGCCAAAGGAAATGTTGCCGACGCGCTTAACTACGGCGGTTTGGTTGATCCGTGGGCTGCGGAGGGTTATCAGGCTGAATCGGGGGCCGGAAAGAGCGGGTGCTTTGTTGCCTCGCCCGGCGCACGGGCGCCGAGGGGTAGGACGCTTACTTCGGGTGTTGAACCCTACAGGAGTGTTGGCCGTTATCCCGATGGCCTCGACAGCGATCAGAACTGTCGTGATTTCTATTTGCAAAATGCGGCTACTCTGGCTGTATCGGCGGTTGCCGGATTGAATAATATCAAAGTCTCGAGTGTGGGCGATTTTAGCGTGGGACAAAAACTTATTGTGGATGCCGGGGCTCTTCGCGAAGAGGCTACCATCACTTCGGTGGGCACCTCAGGAGGAACCACCTTAAGAGCGGCATCCCGTGCAGGTTCAACCCATCTGTTGGTGAATGGCACGGCGGGCTTTCGTGAGGGCCAGACGGTTGTTGTTGACAGCGGTACCGAATCCGAAATGGCTGTGATTGCCTCTGTAGTGGCCGGGCGCGGGCAATTTGGCCGATCGGCCGGTGGCGGCGTATCCGATACCTTAAAGGTTGCGAAACCCCTTACCATTTCGCATAAGGAGGGGATTCAAGTGGCCGGAACGGGCATTACTCTCGACAAACCGCTCGCCATGGAGCACAATGCAGGGGTTTTTATTGCGGGTAGTGTTCCTACACCCGGAGCTCCCAATCAGTATGCCAGGAAGCAGTAGTGCCCAATGAAATGAATAGGCCTACCGATCGTTGGTGGCAGTGGGTATTCACCGGATTGAACCTGCTTGCTTTGGTTCTGAGTGTGATGTTGAGCTGGCAATCGTTGTCGGGCAACGGTATGCCCGGCTGTAGCGGAGAGAGCTCGTGTAACGATTTACTCAACAGCCGTTGGTCAAAATTAGCCGGCATTTTGCCGGTCAGCGCACTGGCAGTGAGTGTCTATCTCGCTATGTGGGTTGCCGGATACTTTCTCAGACCCGGTACAGAGCCATCGGTTCGTCGTTTGGCGTGGAAAACGATTTTGGTTCTGGCGGGTGTGGTTGCCGGAAGTGCGGTATGGTTCTTCATTTTGCAGAAATGGATTATCGGGTCGTTTTGTCTCTATTGCATGATTACCCATGCTTCGGGTATGGTGTTGTCGTCGATGATTCTTTGGAGGGCATTTGTAGAATTCGATTCGCAGTCTGTTCCATCGCCTGTTCCAGCTCCTGATCCGGTAACCGCTTCTCTCTCAACGGAACTTCTTCCTCTTCGGGCGCGTCGACTTCCAATTCTTCTCTATGCGGCAGCCGGTCTGTTTGTTGCCGGGGCTTTTGCTGCGGTTCAGGTGGCTTCTGTGCCCACTGCGGTGTACAGTGATGGCAGCGCGCAAGAGGAACTCCCGGTAATCGATTATCAAAATGTGCCGATGGTGGGGTCGCCCGGAGCCCCTTATATTGTGACCCTCCTGTTCGATTATCAATGTTCGCATTGTCAACGACTACACTTCATGTTACCAGAGGTGGTTTCGCGGTACAACGGCCGTCTCGCATTTGCGCTTTGTCCAACCCCATTGAGTGCTCAATGTAACCGATTTGTGCCCCGCGATGTGGAGGGCTTTAAGAATTCCTGCGAATTGGCTCGTTTAGGACTTATGGTTTGGCGAACGAACAGGGAGATGTTTACTGAGTTTGAGGAGTGGATGTTTTCGTACGAATCGGGCGACAGATGGCAGCCAAGAACTCTGGAGGCTACCAGAGAAAAAGTGATCGGATGGATTGGTGAAACCGCGTTTCAGGCGGCAGCAGACGATGGTTGGATTACGTTGTATATGCAACAAAGTATCGACCTGTTTGGTAAAACCCTCAGGGGCGGAGAGGGGGCAATCCCCAGGATGATTTTTGGTTCGCGTTGGGTAATCCCCGACCCTGAGAGTGCCGACGATCTGATCAGCATTCTGCAAGAGAGTCTCTTAGTACCATCGGTGAGCGATGTCGATTCAGCAGTGGTTAGCGCGGGTGTTAATGCGAGTGTTCGTGCGGAGGTTAGCGCGGAGAGGTAAATTGATAACTCCCCGATTGTACTTCGAATAGGGCTTTTTCTCCTTCCATTCTGATAAACCGAACTCCTTCGGCCGAAGATGCGGGCGTGCCGCTTTCAGCAACTGAGGCTTCGTCGCTTGCAGGGATGTATACCAGCGCTTTGGTATTGGCCGGAAGCGTGATCTGCCAGTTGAAGGTTGAATCGCTCTTGCTCCATTCGCTCGATATAAGCCCTCGTACCGATTGGTATGAGGCTTTAACAAAGTCGAGCCCTTCGGGAGTAACCGGGTTCATAAGAAGACGTGAAAAAGCGGGCGTTTCGGGATCGGAACGAATTCCGGCCAGGTCTTCGTAATACCAAATGAGCAGGTCGCCCAGTAGCATTACATGGTTTCCTGAGTTCATGGCGGGGTCGGCCGTATTGCCGTTCCATAGCTCCCAGATGGTTGTGGCTCCTTGTCGGGCCATGTAGCCCCAACTGGGATAGCTGGTGTTGGTGGTTAATTTCAGGGCAATATCGGGTCGGCCATAACG
>CAYGID010000151.1:0-3124 GCA_964349835.1 uncultured Bacteroidales bacterium | reverse complement strand
TCGATTCCGCTGGCAGGTGCATCGGCCATCGGCAGTTCCGATTTTATCCGGATTTCATCGGGCACCCCTCTTCCCGGTCGCGATTTCACTTCGGCTGCCGGAAGCAGCACTCCCACCGTCGATTTCGTGCAAGATCGCAAAGGATTGGCTCTCGACCTCGAAATTGAAGCCACCCCTGAAGCTGAGGTTCAATTGATTTTCGACGACAAGATTGGCGATGTAATCAAGGGTAGGGGAAGTGCCTCCATGCGCATGAATATTTCGCGAAACGGCCGTTTTACCATGTTCGGAACCTACACAGTAGATCGGGGCGACTACCTCTTCACCGTGCAGAATTTCTTTCAGCGAAGATTCGAAATTGAGCGGGGTAGTACCATGGTGTGGAATGGCGACCCTCTCGATGCATCTATCAATATGAAAGCCCTCTACCGGACACGAACCTCGCTCGCCGGTCTGGTCTCGCCCGAAAGCGGCTTTTCGGAGCTGGCATCTCGCAGGGTGCCTGTGGAGTGTGTTTTGCTGTTAAGCGACAGACTGATGAACCCTACAGTAAGTTTCGACATTCAACTGCAGAATGCCGATCAGGACGTCAGAGAGATTGTGAACAGCATGCTCTACAATCAGGAGGAGAAGAGCAAACAGGCTATCTCGCTGATGCTGTTAAATAGTTTCTACTCCGAAGAGAGTTTCTTTTCGGGCGAAACCAGTATGGATGCATTGGGTACCACCACCAGCGAGTTTCTCTCGAACCAACTCGAGCGCTTTCTGGGTCAATTTAGCCCCAACTTCACTCTGGGTGTCAGTTATCGCTATTTCAGCCAGCTACAAACCCAGTCGCTCGAGATGGACATGTCGCAGCGCCTTTTCAAAGAGGCTGTTTCGCTCAATGCCAGTATCGGAAACCGCGAGATTGTGAATGCCTCCCGATCGCTTGTGGTTGATGCCGACATAGATATTCGTTTGGGTTCGAGCGGAAAATATCGTCTAAAGGGATTCAACCGTTCTAACGACCTTTCGCTTTTTGAGCCGGAGCCCTACTACACGCAGGGTATCGGATTTGTGTACCGTCGCGATTTTGACCACTTCTCGGAACTGATCCCCTATAAAAAGTCTGCCCCCAAAAAGGTTCCCACCGACTCCGGCCCCACTGCTTCGGGCCCGACTGCTTCCGGCTCGAATGCTGTTTCGGTGCGAAAAGGCATGGACGAATCGGACGAGGAGGATCTCCTCTATTTTCTGCCTTAAACCTCTTGAGGGAACTGTAGCCCGAAACGGCCGGCTATCTCTTTCAAATCGGTAATTACCTGGGGAATCAGTGAAATTCCTTCGTGCAGGATACGTGCTTCGTTTTCGCGCTCAATGTCGCCGGGAATCAGTACCGCCTTTTCGCCCTTAGCAGGAGTGGCGCTACGCATGGTGAGAATCCACTCGTCCATCCGCTCTTTGAACTGCCTGGCCGGCATAAAGCCGTCTACGCGCAAAGCTCCGAAGAAGTGACCTAATCCTTCGCCCACCTGCCGTTCGGGCATGGGAAGATAGGCTACCATCGGGGGTACAAAAGGGCCGAAGTTGGCTCCCGACAGTACAGCCGAAAGAATATCGACGCCGGCTCCCAGACAGAAGCCTTTGTGGCTTCCATGTTCGCGGTCGCCTCCGAGAGGTAGCATAGAGCCCCCCTTTTCCAGGATGGATGGGTTATCGGAGGGTTCACCCTCAGCATCCTGAGCATAGCCCAGGCTAATCTTTTCGCCCTTTTTGGCAGCCAGGGTTAATTTGCCTCTCGTAACCGGGGTTGTGGCAAAATCGGCCACAAAGGGGGGTTGATGAAGAGCCGGAACGGCAATGGCAATCGGATTGGTTCCCAGCATCGCCTGTGCACTGAAGGTGGGAGCCACCAGCGGGCTGGCGTTGGTCATGGCAAACCCGATCATATCGTGTTCGAGTGCCATCATAGCATAATAGCCCGCAATGCCGAAGTTGCACGAATTCTTAACCGCCACCCATCCGCTACCCGTTCGCTTAGCCTTTTTAATGGCCAATTGCATGGCCCTCGAAGCGGGAATCATGCCAATGGTGCCGTCTCCGTCGATTACACCGGTGCCGGGCGTTTGATGAATCACCTGAATGTTGGGGCGGGGATTGATTCTGCCTGCCTGCCAAAGGTGGTAATAGTCGCCCAGCCTGATTACTCCGTGGGTCGATATTCCCCTCAGTTCGGCGGACAGGAAAACCGCAGCCGATTCGCGTGCAGCAGTTGGGGTAAATCCCATTTTAACAATGACTTTCTGTGTGAAGTCGAAGAGGGAGTCGTAGGTGAACATAGTGCAGGTGCATTCTAAAAAGTGTTCAAAAGTAGTGAAATCCGCCGAAAATTCGCACTTTTGCCCATCAACCCGTGGCATACCGTGAAAGAGGCACCTAGAGCATATCTGGCAAAAGGCGAAGGCGAAAAGATCAGGCAGATGTTTAACCGCATCGCTTGGCGATACGACTTTCTGAATCGTCTTTTTACGATGGGTCTCGACCGTCGGTGGCGGAAAAAAGCCGTTGCCTCTCTGGGGCTCGGCTTCGAAGGTCCGCTCCTCGACGTGGCTACCGGAACGGCCGATCTTGCCTTGGAGGCCTGTAGACAGTACCGTCTGCAAAAGATTGTGGGGCTCGACGTTTCGGAACAGATGCTGGCTCTGGGGCAAAAAAAGATTGATAAGCGCGGGTTAACCGAGGTCATCTCTCTGGTGCAGGGTCCTTCCGAGCGGATGCCTTTCGAGGATGGGTCGTTCAATGGGGTTATGTCGGGATTTGGCGTTAGGAATTTCGATAATCTTGATGCGGGTCTTTCGGAGATGTTCCGGGTGCTGAAAAGGGGAGGACGGCTGGTAATTCTGGAGTTCTCGCAGTCGCAGAACCCCCTTTTTCGCAACCTGTTTCATCTCTATTTTCGCCACCTCATGCCTCTGGTGGGGCGGTTGGTCTCGAAAGACCCGCAGGCCTACACCTATCTTCCCGACTCGGTTTACCGGTTTCCTTCGGGAACGGAGTTTCTGGCTCGCCTCGAACAGGTTGGTTTTCGATCGGTAGGGGTCTCTGTTTGTATGTTTGGTTTGGTTTCGGTTTACTTTGGTCA
>CAYGID010000150.1:0-3180 GCA_964349835.1 uncultured Bacteroidales bacterium | reverse complement strand
TCGAATGCCAGCCATAGCCATGGGTATAAAACCGTGGGGTATAAGTTTCCTGAAACCAGTGTGGGCTGGTATCGCAAAACCTTTCGTGTAGACGAATCGGAACTGGGCAAACATTTTACCTTGCAGTTCGACGGTATTTTCCGTGACGCCATTGTTTGGGTAAATGGATTTTACATGGGAGGCGAACGGAGCGGATATGCAACCCGTACCTACGACATCACCGACTATCTCAATTATGGGGGCGAAAACCTGATCTGCGTTCGCGCAGATGCTACCTTCGAAGAGGGGTGGTTTTACGAAGGGGCCGGAATCTATCGTCACGTTTGGTTGCATAAAACCCATCCCCTGCATGTGGCTCCATTTGGAACGTTTGTGTATGCCGATATAAAGGCGCCCTATCAACAGGCATTGCTCAAAGTGGAAACAACCATAAGTAACGCCTCGCTCCAAAAACAAAGCTACCAAATTAAACAAACCCTGTTAGATGCCGAAGGGGCAGAAGTTGCTACGCAAATGTCTGGAAATTATACTATTGCATCGAAAGATAAACTAATCTCTGCGCAGGAACTCTCAGTTCGCAATCCCCGTTTATGGGATTTGCAAAGGCCTTACCTATATACATTGCGTACCGAAATCCTGTGCGAAGGTAGCGTTGTAGATTCCTATCTCACAACAACCGGTATCCGCGAAATTCGTTTCGATGCCAACGAAGGTTTTTTCCTGAATGGCAAGCCTGTGAAGTTGGTGGGTGTCAATATGCATCAAGACCATGCCGGCGTAGGTTCTGCCATTCCTGATGCACTGAACGAATACCGTATTGAGCGATTGAAAAGCTTTGGTTGCAACATCTATCGTTCGTCGCACAACCCGATGACCCCGGAACTGCTCGATATCTGCGATCGGTTGGGTATGCTTGTTGTCGAAGAAAACCGTTTGATGGGAATCAACGAAGAGCATCGGATCCTGTTGGAACGGATGATAGTTCGCGACCGGAACCATCCCTCCATAATACTCTGGAGTGTAGGTAACGAAGAGTGGGGAATAGAAGGTAAGGTGAGCGGAATACGGGTAGCGGCTACCATGCGCGAATGGTGTCATCGTATGGATCCGTCGCGCGAAATGACGGCTGCCATCAGTGGGGGCCAGGAGATGCTGAAATCGTTAGATGTGGTAGGATACAATTACTTACGACAGAATAAGATTGAAGAGTTCCATCAGAAATATCCCTCATGGAAGGCTTTTGGCAGTGAAGAGACTACAGGCAGCGGAACACGTGGCATATACTTTACCGACAAGGCAAAAGGACGCATGGCATCCATCAATCGGACTTCGAGTGATAGGGCCGTGAATGTGATTGAGCGAGGTTGGAAGTATTTCGCTGAGCGACCCTATTTGGCAGGTATATGCTACTGGACAGGCTTTGATTATCGCGGCGAGCCTAATCCGATGAGCTTTCCTGCAACCGGTTCGCAGTTTGGTATTTTAGATTATTGCGGATTCGAAAAAGACGAAGCCTATTATTTGAAGTCGTGGTGGACCGATGAGCCGGTGCTGCACCTCTTGCCGCACTGGAATCTGAAGGGACATGAAGGAGATAGCATCGATGTTTGGGTATATAGCAATTGCGATGAAGTGGAATTAACTGTCAATGGCAAGCGCCTGGGAAGGAAAACGATGGAAAAGAACGGTCACCTGTCGTGGAAAACTATCTATCAGCCCGGAGAGGTAAAGGCGGTGGGCTACAAGAACGGGAAGCGCACACTGACCCAAACCGTATCGACAACGGATGCACCTTCGGAAATTGTGTTGAGTGCTCACCGAACCGAATTGAAAGCGGACAATGCAGATGTAGCCGTTGTAAAAGTGGAGTTGAAAGACAAGATGGGCCGCTTTGTTCCTGACGCCTGCGTAGCATTGACGTTCGAACTGACGGGCGACGCCCGTATTCTGGGCGTAGGAAATGGTGATCCGGCTTTTCAGGCTTCAGAGCGTCCAACCGATATCGATGCACGCACCTTCCAGGTTGCCACATTTAACGGGTTAGCGCAGATACTGATTCAGTCAAAAACACAATCGGGTACTGTACAACTGAAGCTGAAAGGAGAAAACCTTCCGGAGTCGGTGCTTGATCTGCATATTACGCAATAACGTTTCCACCGACGAGAATAAATTAGGCGCCCGTTTGGAAAGACAGTGCACCTCCTCACTCTTTAATGAATATGTTATGAGAAAGTACGTTGCTTTAGTTTTGGCTTTATTCCTTGCTGCTTGCATGGGTTCGCCGAAAGAAGATACTACCCCCACGCTCTCCGAAACGTTCACCGGCGATTGGTCGTTGCAGACGGTGGGTGATACCCTGAAATACCAAAAGAGCATTCTACTCTCCGACGAATTTTATGCTGCCGCTGTGCGCAAAGGGGGAGTGATTGTGAAGCTCAATGGGCTCGTTGGAATGGATACACTTCGTCTGAATGGGAATGTGGCCGGGTATTTCTCCCGCGAAAATATGCCTCGCGGTGGTTTCAGTGCCCGTCGTTACTATGTGCCGGCATCCTTATTGCAAAAAGGAGATAATCAATTAGACCTGAAAGTAATTGCCTTTCAACGTGGCGGTAACCGAAATCCGGGTATGCAAGGCGGCCTTCGAGATGAGAGTACCTTAACCATTGCTACTGCCGAGACAGCCGACCGATTGGCAATGACCTATGAGGTGGCCGACGAAGATTTTATCTTTCTTGGTAGCGATACTATGACTTTTACTGCCATTGTAGCCAATACCAATCCCTGGAAGGTAGAGGGCAACCTGGTTGTGAAGATGACCACCGACACCCACGATTCTGTTAGCGGTTTCACCAGTCCCATCCTGATTCAGGCCGATGCATCGGCCGCAGAAACATTCAAAATGAAAGCACCAGCCCCGGGTTTCTACCATTTTACGGTGCAGTTTGAACGCAATGGCGATTCCCTGATGGAAGAGGGTTTCAACCTGGGTTACGAACCTGAAAAGATCAATTCGCCCATAGATGCCCACGAAGACTTTACTGCCTTTTGGGAGAATAATCTGAAGGAGTTGGCCAAAGTGAACCCGCGATATCAGATGACGTTAATACCCGATGCATCGAACAACGACTACGAGATGTACCTCGTGCAGATGCAATCGCTTAACAACAAAACCATTCG
>CAYGID010000149.1:0-3202 GCA_964349835.1 uncultured Bacteroidales bacterium | reverse complement strand
TGATAAAGTGCATGAGCCTATTCAGTCAAATATTATCTGAGATGTCCTTATCTACGGTAAGTTTTGAACAGCTGGTGATGAAACACGGAAACGACCGTAACGCGAAAGGATTCACGTCAAAAGCCCAATTGGTGGCGATGATCTTTTCTCATCTTGCAAGAGCTGATTCGCTCAGGGAAATAACAAACGGTCTCTTATGCTGCAACGGCAAGGTAAAGCATCTTGGAATAAAAGCAGCTCCCAAACGATCAACGCTTGCATATGCAAACGAACACAGGAACGCGGATCTGTACGAAGAATACTTCTGGAAACAGCTTCAGCATTTTCGTTCAAGAAATATGCTGGAGAAGAGCGGAAAGAAATTTAAATTCAAGAACAAGCTCTTTCTCTTTGACTCAACAACAATAAGCCTTTGCCTGTCATTATTCCCATGGGCGGACTACAGACAGACCAAGGGCGGAGTAAAGGTACACGTACTGCTTGACCAGAGTGACTACATGCCGTCATTTATAACGATAACAGATGCAAAGATACATGACAGTGCTGTCTCAAAGACACTGAACCTCAAACCGGGTTCGATAATAGCGGCGGACAGAGGATACCTGGACTTTGAACAATTCAGCAGATGGAACAAAAGCAAGATTTTCTTTGTTACCAGGATGAAGGACAACATCTGTTATAAAACCGTCATCCACGGCTGCGGGGCATACGGCAGCAACGTTCGCTCAGATGATGAGATCATTCTTACAGGCATAAACACCAAAATCAAATATCCAAAAAAGCTCCGTCTTGTAACGGTCTGGAACGAAGAGAAGCAGGAAGAGATAAAAATACTCACCAACAACTTTAAACTTGCTGCATCGACCATAGGGGCAATATACAAAGAACGATGGGAGATAGAGCTCTTTTTCAAGACACTGAAACAGACACTGAATGTAAAGACATTCATCGGTACAAGCGAAAATGCGTTACGCATACAGATTTGGACAGCCATGATATCGCTTTTGATAATAAGATGGCTTCACCATCTCTCAAAAATGAAATGGTCGTTCTCCGTAATGAGTGCGATGTTAAGACTGAATCTCTTTACGTACAGGCCATTACCGGAATGGCTGGACAGACCGTACGAAACCCCGCCGGCGGTGCCGGTGCCGGAACAACAATTAATATTCAACTGAGGTATTGGACAGCCAAAGGCGGTCAAGAGGAAAATAACAAGTAAACCATGAAGTACAACCTGGTTTTAAATGTGTCCAATAACGATTAACAAAGCCTTGCTATTACAGGAGGGCATTTTGAAATTTGAGCTATCTTGGACAGCAGTGACTTCGTTTATCAATAGTCACCCGGATTGGGTGCTGGCCGGGATATATGCCGATGACGGCATTTCTGGAATGAATACGAAAAAGCGTGATGAATTCCAGCGCATGATTAATGACTGTAACGAAGGCAAGATAGATATGGTTATTACCAAGTCCATCAGCCGATTTGCAAGGAATACGGTTGATTGTCTGAATTATACCAGAGCCCTTAAGAATAAGAACATCGGCGTTTACTTCGAAAAAGAAAATATCAATACGCTCGATGCTAAAGGTGAAGTTCTAATGACCATTATGGCTTCTCTTGCACAGCAAGAAAGTGAGTCATTATCGGCTAACGTTCGTCTGGGTTTGCAGTTCCGATACCAACAAGGAAAAGTTCAGGTCAATCACAACTGGTTCTTGGGATATACCAAAGATGCAGACGGGCACCTCATCATTGATCCAGAGCAAGCTGAAGTCGTTAAGCGCATCTATAGAGAGTACCTTAGCGGTAAGAGCTTCTTACAGATAAAAAGGTCGCTTGAAGCCGATGGAATTCTGAACGGTGCCGGTAATGCAAAATGGCATGAAAGCAATATAAAGCAGATACTTACAAACGAGAAGTACATCGGAGACGCTTTGCTTCAGAAGACCTATACGGTGGATATTCTTGAAAAGAAGCGTGAAGCTAATAAGGGTCAGGTTCCTAAATATTATGTAGAGGACAGTCATGAAGCTATTATTCCAAAGGATATCTTCCTAAAGGTACAGGAGGAAATCGCAAGACGCGCAAACCTTACCAAAGGCACCACAAAGCGCAAACGAATCTATAGTGGCCGCTACGCTTTATCTGGAATAGTGTTCTGCGCTCACTGCGGTGACATCTTCCGCAGAATTAAATGGAACAATCGTGGGTGTAAGTCCACCGTTTGGCGCTGCGTCAGCAGGGTAGAAAAAGATGGTCCAGATTGTACCGCAAGGACTGTTCATGAAGAATTTCTCCATGAGGTAGTTATCAAGGCCATAAACGAAGCGTTCCGGGAAAAGAAAGCAATCCTTCATCTTTTGCGAGAGAATATCGAGAGTAGTCTGGAGGAAGTCACTTCAAATCAGATTGCAGCGATTGATGAACAGATGAAGTCAATGCAGCAGGAGCTATTGGCAACCGTTAATTCTAAGAATACCGGTGATGAGCTTGGTATGGAGATTAGAAGGCTGCGTGATGAGAAGCAGGCCCTTCAAAATGAGCAGGCATCCCGACAGGATCTGAGAACACGACTCGATGAGATGATGCGTTTCCTTAACGATCTGCCTTGCGAGTTGACTGAATATGAAGAAGATTATGTAAGGACTCTCTTGGAAAAGATAACGGTTTATGATGACTATTTCATTGTGGAATTTAAGTCTGGAATTGAAATCCAAATTGACGAGTAATCGATACAACACTATAACGAAGTGGCTGATGAGATATACCGCTTGCGTGAACTGAGGCAAAATGCATTGGTTGAAAACGCAGTCATGTCAACTCGCAGAATATGATGATCTATTGGTGAGACGGCTTATTGAGAAGTTAACAGTCTTAGATGATAATGACTGTTGAGTTCAGGTCCAGCGTTGAAATTGATGTAGAAATATAATGCATATAACTAACCGCCAGTCGAGGAGAATTATCCTTTATCTGGCGGTGTTTTAATTGTTAAAACCCTCATCAAGTATAAATAGACAATAAATTGCTCATTCACTTGAATGATTGTTCAAGTATCTATTGACATCTTATTATTGCGGTAGTAATATAAACATATGAGCAACTGTTCAAGTATACAATTGAAATAATATCGGAGGTGAGAATGTGGCAAGGAAAATTCAACCAGCTGAAAGATGCGACTGTGATGTTATACATG
>CAYGID010000148.1:0-3264 GCA_964349835.1 uncultured Bacteroidales bacterium | reverse complement strand
GGAAAGCCTTTGTAACGCAGGTAAGCGCTGGCTTTCTCACACCGTATGCCTCCGGTACAGTACATCACGATATTTTTATCCTTGTTCTCTTTCAACATTTCCACAGCCATCGGCAATTGTTCGCGAAAAGTATTGGAAGGGACTTTACACCGTAACACCCAGAATGATTTACCGTCATCGTCAATAGCAATGTTCAAACGAAGGCCATCAAGCTCAGGCGAAAGCTGATAAAGGGTTTCCCTAAAGGCGTTAAAATTACTTTCAGGCACACTTATTTATTATCACCCTCACATTTATTTTAAAACAGTATCAACCGACTAAAATCAAAATCAATCGGTTCTTATTTTTAAACACCTGACAAGTAAACCATTACAGTTCCTGTCTTTCATTTCCAAAAAGTGCTCCCCCCCCTCAAAACAGTGATAATTGGGCGGCCGTGGGACTTTTATTGCGACTTTTCAGTCGTCTGGGATAAGTGCGCCTGCCTTCGGTCACCACCCACGTCAAATCCAGATGGCTTATCAAATGCATCCTCAACAACGCGGCTATGGTTGAAAACGCCTTTTCGCTTTCCGACTTGGTCTGAATCACCTGTAAAAGCAAATACGCGATCAGGGTACACCATACTTGGGTCTTTATCCCGTTTTCAGTGTCGGAATAAAAATAGGTGAGTTGGAAGTTTTGCTTCAATTTTTTGAATCCCGTTTCGATAGACCACCTATTTTTATAAATCAAGGCAACTTCCTCGTCTGTTATTTCCCAATTATTGGTGATGAACTTGTATTTACGCCCCTGTTCATCCCTGTACCAAACTAAACGAAGGCATAATGTCCTCGTCTGTCTGACTTTCTTCCTTTTTTTCTTGCCTTCGGTCCCCGTCTCGACCTTCTCGATATATTGAACGTGGATATGTTCCACCTTGTAAACGGCATGTTCCCCTTTTTCCAGCTTCTTCTCGTGAAGGACTTCCTGAACCTCGTACCTTGCATTGTCTTTCAGCCGACAAACGAAATTCACGCCTTGTCGCGTCCATTTGGCGAACTGCAGGTAGTAATTGTATGCCTTGTCGAAGACCACCATGCTGCCTTCACTTAAATTCAGGTATTGCAAGAAGTTCTTGTCGTGCATTTTCGCCTCGCTTATCTTCACGAATCGCGGCGTGTCAGCATGGACGTCGGTCAGCATGTGGACTTTCAGGCCGCCTTTCTTTTTCCCGTCGCCTTTAGGGTTCCGGCCCACGCCTTTCATCACGTCGGAAAACAGCGTCACCGTACTCGAATCAAAGGCATAGAACTCCTCGAAACTGACACCCTGCTTCCGGCACTTTTTTTTGCGGCTGACCGATAAAAGCGGGGAAAAATGGGCGATCAGTGCAAAGTAGAACAGACGGAACAGCTCCTCGTCCCTGTCACGCAATGCATCTCCGGCAGTGCTTTTTGCAGGCGAACTCTCCATGCCCAGGTAATTCAACTTGCCACCCAAGGCACGCATGCCGTCACAGACTTCACCCATCGAGTCGCAACGGGAAAAAATGCCAAAGAGCATCACGATCAATTGATCCCAGGAAAAAAACGCCTTGTAATATTTATCACTGCCGAGCCTTATTACCAGCTCATCGAACTTTTCCCTCGGGAGAATATTCACTATTTGTCTTAAGATCGGCTGACCGACAAATTTATTTTCGCTAACTTTGCCCATGGTTGGAAATTTAGTTTTTGACAATCCAAATTTACAACTTAGGGACGAGACTTCGGTTAAGTCCCTATATTTTCTTCATTTTTTAGTCGGTCAGTACTGATTATTTATCACTATTTTGTCCGTTCCATCCGCCGGAAGATCAAGACCGATAGCACCGCACCCTGGATGCACAGTGCCGCGAACTGCGACCACACATCGGCAAGCGAGAACCCTTTCAACGCTACCAGCCGCGAAGCATCGAGCATGAAATAGAGCGGGTTGACGAACCGCGTCGCCCTGGCCCAGCCAGGCATAGCATTCAGAAAGGAGAACATGCTGCTCATCAGGATAATCGTCAGGAGCACGAAGACCAGCAAGTATATCGCCTGCACCTGGTTCTTGGATATCGATGCAATACCAATACCAATCATGAGCATTGGCCACAGGAACGCTAATGCCAACAGCCAGAAAACATACCACCGTCCCGCCAAGGCAAAGCCAAAAAAAGAGTGGCATAGAAGTAGGCCGACACCCAGGACAAACAGGCCGGCCACCGCGAATACAACCATCTTCGAGACGATATAAACGGTAAGAGAAAGCGGCGTTGCCTGTAACTGCTCCCATATACCCGACTCTTTTTCGCTCACTATATCGAGGGTGACAAGGCAGGCACCGATAAGTGTGACCAGCAAAACCAGCAATGAGACAATAAACCACATCCGCCCGTCGAGGGAGGGGTTGAAGAGCAGGTTTTGGTGTAGCTGAGAGGGGATCTCCCCCTCGGAGAGATCATATTGCAGCATTTGCTCCAGGAAGGCAAAGTGGCTTTGGGCGTTCAGCGTGTGCGTACCATCAAGAGCGATACTCAGTGGTGCTGCCTCTACTTCTCCGGCGTCACGCTCCATCTTTTCGGGGAGTATCATCACCATATCACTTTTGTTCTCTTTGACCCGATCGAGCGCCTCTTCCACCCTCTCCATTTCCGTCACCTTCACGAAATAGGGAGAAGCTTTCACTCGATAGGTCATGATACGGCTGGCAGCACTATTGTCGCAATCAACAACGGAGAGGCTGATCTTCACCCGCTTCTCTATCGAAAACGGAATAATACCCATGATGAGCAATGGACTGGCACCAATGATCACCAGCAACGAAACATTGCGTTTCAGTTGCCTGATCTCTTTTTTTATGGCGGCAAACAATATATTCATCTGTATCCTCCCGACCGCTTCACCAGTCCTTTACGGGAGGCCAGCAAAAGCAGCACCAATTGAGATAGGAGTAATGCGAACGGCAGCGCATTGCCTTGCAACCCTACACCTTTAAAAACAATATTTCTATATGCTTCGATGAACGACGTGCCGGGTAGTATCCATGCGACCCACCGGAAAAGAGCGGGCATCGACATGAGCGGGAAAATGAAGCCCGACATGAAGACGTTCGGAATGAAAAGGAACAACCAGCAGATGATAGCCACTTCAAGCTGCCGATCCACCAGTGAAGCGATCAACAGGCCGAAGGCCATCGAGTTGACTGCGAACAGCAGGTTGAGCGCCAAGAAAAGTATCGGGTTGCCTGCTATATGGA
>CAYGID010000147.1:0-3335 GCA_964349835.1 uncultured Bacteroidales bacterium | reverse complement strand
AATCAGCATTAAAAGTTGATTGGTATATCCATCAGCCTTCTTCTGTGCAGCGATATCGAGAATGGCCACTTGGGCCGATTCCGACGATGTTTCGAAAGCCGACGCCAAGGTGGAGGTAATATCGCCTTTAAAACCGAGGAGTGCCGTTTTAGCGGCCTCAATGTCGGCGGTCTCTTTGCTGTTGAGTGCTTTAATCAAGGTGGGTAGCGCCGATGTGCCTCCATGAGCCGAGAGTGTCTTGATGGCAGCCATACGAACCAAAGGATCGGGGCTTGTTACGTATGAGTTGATCAGAACCATGGCTTCGGGTTGCTTTTTATCGGCAAAAAAGTAGATCAGATCGGCCTGAAGTGCCGGATCTGCTTTTTTGAACCGAGCCAGCAGAGCGGGCATTGCAACATTGCCGGGGAGCGAAGAGGCAGCCTGAATGGCTGCATTACGCAGAGAGGCATCACTGCTGTTAAGCGCTCCTAAAGCCAGAGGAAGGAGCGACTTTTCCTGTAGCCCCGACAAGAGTGTAAGCGCTGCTATTTGGGCATGCACCTGATTTTTAGACCCGGCATTCTTGAAGAGCCCCAGAGCGCCTTTAACAGCATTCTTTTTATCCCCTTTCGTTGTGAGCGTAGAGAGATAGTTAATATACGATTCGGTGGCACCCGAGTTGTCGAGGGTAAATCCCGTTTTTGCAGCTGCCGAGGCAAGCACCTTCATAGAGGCGGCAGAGCCTGTCTGCGAAAGCGCAAACAGTTGTACCTTTTTCAGGTCGATATCGTTTCCGGGGTTAATCTTCAGTAGAGCCGATTCTGCTTCTGCAATTTTTGCTTCGCCGATAGCCTGAATCACAGATTTCTTATCGGGGGTGGTCGACAAAGCATCGATTAGTGCCGATTTTGCCGACGATGAAGCCGATTCAGATGCTATAGTAGCTAAAGCGCGTGCAGCCGACCCGCAAAGTTCCTTATCGCTAAGGAGAGCAGCAAGCGGAGTAACAGCCTCCTCTTTACCCACAATCTGAAGTTGGCGCACAAAAAAGCGTTTTACCTCGATATCGGTAACCTTCGAAAGTGCGCTAAGGTATGCGTTAGCAACAGCACTCCTACCCGAAGCCCGTGAAGGATCCATAGTATAGTAGGAGAGTCCGTTGATGGCATAGACCTCTTTAGAGTGGTCGGCAGAGGGTGTCTGGTTCATCATGCCGGCAAGCGTCTCAACGGCCTCGGCACTCGATACCGTCAACCGGAAGAGCTCTTCCATGGTGTTGTTGAGCACAGTTGCATTGGGTGCCGGCAATTTAGCCATTGCATCAATCACCATGGTTTTTACAGTACGTTGGCTGTCGGTTTGAGCCATTCCCATTCCGGCAATGCAGAGTGCCAGGAGAAACAGGGATATTATTTTTTTCATGCTGAAATAATTTGATTATTAATTGATAGCACGGAGCTTATTGTTTAGATAGTCCAGGGAGCCCGCATGGGTTGGTTAATTAAGCGGTTGGCCGCGTCGTCGCCAATGAATTCGAGTTTCACGGGATCGAACTTCAGACTGCGGTTCAGGCGGAGCGCAACAGCACCCATGTTAACGATGGTGGCCGAACGGAAGCCGTTCATTTCGTTAAGTGCAAATTTTTGCCGTGTTTTTACAGCCTCCAGAAAATCGGTGATCTGCGGAGCCGGGTCGGGGGTTTGTGCCAACACCTTCTCCCATCCCGGAACATTGCAGCGGAAGTCGCGGAACAGCTTTCCTTTGGGACCTTCAATGTAAGCATCATCGGGGCTTCCGTACTCTTCGCCATACAGCACAATCTTGCAGCCGTCGTCGTACGTGTATTCAATTTTTCGCCAGGTTCCCACCGCATCATCATGCTGCTGCGGGGCATCTACCTCTACCGATACGGGACTTGTATTGTCCTTGCCCAGAATATACTGCACAGGATCGATGTAGTGCTGACCCATGTCGCCCAGTCCGCCTCCGTCGTAATCCCAGTATCCCCGGAAGGTTTGGTGGGTGCGATGAATATTGTAGGGCTTTTCGGGGGCGGGTCCTAACCACATGTCGTAATCGAAACCGGCAGGCACCGGCTGTTTTTCAAGGTGATCCTTACCCACCCAGTAGAATTTCCAGTTGAAACCGGTATGCGCACTGATGGTCACCTTCAGAGGCCACCCCAGGATGCCGCTATCGACAAGTTTCTTGATGGGTTTAACAGTAGTTCCCATTCCATAGAAGTTGTCGGAAAAGCGAAACCAGGTGTTCAGCCTGAAGATACGTCCGTAATGGTTTACGGCCTCCATAACCCTCTTCCCTTCGCCGATGGTGCGAGTCATCGGCTTTTCGCACCAAATATCTTTCCCGGCCTTGGCCGCTTCAACCGACATAATTCCGTGCCAGTGAGGAGGTGTGGCTATGTGCACTATGTCGACATTCGCATCGCGAATCAGGTCGCGGAAATCGGAATAGGTTGCAACCTTCTCTTTTGCCGCCTGCAGACCCAATTCAATATGTTTCTTGTCTACATCGCAAATAGCAACCAATCGAGTGCCGGCATATCCTACATGGCCTCGACCCATGCCCCCGACCCCAATGATACCTTTTGTAAGTTGATCGCTGGGCGCAATATATCCCGCTCCCAATACATGCCTGGGCACAATAGTTAGTGCTGCCAGGGCTGCCGCTGATTTTCTCAGAAATTCGCGCCGGCTGTTGAGGTTATTACTCATAAAGAACTATTAGATTATGTTAAAAACGGTTCACTAAGCAAATTTAACAAAAAAATACGGTCAGCAAGCCCTCTTTCGGATCAGATTTTCCCGAAAATCAAGCGTTTAAATATTATTTGTAACAAACTAATGTTTTATAAATAGCGCATACGAATAGATTTGTTGGATTATAAGCAAAAAAAGATATCTAAAAAGATCAATAATTCGGAAAAACAGGAAAATATTGAGAAAAATAGGATTATGGGTCGTTCATTTTCAACAATTTTATATTAACTTTGTTATATCCGTATCCAAAGGGATGGCGCAGGTCGACCCACAACTAAGGATAACGTTCTTTGCCTATGAGTTACTTTGGGGAGCGGGTCAATGTTTTTTATCTATTTGCGCTGTTTTTGCCGGCCGTTCATTGTCCTGCCGGGTTTACTGAAAATGATCTACACAATTGTTAACTTAACCCATTAATTATGAAAAAATTCTATTTGTTGTTTTTGCTACTGTCGGTTAGTGCCGGTTTAATGGCGCAGGAAGATCGTAAGGCCGGTTCGGAACGTTATGTCACCAACGGCTTATGGGACAACTGGTATGTGTCGTTTGGCGTTGGCGGACAGGTTTACATCG
>CAYGID010000146.1:0-3437 GCA_964349835.1 uncultured Bacteroidales bacterium | reverse complement strand
CCCTGATAGACCATCCCCATCTTTTCGCGAACCTTATTGATATCGACCGATTTTTTTGTGATGTCGGTTCCCTTGATAGAGATAGTTCCCGTTTCGGGAACCTCCAGCAGGGCAATAGAGCGAAGGAATACACTTTTCCCCGTACCCGAAGGACCAATAATCGCTACACATTCGCCATTACGCACCTCAAAACTCACATCTTTCAACACTACCAGATGGCCAAACCGCTTAGATAAACCGCCGATATGAATCATACCTTGCCCTCCTCTTTATTGCCAATCGAAAAAAGCAGATTAATGGCGTAAGAGATGCCCAAGTAGATAAGCACCCCAAAAAAGAGGGCAAAGAAGGGATCTCCGGTTCGTGCCCCGATATTATTCACCGTACGGGTGAGATCGGTGATGGTTACATACCCCACAACAGAGGTCCACTGCACCAGATTGATAATGGCATTCTGATATACGGGTTTGGCAATTTTGCCGGCTTGAGGCAGGGTGATGGCCAAAAAGGCTTTCGATTTCGAAAAACCCAACATGCGTGCCGCCTCTAACTGTTTTTTGTCGACCGCTTCGAGTGCCGACCGCATCACTTCGGCAATGTGAGCGCCGCTGTTTAGCGCAAAAGCCATCACCGCAATAATTACCGCATCGATGCGGCTATTGGCAAACACTACATAATAGAGAATCATTAAAAGAAGCAACACCGGGCTGCCGCGGAGCAGAGCTATTACAAACCGGGCAGCCGTATTGAGGATTTTTGGTTGCGACATTCGCGCAAAACATAAGAGTGCGCCCAAAAAGGTTCCGAAAAGCAGCCCCAGAGCCGAAATGAGCAGGGTGATCCACAATCCCTTTAAAACAATCAGATAGGCATTGCCAGCTATCAGATTATCGTAAAATGAGTGGGCAATTGTCTCAAGAAAACTGCTCATGCGTCTGTGATTAGTACCAATCCCCCGAAAGTACTAAAAATGCCGAAATCCTCATGCCCCTCGAATATTTCTTTGCGAAAATTTTTTCTCTTCGTTTTCTTCAGGGGCTATTAATAAAAGGCAGAACAGATTTAAGCAGATCCGGATGTTTTTTTTGAACAGAATGTATAACTTGCTACTTGTTTCGAAATTTCGCCTGGTAATTCGTACCTGTCAATACAAGCCGATTTGTACTGGCTAGCCTCACACAAGATTTCATACTCCGCATTTCATACTCCTCATTTCATTCTCCTCATTTCATACTCCTCAATGCAAATCCCGATGAACCAACTTCTCTTTTGCCTTCTTCTTTCGGTTGCCATGAGCTCTTTGCAGGCCGAAACTCTTGATGAGAGGCGGGCACGGCTGGAATGGATGCAAAAGTCGCTGCCTGAGGTTCCTGCCTGGAACAACTGGCAGCAGCAGACGGGCGAACTGCCTCCCGATTTCGACTTGTTGCCCCGTTCGAACCTGTTGCCCGATCCGCTCCGCTTTTTCGATGGCCGCCCCGTGAAGAATACAACTGCCGATTGGGAGGCGCGCAGAGCAGAAATATTGGGTCTGTTCGAAAAGTATATGACCGGAACCTTTCCTCCCAAGCCCACCATGGGTAAGGTGGAATTATTGAACGAAACTGTCGGAAAGGGGTATCTCACCCGCAATGTGAAGGTGTGGTTTGGCCCCGAAGGGAAGGGGAGTGTCCGCATTCAGCTGATTATTCCCGAAGGGGCTCCCGGTAACAAGTTGCCGGTTCTTATCAGCCCTACACTCGGTGGCTGGGGCACCTCTCCCATTCGGAGAGGCTATATCTCGGCAGGGTACGCCGGCAACGACTTTATGGACGATGCCGCGCCCCTTAAGGCGCTCTATCCCGACTACGATTTTGCCACTCTGCCCCGTCGTGCCTGGCTGGCTCAGGTGGTACTCGACTATCTGGAAACGGTTGCACAGGCCGATATGAAGCGGGTGGCCATTTATGGTTACTCTCGCGATGGAAAGATGGCTACCATTGCTGCCTGTCTCGATAAAAGGATTGCCGCTGTGATTGCCGGAAGTACCGGCGTAGGCGGACTCTTACCCTGGCGTCTTTCGGGCGAGCGGGGAGGAGGCGAGAGCATTGAATCGACCACTCGCATGTTTCCCGACTGGTTTATTCCCCGACTGCGCTTCTTTTCGGGCCGCGAAGATTTCTTGCCGGTTGATGCCAATCTCTTTCTAGCCTTGATTGCACCGCGTGCCGTGCTCATTGAGTGGGGGCTCAACGATGAGGTGGCCAACGGCTGGGGCATAGAACAGGCCTGGCAATCGGCGCAGAAAGTGTACCAACGCCTCGGAGCTCCCAACCGGCTGGGCTTGCTTCATGTGCCCGGATTCCACGGAAGCAACGATCAGGAGGCCTGTCTCGACTGGCTCGACCATCAGTTTGGCCGTACCTCCAAAGCGTGGGTCAATGACTTTGTATTTGCCTGGTATTTTGATAATTGGCTGGCCGAAACCGGCGAGAAGCTGAATCCTGCCCTTACAACCGCTCTCTCTGCAACCTCTTCCGCAGGCGCTTCTGCCGCGTCGAATGCCACTCTCTCCGCTGCCGAATGGAGTGCAAAGGCCCCTCTTCTGCGCAAGGCGGTTGAGTGGATGCTGGGCGATGCCCCTCCTGTGGTTCAGGCTGCACCCGGAGGTTTTTCCATGTTTTCGCGCCCCATGCCCGGACCTACGGTGATTGCCAAAGGGCAATCGGGTAACCCCGGACAGCTTGCACCCGATGTGCCCTCGAAGGTGATCTTCTCCGGTGGGCAGGAGTATGGCTGGATTGCCCCCGAGAAGAACCAGGTCGATTCGCGTCGGCTCCGGTTAGGTTCGGAGGTGACCGCCGACCTCTATTACCCCGCCAACACTCCAGCCGGCACCAAACTTCCCGCCGTAATCTGGCTGCACGGCTTTCACCATCCGCTGGGCTATATGTGGGTGTACCGGCGCGACCTCCATCCCATTCTGGTCCTCACCGCTGCCGGTTATGCCGTTTTGGCCTTCGACCAGAGTGGCTATGGCACCCGCTGGAACGAAGCGGCCCCCTTCTACCATCGCTACCCTCACTGGTCGCGCCTTGGCAAAATGGTTGAGGATGTGCGTTCGGCCGTTGATGCTCTGCAGAAGGATACCCTGGTGAACGACAACAAGATTGCCGTTATGGGCTTCACCCTGGGTGGAACCGTGGGGCTCTACGCTGCCGCCCTTGACGAGCGGATTGCCTGTGCTGTTTCCATTTGCGGTTTTACCCCTATGCGTACCGATACCCCCGACAAAGGGATGAGCGGCATGACCCGTTACAGCCACCAGCATGGTTTAGTGCCCCGTCTGGGTCTCTATGCCGGCAAAGAGGCCTCTCTGCCTTACGACTACGACGATCTCCTCTCACTGGCGGCACCCCGACCCGTACTGGTGGTACAACCCACCCGCGACCGCGACG
>CAYGID010000145.1:0-3512 GCA_964349835.1 uncultured Bacteroidales bacterium | reverse complement strand
ACCGGATCAGTTTTTGGCTGTGATACCTCGGCTTCCCTCTTAACTTCCCGACCCCGGAATGATCTCCAGTCAAGTTTTGTAAGGTAGTCCGCTATGTCTTCACCATTCACCCGGTCTGCTTCCAATGCCTCGTGCTCCAGGAAGTCATACATTTTGAATTGCGTTCCTGGCAGTTGCCTTTCAAATTCTTTTGCTTTGGCTTCCCATTCCCTGAACGTTCCCCCGTCTTTTGATAGATCGGGAAATACATCGACAAATCGACCTTGCAACGGCTTCACCTTATCCAGTGAAAAACTGCTTTTGTTGTAAACCGCAATCCATAAATATTGGTCAGGTGTTTCAGGCAATCCAAAATACAACGTCCCATATATTGCTGTTTTGGGTGCCTCGACCAACGCAATTCTGTTGGAAGGAAATTTATTCAATAGGTGTTCGCCAAACAAGCATGAAACTTTTTTATCCTGGCTCATATATGCTTCCAACCATTCAGGAAGCTGTTTCCCTATGTCGTTATAATACTTTGCCAAAATAGAATGTAAAAAGTCTGTCCCGGTGGTGTGGTTCGCTTCGTCAAACTGCTTCACCTGAACGGCTCTGACATTCCCGTCAATGTCAATGAATGGAAAGGTGACTGCACCGGAACGATACCCGGCTGAAACTGTACCCAGTCTATACAACTCGATAACCCTTGTCACGTCTGCCGTATCAAACGGAAATTGCACCCTACCAAATAGGTTCTGAATGAAGATATTATTCTCATAGTGTTCAGGTCGCAATGTCCTTTTGAATGCCTCAAAATCGAAGTAGATAGGCTTCACCGGTGGCTGTTGCACCTTCCTGGTGGTAGGTGGCTTCCATCGTGTCGGAATCACTATACTGTTGCCGTTCTCCCTTCCCCAAATCATTTTGGAATAACCATCCTGATACGGGTTCAGGTGATACCCGCAATTTGCTTCACGATCACAACGCCCATATTGTTCAGGTAGGTATTCACCCGTTTTGGTATCAACGTACCGAACAAAACGTTTCTTCCCACATTCAGGACAAATATGTTTCCGACTACCTTTTTCAAATATGTATCTGTATTCATTATCCATGTCTTCAATAGCTTTGGTCAAACGGATTTATACCACCTTCCAGGTAGTAAATATTCCCTTCCCGGTTCCGATCATCCACAATCTCCAACTTCCTTAATTGCTCCCGAAATCGTGTTTTGTTGAATGGTCTTCTGCCTTCGTGCAGACAATAGGACTGGTAGTCTTCGTATAGCACGTTCAGTTTAATGTAGTTCCCGCCCTCGCTTGGCTTGTAGTTATTGTCTTCCAGGAACATTTGAACGGAATTAGACTCAAGTCTGTACTTATTAAGTATGTTCTCCGAAGCTTCGCATGGTGAGAAACTTCTTTGTCTTATCAAGCGGTCAAGTCCTTCCAATGCCCAGTTGAATATACCGGACAATTCATCTGCAATGATCTTTCTTGCCAAATCAACGTCCTTCTGTTCCTCTTTAATTTTCACATCAAAAGGAACGATAAGGAAACGTCTAAAGAATGCATCCGTATGCTCAACCGACTGCGGTAGTTCATTACTGCTAAATATGAATTTTGCGTATTGCGTCATCGTGAAGGATTGTTCATATTTCCGACAAGCATCGACCGGCTCCCCGGATACAAGCTTTTTGAATAAACTGACATCAAACTTGCCGTTTATCTCGGTCGAATAGTTCACCAGCTTGTTGTTAAGTGCGACCCGATAAAAACCTTTCGGCTCGGTCAGGTTCTCCAGTGAAATATTAGTCCAGTTGGCAAGTCCAATCAATGCCCCTATAATATCCAGGAATACGCTTTTCCCATTCTGCCCACCACCGTATAAGATCAACAGCTTTTCCAACTTCAGGTTGTTCGTTCCATGCCTGACAAACAGATAGCCTATGTATTCCGCTAATAATCTCTGCCGTTGAACGTCCGGCAACACCTCATTAAGATACTTTTCAAACTTCGGTGCTGTGGCTCCAGGATCATAATCGAAATGTAATTGATATGTCAGGAAGTCTTCTTTCTTTGGTGGTCTTAACTTGGTTTCTCCGTTCCCGCCAATCTCATACGTTCCGTTCTTTAGGTTAATTAGTACGGTGTCGCTATCTGCTTCCGGTGTTGGAAGTGATGCACTTGTTTCAAACTGACTGACCAACTCCTTTTGGAAAGTGTGAAATCGTGCAGTTCTTTCGGGAATGCCCATACCCTCGGCAATGTCACATAGGAACGTTTCAAATTGTGCTCGGTCTAACAAATCCCAGTAGGCACCATTATACAAATAGACTGAATTACTATTCAAGCACAAACCCCAGTTGTTTTTTTCGGCAAGTTCCAACGTGCTCTTCACTGTGTCAAAGACAAAATCATCCCGCTTCATCTTAAAGCTGTTGATCTGTTTTAGAATTTTATCCGCCTGATCGCTTCCCGGATCTACTTCTTCTAATTGTTTACGTAATCTTTCAACTTCAGGATATTTCAAGGCTTGGAAATCCAATGGCTCTACCTGATCAAGCAACAAGTCCAATGCCTCGCTTTTACCGACCGTTTGTCTGTCGGTGGACTTCATGTCCTCTATACTCTTTTTGATCGCTCCAGGATCAACCAAACCAGTGAAATCAGGTGTCAATTGTACTTTCATATGCTACAAGGTTGAAGGTTATTTTCGTACCAGTATGTCGGTGGCAATGCCATGTAGTAGTGTGCCGGACTGCCGGATACCTTGCACTTGTACCTCTTTTTCGACTCTGCAACCCTCCCGGCTGACATTAATATACACAGATGTCTTCTCAACCTTGCTTCGCTAATATATCCCATTGGTGGAATCAGCATCCCAACGGTGGAACAACCATATTTCTTTAAAACATCATAGGCAAACTGCAAATTTCTTTGAAGCTTAATTGTGTATTTATCGAAGAAATCACCCTCTATTTCTTTGATATATATAAAATTATCTATAACTTTGAAGTGATCTTCAATACTCAAATTCTCGCATCCGAAAAAAGTATTAAGGTTTTGCACCTGGTTGCCCACCGGGTGCTCTTTTTTTGTCTTCATGCTCTCCTGGTTTTAGATGATAGGTACTGATCCGCTTCGGCTTCAATCTCCCGGACTGTCTTAACTCTCCCACCTTGTAGGTACGTTTCAAGGTCTTTACGTGCGAAATACAAACGTTTGCCTCGCTTCATGTAAGGCAGTTCACGTTTTGATACTTTGCTGTAAATTGTTGGGACTGATAAATTTAGAAACTCTGCCGTTTCATCAACTGTGAGAAATTGATCGGCTGTTTCTTGTGGCTGTACGTTTTTGATAACCTTGTACAACTCATCGACCTTCCTGGTCAATTCTGTTACCGCTTCGGGTAAATCATTAAAACTAATTGTACTCATATTTATTCTTTTAAAAATTAATATGAGTAAATATCGCTTCGTGCAACTGGTTGCACAACGGTTGCAACCCTAAAATTGACTACCTATACTA
>CAYGID010000144.1:0-3526 GCA_964349835.1 uncultured Bacteroidales bacterium | reverse complement strand
AAAAGGTTATGACAACAATCTGATTATGTGAATTGTGCTGCACATCCTCAATCTAACCTCTTTATAACAAAACTCTTACTATATATACTTTCCATAATCACTTTCCATAACTTTACAGTGGCATATTACAAAAACAACATTAAAAACAAAAGTTATGGAAATCCAAAATGTAATCGAACGTGCCAACCAACTGCTTTCAGAAGCTCGGTATACGAGTTCCCGGATCTACACCTATAACTGGTTGTGGAAAAAAGGGATCCTTTCGTACATGAACGCCAAAAGCTTGGTTGACTTCCACGAGAAGGTAGGCAAAGAATGTATGCTTATCTTCCATGACGGAGGTACCGTCACATTCTACCATCGTGATTTGATCAAAAGTGTTGATGTCTTGGTCAATGTATTCTTGAACGATAATCTGGGCAAAAGGATGCGCACTCCTGCGCAGTATCCCTTCAGAGGGGAAATTGGATCTGCAGCCGAAGATTATTTTGAATCATTGAAAGCTCGTGGTATAAGCGAGAAAAAGACATTACAGGGCTACAAAAGAATGGTTAGCAACTTTGTTGAGTATCTGCTTGAGAACGGAGTCAGCTATATACCCGGGATAATCGAAGACTGTATTGTAAAGTTCATAGAAAGCCGCCAGTACCGCCAGAAGGAGTATATAGGAACGATACGCCGCTTCCTGAATTATCTTTATAAAGAGCATCTCATAGCCAAGGACTATTCTTATGTTCTTCGGTCTCTCGGTAAGAATGTCAAACATATCAAAACACCATCATTCTATAGCCCAGAAGAAATACGGCAATTGGAAGAATCAATATCAAGAACCAGCAATGTCGGGAAACGTGACTACGCAATGGTTTCATTATGCTCCAGGCTTGGACTTCGGGTATCGGATGTTGCAAATCTCAGCCTCAAAGACATTAACTGGGAGAATAACAGCATCAACATCATACAGTACAAAACTGGAAATCCTCTGACCCTCCCTCTATTACCTATCGTAGGCAATGCGATAATCGACTATCTCAAGAATTCACGTCCAAAGTCTGCATCAGACAAGGTCTTTCTGAGTTGCCGCCCACCATATGGTGAAATGAATCCAGGTTCTGTTCATAGTGCAATCGCTATTGCTTTCAGGGAATCAGGCGTTAACTTCGGTGACCGTCATCACGGTGGTCATGCCCTGAGGTTCAGCCTGGCTCAGAGGATGCTCGACAAATCCATACCAATACCTGTCATATCTGAGACACTGGGACATACGGAGGTGAATACAACAAGGACATATGTGCGAATAGACCTTACGCACATGATGAGGTGTGTATTAGAGGTCCCGGAGACCAGTGATGCTTTTTACACACAGAGAGGAGGATGGCTCTATGACTGATCCGTTTAATTACAAGGGAGTATTGGCCCCATGTATGAAGGCCATAATCCGCATGAAAGAAGCCTGTGGGCAGACAATCATATCGACGAAATGGACCTATAAGGAGTTCGACGAGTTCACCATACAATATGGCCTTAGAGAACCGATTATCACCAAAGAACTTACAGATGCGTGGGCAGCGACAAGGTTCAATGATTGTAGTCGGACGTTCCATGGAAAATGCTCACGGATAGCCCAGTTAGCAAAATACATGAATGAACATGGTATCAAGTCTTACATAATGCCATTGCCAAAATGCGATAATGATCGTGCGTTCATACCGTATATCTTCACGGAAAAACAAATGCAGGATATTTTCAGGGAGACTGACCTTCTATTACGGAAAAGTCACAGGAAGGATGACCCAATCATATCCATACCTTGCCTGCTTCGTCTTCTTTACAGTACCGGTTTGAGAATCACGGAAGCTGTCTCTTTAAGAAACAAGGATGTGGATTTGGAGAGGAATATACTGCGAGTTGGAACAGGGGTTAATACGAAGAATGGGGAAGAGCGTTTGGTGCCGATATGCAGTTCACTCAAGGATAACATCTTGAAATATCTGCATTATAGGAATATGTTGCCAATCAAGGGCATAACCGAAGTTGAACATACTTTCTTTGTGAAACTAAATGGAGACGAGGTCTCTTCAGCAAATGCCTATCGATGGTTTAAAAAAGTATATATACGTTGTGGCATTACGTATCGAGGGGAACACTTCGGTCCACGCGTTCATGATTTAAGGCATACCATGGCATCTCATTCACTAGTGAAGATGATACGGAAAAAGATGGATATCTATACTGCACTTCCGTTGTTGGCCGCTTGCCTTGGGCATAAATCTCTCACTGCAACAGAAGGATATGTGCGTCTTACATGTAGTGAATATCCAGACCTATTGCAGCAGTGCTCATCTTTGAACAATTTTATTTATAGAAAAGAAGATGGCATCGAATGACTTTGCAAACCGACTATCGAGGTTCCTCAGTGTATACTTGCCCCACGAAAGGAATGTTAGTCATAATACAGTATCTGCTTATAGAGATGCTTTCATATCCTTCCTTTTATATATGAGGGATGAAAAGCATATCAAAGCAGACAAGGCTATACTTGCTGATATAAACAGGGATAATGTCATCGGATATCTACAATGGCTGATTAATAAGCAAGGCTGCAGTATTGCAACTCGAAACAACAGGTTGGCTGCTGTAAGATCCTTCGTGTCGTATCTTCAGTATGACAGTGTAGAGCATATGGACCAGTGGCAAAGAGTCTTAGCAATCAGAGGACTGAAAAAGGAACACACAACTCCATCGCACTTCTCCAAGGAAGGTATAAAACTCTTGCTTGAACAGCCGGATACGACCAATCCGAGTGAACTGAGGCATCTTGCAATACTTGCCTTGATGTATGATACTGGTTGCCGGGTTCAGGAGCTAGCCGACTTGACGATAGAATCATTGAGAATACAATGTAAACCATACTCAATCAAAATCTATGGAAAGGGGCGAAAAACTAGGATAATACCTTTATCTGAACATGTCGTTGATATCCTGACCAAATACATGGGCTGCTATCACATTGACCAGGATATCGGTAAAAAGAATCCACTCTTTTGTAACAGCTCAAGAAACAAACTCACAAGGGCAGGTATAACGTATATACTAAAGAAATATGCTGTAATGGCTCGAATGATCAATCCGAATCTCATTCCCGAGATCACCAGTTGCCATCAACTGCGACATAGTCGGGCAATCCATCTCCTTCAATCAGGGGTCAACCTTGTATGGATACGAGACTTATTGGGACACTCCTCAATACAGACAACTGAGGTATATGCAAGAGCCGACTCAAAACAGAAAAGAGAGGCCATTGAAAAGGCATCTGAAAATCTCACTCCTTCTGATGTTATTGGAGAATGGGTTGATAATAATGACTTGATCTCATGGCTCAAAGGACTCGGTAAGAAATGAATATTATGTAAAGTCCAAACGTAAAGTATGCTTGTAATATGCCGATAATCAATATGCTTTGCACTGGACTTTACATAATCAGATTGTTGTCATAACCTTTTTTATGGAAAGCTTTCCATAAAAAAGG
>CAYGID010000143.1:0-3651 GCA_964349835.1 uncultured Bacteroidales bacterium | reverse complement strand
AGCATACTCTGCCATAGCTTTATTCTCTGCTAAAGACTCTTCAAATTTCCTCCGGTTATCAAAACCTTTTGATAACCGGAGTTATCACAACTTTAGTTAAATCAAAAGTACAATTGATTTGATATAGAAAACTCTTTGATAGACAACAATTGTTTTGATAATATTCCTCTGATTAAATTACTCTTGCCTATATATATCTTTGTTGTTGATGATAATACAATCATCAATCTAAATTTATTAAAGGAATGGAAGAGATAAAAATCGCAAGAGACGAATTGTTGTCTCAAGAAAAATTACTTGTGAAAGAATACAAACTAAATCAACAGACTGGATCAAGACATGTTCGACGTATCCGAGAACTCGTGGCTTTTATGCAGGAACATGGTCGTGATATCTATACGGAAGAAGTCGGAATGTCTTTTCTTAAAAAATTGGAGTTGACAGACTTGATTTACAGATACACAACATCAAGAGGGGCGGTCTTCTTGTTGAACAATTACCTTAAAGGTTTGCCATACCGACCAAAATATCATGAAGGTGTTGTTTACACTTTTTCCGGCAAACTGGGAATGGAAGCCAAAAGCTTTATATTTCTACGCAGCAAGGAGAACAGGTTCAGTGATTCAACAATACAAAAATACCAACGTTCGTTGGATAGTTTTACTACAGCCATGAAGATGCATGGTGCAACGCTGGAAACACTTAAAAGAGAAGATATTAATTTTTTTCTCGCTTCATCTCAAAATCAATCGTCATATAAGTGTGGTCCTGTTAGAGTGTTTCTAAAGTATCTTTTTGAATTTGGCTATACAAAAGAGGATCTGAGCCAAGAACTCGAAGGGTTAAAGTACCATCGAGGTGAGAAAATTCCCTCTTTTTATACGAGGGATGAAGTAATAAAAATAGAGGGGGCGGTAGACAGGACCAGCGCGAAAGGCAAAAGGGATTACGCTATGTTACTGCTTGCATCCAGATTAGGACTACGGGCCTCTGATATTACAAGGCTCCAGTTTGCAAGTTTGGATTGGGATAACAATATCATTTCTCTCAAACAGTACAAGACCAAAAGAGAGATTACACTGCCACTTCTCTCCGATATAGGAGATGCCATTATTGATTATATAAAAAATGGTAGACCAAATAATGATTCTAAGAATCTGTTTTTGTCACTTATTCAGCCTTATAGATCAATAAAAGTGTCCACACTGTGCACTATAGTTACTGATTATATTTATGCAGCAGGGGTATCACCTAAAGGGAGGCATCATGGAACCCACTCTTTAAGGCATAGTTTAGCAACAAATCTACTGGAAAACGGTACCTCACTACCTGTTATATCTGAAGTGTTAGGGCATGGAACGACGGAGTCGACTATGTATTATCTTGGCGTTAATATCAAGTCTCTACTGGAGTGTTCCTTGGTTGTACCTGATGTGCCCGAGGATTTTTATATGCAGAAGGGAGGGATACTGTATGCTTAATTATCTCAATTATAAAAGCGTGATGGCTCCCTACATAAAATCTTTTGTAGAATCAAAAACCAGAAAAGGAATAAAAGGAGAAGATATTAAGTGGGTTCTTTACGAGTTGGACCAGTATCTGGCAGAGAAGAATCATCAGACATATTATATTGACAGAATATCCTATGATAATTGGTATCATGCAACTTGTGACAACAAACAATTATCAACCGTATATCAGAAAGTTTCCATAATAAGACGTTTTTTGCTATACACGTGTAGCATGGGGCTTGAATGTTATGTTCCAAGGTTGCCAAAGAAGCATAAATCTGCATATGTACCATACATCTTTACTGAAAACGAAATCAAGAACCTGTTTGCTGCGGCTGATAATCTCCGGGCAAAAGAACATCATGCCAAGTCATTAATGATGGTTATTCCTGTTTTGCTTAGGACTTTGTATAGTACTGCGATACGAATTGGTGAAGCAATAAATCTTCGTAACCAAGACATAGACTTTGAAAGGCATGCCATTGTTTTAGATAATACAAAGAATGGGCGTCAAAGACTTGCCCCGTTAAACGGATCTTTAGAAAAAGCTTTACGGCAATACATCCATTACAGAAACATGTTACCAGTCGAAGGTGTAATGGCGCCAGAGAATCGTCTTTTTGTCAATGGTCTTGGACATAAACTGGCAAAAAGAAGTCTGGGCAAATATTTTAGAAGACTATTGCAGGAGGCAAACATACCCTATAGGGGACAAGAAGAAGGTCCAAGCCTTCATAATCTAAGGCATACCGCTTGTGTACACTCTCTCATCCGTATGCATAGGCAAGGTAGAGATATATACTGTTGCCTCCCGATACTCTCCACATTTATGGGGCATGTAAAAGTCTTGGACACCGAGTATTATCTTCGTCTAACACAAAACATGTATCCGGAGATTATCCAGATGGACGCCTCCGTAACCGCCGGACTTGGAATACTTATTGCAAAATCACTAGTAAAGTTTGATAATCATGGAAGCATATAAAGACATTGCAGAGTGTATTGAAAAGTATTTTACCGATTACCTGGTAAAGGAGCGTGGTGTTAGTGCCCATACAGTGCGTTCATACAGGGATACTTTTGTCCTCTTGCTTGAATATATGAATAAAGAGAAGAAGATACCGGCGGACAAATTGGGACTGGACAACATAGACAGGAGTATAGTTTTATCCTTCCTGGACTGGCTCCAGGAATTTAAACACAACGCCGTATCCACACGGAACCAGAGATATGCCACGATAAGATCTTTCTATGAATATATGATGTACGAAGACCCCGTCCATTTATCCCGCTGGAAATCAATATGCTCAATACGTGTAAAGCGAGAGGAGCGAAATAGTGTCAAGTACCTGACCGTTGATGGTATAAAAGCTGTTTTTGAACAGATAGATACAAATACCCGTGAAGGAAGAAGAAACCTGACCCTATTGTCATTGATGTATAATCTTGGAGCCAGGGTTCAGGAAATGATAGATCTTACACCGTCATCGATAAGGGCAAGTAAACCCTATGTCATCGAGTTGTTCGGAAAAGGTGCTAAAAAGCGTTTAGTGCCGGTTGATGATAATATGATGAATTTACTTGGAAATTATATGAAAGAATATGGTTTGGACAGGCCTGGAATGGATCATCATCCTCTGTTCTTCAATAGCTGGAGGGCTAAGCTCTCCAATCCCGGTATTACCTATATTTTGCATAAATATGCTTCAATGGCACGTGTTGAGCATCCCGATATGGTCGCGTCAACTCCAACACCGCACACGTTCAGGCACTCAAGGGCAATGCATCTGCTACAGGCCGGTGTAAATCTGGTATATATCAGGGACCTTCTTGGTCATGTGTCAGTCCAAACAACCGAGATTTACGCAAGGGCGGACTCTAAATTAAAGAGAGAAGCAATAGAGAATGCCTATAGAGATATTGGAATAACAGAACCAGATGTGAATAGCTGGGAAAAAGATCCCAAGCTCAAAGCTTTTTTAAAAAGCTTGGCTTGAACAATTATCAAAAGTAGTTTTGAAAAGAAACACTTGTAAAGGATTAATTATCAGCAATACTTTTCTGACTACTTTTGATTAAATTAAAGTTGTGATAACGACGACAGTGCGCCCAGCAGTTCGTTAGCGTTACTGCAGGATCC
>CAYGID010000142.1:0-3787 GCA_964349835.1 uncultured Bacteroidales bacterium | reverse complement strand
GTGTATCTACAACATAGCCGTTATGGTTTACGAGATGCATTTGGGCATAGGTGGTAGTGTGCTTTCCTGTAAGATGAGCATCCGAAATCTCGCCGGTGCGTAAATTACAGGTGGGATCCACCGCATTTACCAACGACGATTTCCCCACACCCGAGTTGCCGGAAATCAGCGAGAGCTTTCCCTGCATAAGCTCCGACAACTCCCGAATATGCAGTGATTGATTCACCGAAGTTCGCAGCGTGTTGAGGCCGATAGACCGGTAGAGCAACTCCAGTTGATCGAGTTGCACCATCTGTTCGGGGTTGTATAAATCGATCTTGTTAAAAATTAACCATACCGGAATTCTATAGGCCTCGGCGGCAACCAGAAAGCGATCGATAAATTCGATCGGGGTTTCGGGACTTGTAAGCGTAACCACTAATAGAGCCTGGTCGAGATTCGAGGCCAGCACATGCGATTCGTGCGACAAATTGGAGGCTTTGCGCACAATGTGATTCTTTCGGGGCAAAATTGCAGTAATCATGGCTGCACCCGAATCATCGGCAGGCGTCATCTCTACTCTGTCGCCCACAGCTACCGGACTGGTGCTACGAATTCCTGCAATTCGAAAGCGGCCTTTCACCTTACAGGACACAAGCTGCTCCGATTCATCCGGCTGCACTGTGACCCAACTACCCGTTGATTTGATAACTCTGCCTAGTAACTTCATCGCATTGAACGCTTGTATTCTTTCAGGCATCGGGAAGCCCTTTTACACGCCGAATCTCATCACGAAGTCGAGAGGCCTCTTCATAATCCTCACGATCCACAGCTTCAGCCAGCTGCTGCTCCAGCATCTCCAGGCTGATTTCAGGAGGATCCTGCACCACATTTTGCTGCTCCCCGGCAGAGCTGTCGAATCTATCCTGTATAGAGATTCCTGCTTTTTGAAGAATCTCCTCGGTTGCATAAATCGGGGCATCAAAATGTAGGGCAAGCGCTACCGCATCCGACGTTCTGCATTCGATAGCGACGGGACTCCGGCTCTCGTTGGTACAAATGAGCCGTGCAAAAAAGACCCCTTCCTCCAACTTGTAAATAAAAGCCTCAGTAACGTGAATACTAAATGCCAGAGCCATATGGTGAAACAGATCGTGCGTCAGGGGTCTTGGAGGATGTAGCCCCTCCAACTGTATGGCAATGGCCTGAGCCTCAAAAGCGCCCACTATAATAGGAATTCTCCGCTCATGCTCATCACCCAGAATCAAGGCATAAGCCCCCGACTGGGTTTGGCTGTAAGAGATACCTACTACTTTTAGGGCAACCTTTTTCATTTTGCAGTTTCGTTTTTCTCAGGCAATGTTTCGCGGATATTCATCTTACGTGCCCGCTGGAAAGGTTTCGAACGGTCGAAAAGGTACCGATAGGTGATGTGCGTTTTTCGAACCTGACCGCCCACCTGTGCGGCCACCTTCATCATGGCCGGATTAAAATCGGCAATCCAGTTCAGTTCAAGGTCGGTATAGGGAAAATCCTTCCTGAGAGCCACCTTTTCGAACGAAACTACCAGAGCCCCTTCAAGCCCTTTACCCTGATGCTCGGGAATTACGCCAAAGATGATTCCGATAAGGCCCGTGATACTCTTCTTTATGCGAAGATGGTAGAAGAAAAGCATTTTTTGCCAGAGTCCGAATTTCCCGTTAAGATGGCGGATAATCTGATTAATATCGGGCATCATCAGGAAAAATGCAATCGGTTCGTCACCGTAATAGCCAAACCAGAGCAGCCGTTCGTCCATAATAGGCATCATGCTGTTCAGCAAAGCCATTGCATGCGCCTTCGTGATGGGGTTCACTCCGGGGAATTTGGCCCATCCTTTGTTAAAAACGGTCATAAAATCTTCCGCATACTTGGCGGCATGCTTTTTCTCGAGCATCCGGAAGTGGTACAAAGAATCCTTAAAAATCCTCTCGGCCTTTTCGCGAATATGTATCGAAACCCCTTCCTGCGAGACAATTCTGTGATAGGTATACTGCTCAAAGTAGCTTTGAAATCCATATGCCTCAAACAGTTCACGGTAGTAGGCAAGATGGTATAGCATCCCGTACAGAGGTGGATAGTTGCCGTCGACCAGCAATCCCCAAAACTTGTCGCGGTCGCCAAAATTCACCGGACCGTCCATTGCCTCCATTCCTTGCAACGACAGCCAATCGCGGCAGGCATCAAAAAGCATGAAGGCAGCGTCTTGGTTGTTAATGCACTCAAAAAAACCCATAGCGCCCGTTGGCTGCAGGTTTTTACTTGCCGATTTCTTTTCAAAAAAGGCGGCAACCCGACCCACAACGGTTCCTCCTTCATCGAAGAGAATCCAGCGAATAGCCTTCCCGCTCCGGAACAGCTTGTTTTGTTTGGGGTCGAATACTGCCTCAACATCTTTGTCGAAAGGACGAATCCAATTTGCCTCGTTTTTGTAAAGCTGCGAGGGCATATCCAGAAACTGCCGTTTCTGCTTTTCGGAAACTACCTCTTGAAGTTGATACACCATTAGCCAAAAAATTATTTGCGCAAATACGATTACTTAATCAACAAGATCCATCTCTTCAATCAAATGTCGTGCGCCGCCAAATGTGTCTATCAAAAACAGAACATAACGGATATCTACATTGATACAGCGCTTAAATCTGGAATCAAAGGCAATATCGCCACTCATTGCTTCCCAGTTTCCGTCGAAAGCCAGTCCAAGCAGTTCGCCCCTGGCATTCAACACCGGACTTCCGGAGTTCCCCCCGGTGATGTCGTTATTAGTAAGAAAATTCACTGGAAGCATCTTCTCTTTGCCTGCATAGGGTCCAAAGTTCCGCTGTTCGTAAAGCGACTTCATCCCGGTTGGCACATCGAACTCCTCATCGCCCGGCTTCTCCTTCTCCATCACCCCATCGAGCGTGGTTTTGTAGGTAAACGAGACCGCGTCGCGGGGGTTGTAACCTGAAACGGTGCCGTAGCTGATTCTAAGGGTGGAATTGGCATCGGGATAGGTTTTGGTTCCCTCTGCCATCAGCAGTTTCCCTTTCACAAATCGGGTCCGAAGCGGGGCCATCACACGCTGAAACCGGTCGAAGAGGGGCAGGTATTTTTGGGAGTAATGAGTGGTAAGCGCCGAAACTAAGCGATAGGCCGGATCATTCTCCAGAACTGCCGTGGAGGGTTGGCGGGTAAATGCCGCAAACAACTCTTCGTTTGTGAGAAGACTCTGCGAATAAAGCAACTCGGCATAGTGAGCGAAATCGACCGACTCGTGGTGCTGCCAGGAGCCAACCAAGCCGGCAAAGTAGGCGGGGTGCTGATCGGAGGGAATGTTTCGGTAGTACATCTCCAGGAAGGAAGCGGTTATCCGCAGGTCGGAGGGTAGATGAGCAGAGGTTTGAAGGGAGGCACGAAGCGCCGCAATCCGATTGACCGCCTGTGAGCGCTGCGAACTGTCGGTGGCGGAGAGCAGGGGAAGCAGCTGTGCGAAGTTTCGGGCTGCTGTGAGCAGAGAAGAGGCCGAAAGACCCTGCGACATGTAAACCTGATGAAGCGCGTAGGGTTCAATTGCCTTGTACGCCTCACTCATGGCAGGCAGTATGGAGAGCATGGCGGTATCGCTTGCAAAATGGCGGGCAAAAGCCGCCTCTTCCTCCTGCTTCTGCTCATAGACCTTCCGTCGGAGCAGCTGCTCGGTCTGACCAATATAATATTTCCAATAGTTGGCAATACCTGCATACGAGGAGGCCAGCTTCAGCCTCACCGCTTCGTCTTTATCCATCTC
>CAYGID010000141.1:0-3807 GCA_964349835.1 uncultured Bacteroidales bacterium | reverse complement strand
ATGTACCTGGTGATCACGAAGCTAGTGATGCTTGGGTTCCGCTCTATGATGAAGCAGAAAAGGTACCTAGTAACGGCGATCCCGAAGTGTAGGGAGTATAATACATGCAAAATCTTATCGAAGCCAATACTCCTGAAGAACAGGCAACTGCCATTAACGCCATCCTTAACAAAACCAATGAAGCTATTGCTTCTGTACTGGTTAGCAAAGACTTGTTATTGGAAAAGGCTAATCAGCTTCGTAATCACGAACTCATCGGTGCCGATACCCAGTATCTTGGCCATGTAAAGTTCAGTGATGACGTAGAAGTTGATCCTGAAAACAATCAAATGAAGATCAAACGTACGATCATTCAGACTGAAGTATCGAATCATGATGTCGATATCAATAGCCATGGTGACGTACGTGAGAAGTTGGAAGAGATTCCTAAAACTGTCTCTGCTCCTCTGATCTCCGGTCCCGGTACGGTAAGAACTGGTGCTAATGCTATCTTCGAAATCAGTGCACAGGCTCTGCTTCCGAATGCATATATTCAGCGTATCAATGTCCATATGCCCGATGGAACTATCGTAGCTAGATCTGGAGCTAACGTCGTAGCTGGAGTAGCTGAATTTACTCTAGTATTTACTGGCGAAGATCTGACCACTCAGCAGTTTCGTATTCAGGCTTTTGATAACTTCGGTTCTCCTAGTGAATTCGTAACTCATTCAGTGATCATTTCTACTAATACACCCCCTGTCGTCACTGATTTATCTTGTCAAGGTCTCCCTGCTATTCTGGAACCTGGTAAGGTATATCCGTTCATGTTGGTGGGTGGTGTGGATGCAGATGGTGATTTACTGACATACTCGATTGTCAAACCTGGATCATCTCCATTGGTATTCTCGCAGATGTCGGATATCACTGATGTGACCGAACTTACGGTGAGAATGGATGGAGCTGCTACTCGTGGAGTCGATTATTCGTTTACTGTGATCGGTACCGATAATAGATTTATGGGTACTGCGTCGAAGGTATTTACGATTAAATCGAATACCTTACCTGATGTATCTGGTATGTCTTCAAATGTACCTTATTACTTGAACCCCTCTACTACTTACGAAGTATCTTTTTCGGGTGCTACTGATATCGATGGTTCTGCTTTGGTATTCGATATCACATCTAATAAAGATATCGTATTCGATATGGTTAGTGGGATTAGTATGAACCAGGTATTTGGTTTTACTACTCCTTCTACTTTAGTTCCAGGTGAAGATGTAATCTTCGAATTGACAGTGAAAGACAGTGATGCCGGTGCATCCGTTAAATCTTTTACGCATAAAGTAAATACACCTCCTAATGTAAATGGGTGTGTATACGAAATCGATACTATCATGACACCTAATAGTAGCAATACTATCAGGATCAGTGGTGGAATCGATTCCGAAGATCACCCTATCTCTTATAAATTGAGCACCAATTGCCCTTATGCATCGTTCAGTAAAGAACTCGGTATTTTGAACGATGAAGAGGTGGTATTCACAATTGAAAATGCTGAAGGTGTACGTGGTAATAGCTACGAAATTTACATTCGTGCTATTGATTCATTTGGTGGATTTGTCGATATCGTGAAGTCGTTCAGTATCAATGAATCTATAAATGTATCCGCAGTGACCGTTGTTGGATTACCTGCCATCATTAAACCTAACTGCACTATTAGTTGTAATGTCATTGGTGCCACAGATGCCGATGCTACTCAGAATATTCTTTATAGCATCACCTCTTCCGATCCTAAGATCACTTTTAGTAAGAGCACTGGCTTAGCTGCAGGTGAGTCTTTTGATATGATCATCGGTGATGTCGATAGAGGTATCGATGTGGTGTTTGGAATCGTGGCCGACGATGGTTTAGAAACTGTAGTCGTGCCCGATAAAACAGTAAAAGTAAACATTCTCCCTGATGTATCTGGATTGGTGCATAATGTACCTAACCGTATGTATCCAGGGCAGACTGTTTCTATTAATTTCAATGGGATAGTCGATACTACGCTTAGTGGTAATTTGTCTATTTCTCTTGAAACTAATTCTAGCGATATAGTTTTCGCTAAAACATCCAATATCGCTGTCGGTGAGAATGTGTCTCTGTCTTGTGCCGGTGAAGCCATTCGTGGTGCAACCACCACTATTGGCGTGACTATCACTGATGGAATTGAATCTATCGAGCGTTCTGTGATGGTAGCTGTAAATAGATTACCAGAAGTGACTAATTTGGTACTTTCTGGATTGCCGCCTTTCATCACCAGCGATGCTTCATATGAATTGTCTTTGTCCGGTGCTACTGATCCGGATAATCAAAGTTTGGCATATAGTGTCTCTAGTAATGTCCCTGGGGCAATTGATTACTCGAAAGCTTCCGGATTGGTGAATGGTGAAGCATTCACACTGTACACCAATACCCTTACGCAGAACACCACTGTCAACTTAACTATCGATGTGACTGATGGATTGGAGACAGTTTCTAAAAACTTCTCCACTGTAGTTAACTCGTTACCGATTTCTGCTAATTTGGAATTGGTATTGCCTGCTATTCTTAAACCCAATACTACTTATGAAAATGTAGTAGTATTCGGGGCATCCGATGCCGATACACCAGCTCAGAGTTTGAAATACTCAATTGAGTGTGGTACTCCTGGGATCACTTTCAGTAAAGCATCTGCGCTCGATGCCAACGAATCATTTAGTGTGATCATCGATGGTACTGTCGTTAGAGGTGATACTGTTAGTTTCACGGTGACTGTATCTGATGGAGTGGAGACTTCTAACAGAGTCTTCAATAAGAAAATTAATCAGTTACCAGTAGCTACTTCTGTAGTTATGAATGGTATCCCTGCAATCATCAAACCCAGTGCATCGTATCCTGTTACTTTGACTGGTGCTACCGAAGCTGATGCTGGACAGACGTTAGTCTACTCTATTGAAAGCGATGATCCAAATGTGACTTTCAGTAAATTCTCTGGAATTGCTGCAGGCGAAACATTCAATGTCGTTGTTAACAATGAAGTGGTACGTGGTAGTAGTCCTACGTTTACTGTAACAGTATCTGATGGATTAGAGACTTCGGAAAAAGAACTGACGGTAACTACTGTCAACATATTACCTGTAGTGGATAGTGTGTCCATGAATGGTATCCCAGCTGTAGTAAAACCGAATAGTATCCATCCGGTAACTTTGTCCAATGCCGTAGATGCAGATGGACAAACCCTCACTTACTCAATCGTAAGTAGTGATCCTAAAGTTACCTTTAGTAAAACTGCTAATATTGCAGCTGGTGAATCCTTTAACGTAGTGGTGGATAGTACTATTACTAGGAATACCACACCTACCTTTACTATCACCGTCTCTGATGGTTTGGAAACCAGTAGTAAGACCATCACTCCGATGCGAGTGAATAGATTACCGGTATCCACCGGTGTCGATATCGATAGTCTACCTGGTATCATTAAACCAGCTACCACCTACCCTGTGACACTTATCGGTGCTACAGAAGCTGATGCTGGACAAACCCTCACTTACTCAATCGTAAGTAGTGATCCTAAAATCACTTTCAGTAAGAGCACTGGCTTAGCTGCAGGTGAGTCTTTTAACGTAGTAGTGGACGGTACCATTACACGTGGTACTATTCCCACTCTTACGGTAACGGTATCCGATGGATTGGAAAGTGTGAATAAGGTATTTAGTAAGAAAATCAATACAAAACCTGTATCCACAGATGTCGTACTTGAGAATCTTCCTGAATTCTTAAAACCCAATACCACCTATCCAGTTATTG
>CAYGID010000140.1:0-3877 GCA_964349835.1 uncultured Bacteroidales bacterium | reverse complement strand
ACTTTGGTTCTATGCAGATTAGCCCCTACAAAGTTCCCAACGACCCTGCTTCGGGCCTCCTTCCCCGTGTTTCGGCTCTGCCTCCCGGCAAGAGGGGCGATGCTGACCATCGGGTGCAGGCCTATTGTTACAGGCTATGCCTCACAAAACATGAGGCCAATAAGGTGCCATTTCCTCGTCCCGAGGGGTACGATGCATCTCAGTACGAGCTCTTGTTGCGAGTACTTGATAAGGGGTGGCGTGAGGTATTCGCCAAATTTGATCCGATTCCCAATCTAAAGACCGATGTGAACAACCATGGCCCCTTCAGTATGGATAATATCGGTATGAATTACGACTATCCCGAGGCTTCGTATGCACGCCGGAAGGAGATTCTGACGGAGCATACAACCTACCAGCAGGGGCTTCTTTACTTCTTGGCCAACGATCCCCGGGTGCCTTCGGACGTGCGGCAAGAGATGCAAAAGTGGGGGCTTTCGGCCGATGAGTTTGCCGATAATAACCATTGGCCTCACCAGATTTATGTGCGAGAAGCCCGTAGAATGAAGGGCTCCTTTGTGATGACCGAAAATGAATTACTCGGGAAGAAGCCGGTACCCCAATCTATTGGTATGGGCTCATACACTATCGACTCTCATAACACTCAACGTTACATCACCCCCGAAGGGTATGTGCAAAACGAAGGCGATATAGGCGTTTCGGCACCGATTTACCAGATAGATATGGGTTCCATCCTGCCCAGGCAGAATGAGTGTGAAAATTTGTTGGTACCCGTGGCGGTCTCCAGTTCGCACATTGCTTTTGGTTCGATCCGAATGGAACCGGTCTTTATGATTCTCGGACAAAGTGCAGGCACCATGGCCTCAATGGCGATCGAAAAGCGAACCGCACTCCACAGCCTTACCTATCAGGAGGTGCGCAACCAACTTCTGCTCGACGGCCAGATTTTAGAGAAGCCGGCTCCGGCGAGTGCAGGCAAATAAATGGGTCAGGGTGTTTTCGGTTCGAGGATCGCATTTGCTTTTGCCTCTGCCTCGGCCTGAAGTTGAGCCGATCTCTTCTCCGCTTCGCTTTTCAATCGGGCTGCTGCGGCTCTGGCCGTAGCTTTTAGTATGGGGTTCTCTGCCTTCTCGATGAGTAGCTTGCCCTGTTTGTCGGCCTCTTCAATCATCTTGTCGCCGGCAGCCTTTGCCTGGGCCCTGAGTTGATCGGCCTTCTGTTGCAGATTCTCGGAGATGGCCGCGACCGAAGGCACGCCAGTAGAATCTTTAACAGCAGTTCCCAATAATTTGCCGGCAAGGCCCATGATGGCCTGTTTGGCCAAATCGGCAGCATCGATCGATACCTTAGGAGAGGTAAAAGTGCCACCGATGGTTCCCTGCAGGGTGTTCAGACCCTGTTTGGCCAGTTGGGCCGGCAAGGTGACCTTTAGTTGGTAGTCGATGGTTTGGTCGATACCCGTACTTCCCGATAGGAGCAGCTTCGTTTGGTTTACATCGATTGTAAAGGGCGAGGTCACTACCCGTCCCTGTTCAATCTTGAAAGGGATCTTGATATCCTTTGTGGAGAGGGCTCTGAGCGCATCGTTTTTCAGAGCGGTTGCCAAGGCGTTCAGTACAGCAATATCGCTTACATTTACATTGCTCGATTGCAGCAGTCCATTGCCTGTGAGCGATGTAATAATCGGATCCATATTGCCGGTAAGCGATGAATTGAATTTGAGATTCATGGAGTAGTTTCCTCCCACCTTTTCGAATATGGGAGCCAACGATTTGGCCATGTCGAGGGCCGAGTAGGTCTCCGAAAAAGAGACTCTCTCCAGATCGAGCCCCATCTCTACGTAAGGTCTTGAGGGATCGGGTGTTTCGTAGTAGCCGTTAATTGCTATCAATCCCCCTAATGCCTGAGCCTTGACATCCTGGAAAGTTAGTCGGCCGTTGAGGAGCCTCACTGAGCCGTTAAGGTTTTTCAACGATAATTTGTCGAACAACACCTCATTGGCTTTAGCTGTAAGCACAAAGTCGAGGTTTTTGGGAATATCAAACGCCAACACCACCACCGAATCGGCAGGCATCTGGCCGGGGGTTGAGGAAGTCACTTCGGGTTCAAGAACCTCCTCCTTCATAAAGTCGTTTATGTTTAGGTAGTTGGAGGTAACGTTAAGCGTGCCTTTTAACGTACCATCGGCCATAAAGTAGGGCAGGGGGTTGCTGATTTTTCCATTGGCTTGGAAGTCGTTCTTACCTACCTTCATAGAGAAGGCGGTTAGCTCGGCCTCTTTGGAGGTGAAACGGAGTTTTGCCTCCTCAATGGCAATTTCGGGCAGATCGGGCGTATGGTATGCCAATTGGCTTACCGTCATCGTTCCGGAGGCGTTAAACTGATCGTACCGCTCCTTCTCGATCGAGGATAGGGCTCCTTCCATGGCAATATCTGCCTCGAATCTCCCCTGAAGCGTCACACTATCGCCCAAGGGGTAGACTTCGCGCACTTTTCCCAAGTCGAGAATCCCCTGCAATTCACCCTTCAGGTTAGGGTCGCTCATGGGTGTAGTAATGTGGGCTTTTGCTTTCATGGGATTTCCTCCCATGATAAACTCAAAACGTGAGAGATCGATGACTGTGAGGTCGAGCGATCCCCCGGGGTTAGAGATATGACTGTCGATAAAGATTGAGGTAACCGATCCGGGAAGCGAAGGGTAGCGGAACATCCCGTTTTGCACCGTAATCAAAGCATCGAAAGCGGGATACTCTTCGCCTTTGAGTATCCCCTTCGCCCAGGCTTTAAGGGTAACCAAACCCGAGGTTTCGAGGGTCGAAAAGTGTGATGCGTAGATGGCCGGAACCAACGAAAGAAGGTTCTTTAGGGTAACCTCGCCCGTTTGGAGCGAGAGATCCATCTCTATTCTTGAGGTGTCGGGCATCTTAACCCATCCTTCGAATGAGGATTCCAAATCGTTGAGCCGCAAAGAGTTCTTGGCAAAGGTGTAACTGTTATTCTCCAAATCGGCATCAACAGTGATCTCGGCTTCCACCCGCACCTTATTGAGGTAGGGTATTTTAGCCATTATAAACGAGAGCGATGCAATCTCCGATTTTGTGCGGAGCATAGAGCGGTTGGCCGCCAGATTACCCGAGAGCGTTCCGCTCCAGTCGGATATTTCGGCAATCATATCTGAGGGTTGGTCGTTATAGCTGACGTACGCATGCGATATATCAATCTTTTCGAGCGAAAGGGATAGACTCGACTCTTCGGTTTGCGATGCCTCCGGTTCCTCTGCCGGCAGCGTGATGTCCCAGTTAGCTCTGCCATCCGAAAGTATAATGGCTTGTACTCTTGGCGAATATAAGCCTATGCGACCTATTGTGAGTTGATTGCCAGAGAGTAGGCTTTTCAGATTCACGGTTACCGAAACCTTTTGAGCCGAAAAGAGGGTATCGCCCTCAAAGGGGGCTTTATTTACAATAGAAAGCTCCGAAACATAGGCAGTGAGATGGGGAAAGTTCCTCAGAAAACTCAGGCCGGCATCCTCAAAAGCCACTGTGGCATTCAAATTCTTGTTGGCCTGCACTTTTACGATATCCGCAATTTTTCCTTTCAGCGCGAAGGGGAGAAGCAGCAAAATGAGTAGTAAGGATGCAATAACAATACCTGTGATTTTCAGTGCTTTTTTCATCGCTAAATAGATTTATTGAGAGGAGGCTAATATACCTACAACCCTTAATATGCAAAAATGTTCAATTGAGTGATTTAGTGATTCCGGTTATATCCAAATGGCCAGAGTCTTGCGCAATTTCTGCCTAATTGGATGTAACTACCTCCTCGACATGATAAGTTTTGCGACCCATTAGCGCTCTCATTCACTAAAAGAGGAGGA
>CAYGID010000139.1:0-3905 GCA_964349835.1 uncultured Bacteroidales bacterium | reverse complement strand
TTTTCAGCCCCTCAAATAATCCCCTGCGCAATCATCGCATCCGCGACTTTGGCAAATCCTGCGATGTTCGCGCCCGCGACGAGATTGTAGCCTAGCCCGTTCGCCTCGGCGGCCTTTGCCGAGTTGTCGTGGATGTTTTTCATGATGGTGTGCAGCTTTTCGTCGACCTCTTCCGCGCTCCAGCTATAGCGCATGCTGTTCTGGCTCATCTCCAAGGCGCTGGTGGCAACACCGCCTGCGTTGACCGCCTTGCTGGGCGCGACGATCATATGCTTCTGCTCCAGCAAGAACGCCAGCGCGTCGTTGGTGGTCGGCATATTCGCGACCTCGATGTAGTACTTCGAGCCGGAGGCTGCAATCTTCTTTGCGCTGTTGATGTTCACGTCGTTTTGCGTGGCACACGGCATGTAGACATCCGCCTGCACACCCCACGGCTTTTCGCCGGGATAAAACGCGCAGCCGTAGCGATCGGCATAGTCCTTCACCTTGTCTCTGCCGCTGTTGCGCATTTCGACCAGATAATCGATCTTCTTGCCCGTCACGCCCTTGGGATCGTAGATGTAGCCGTCCGGGCCGGAGAGTGTGATTGCCATGGCTCCCAGCTCTTCGAGCTTCTTTGCCACGCCCCATGAGACGTTGCCAAAGCCGGAGAGCGCGAAGGTTTTGCCCTCCATCTTGTCGCCCTCGTGCTTGAATACTTCGTTGACGTAATACACCGCGCCGAAGCCCGTCGCTTCCGGGCGAATCAGGCTGCCGCCGTAGCTCATGCCCTTGCCCGTGAGCACGCCGTTTTCAAACGCGCCGCGGATTCTGCGATACTGCCCGTAGAGATAGCCGATCTCGCGCGCACCCACGCCGATGTCGCCCGCGGGCACGTCGATATCGGGCCCTATGTGGCGGTAGAGCTCTGTCATAAACGCCTGGCAAAAGCGCATGACTTCGCCGTCTGATTTGCCGCGCGGGTCAAAGTCGCTGCCGCCCTTGCCGCCGCCGATGGGCAGGCTGGTCAGGCTGTTTTTAAACGTCTGCTCAAAGCCTAAGAACTTCATGATGGACAGATTGACCGACGGATGGAACCTTAGTCCGCCCTTAAACGGGCCGATTGCGCCGTTGAACTGCACGCGGTAGCCGCGGTTTGCATGCACTCTTCCTGCGTCGTCCACCCAAGTCACGCGAAACGAAATCGCGCGCTCCGGCTCGGACATGCGCTCTAGCAGCGAAAGCTTCTCATATTCCGGATGCTTGCTCACGATCGGTTCCAGCGAAGTATACACTTCCTCCACCGTCTGCAAAAACTCCGGTTCGTTTGCGTTCTTCTTTTGAATCTCGCGTAATACGCGCTCGATATATGCATTCATATTTCTATTTCTCCTGTGATCTTGTTCTATCAATTCTCTTCGCAAACTGCAATAAAAACGCTTCCGCCTCGCCGCACCATAGGCCGTTATAGCCTTTCACAATGCGGTCGAGCTCCGCAAACATCGGTTCGGTCTTGCCGCGCTCCGCAAAATCCGCAATCGCGGTCAGTGGCATGTCAAGATGCGTATAGATCAGCTTCTTGCCGCCGGGGATGTTTGGCAGGTTCAGCGTGGTTTCTGCCGCGCTGTTGAGGCCGCCGATGTGCGTGATCATCGCGGCGGGGTTGATCTTGCCCGCGGTCATGAGCGAAATCGCCTCACGCATGTCGTCTGTGTTGCCGCCGGTTGTACCGAGAATGTGGTGTGACGAATAGTGTACGTCGTAAAAATTCACTTCGGCCTTGAACGCGGTGTTGGTCGGCCCCGCAAAGAAGCTCAGGCAGCCGTCAAAGCCGAGGATACTGTCCGCCTGCTCAACCACCGGCTTGACTGGCGCAAAGCAGATTGCATCGTCAAAGCCTGTGCCACCCGTCAACGCTTTGAGCGCAGCTACTGGGTCTTCAAGTTTCGCTGTGTTGACGTACACAAGCTCGACACCGAGCGATTTTGCGTGCTCTACGGTATAGATGCTGCTTGCGCGCGCGAGCCTTTGATCGTCGATATCCGTCACCACGAGCAATCCCGGCTTGCGTTCACCATGCAGCGCGTAGTCAATCGCACCGAGTCCCATGGGCCCTACCGACGCAAGCAACGCGAGCTTGCCGCCCTCAACGATGCCCATGCGATGCTCATAGCTGCCCAGCGAGGTGTGATACATGCCATGGAATGTTCCAATGATGCAACTCATGGGTTCCGCCAGCGAGCCGTAGAAGAATGTATCGCTCGCATAGGGCAGCAGACAATCCATCTTGAGGATTTCGATGGGGATATTGACCACCGTTGCAGCTCCGCCGCAGAATTGGTAGGAATAGCCCGGCGCAAGTAACGAGCCTTGATAAAAATGCGCCGGTTGGATTGCCACGTGCTCTCCCGCGCGATATTTTGCTTGCCAGTTTTTGCCGACCTCGATGATCTTGCCACAGAACTCGTGCCCGATGATCACGGGGTGTTCCGCCGCGTCCTTTGGCACGCGCTTGTGCGCCGTTCCCTGCACCGCCGCCTTGTAGCTGGACATGCAGATGCTGTCGGAGACCACCTCGACGCGGACGCCGTCGTGGCCGATCTCCGGCAACTCAAACGTCTCCATTCGTAAATCCATTGCGCCATAGAGGCGCACAACAGTTGTTTTCATTGTTGTTTCTCCTCACACCACGTCGTGACTATTTGCGGATTTGAGCCGCTGTGCCATGCGGCGAATCTCGGCGAGGGATGCCCCCGCGGCAAAGAGAGCGTAATAGCGCAGGATCAGCGCGTGTACACTCCCGTTCGTCAGCCCGGAAAGCGCCGCAAGCGCTTCTTTGGCGTTCTCTTGCGTCTGTTCCCGTCCGTTTTCTTTTTGATATGCATAGACCGCCCCCGCCGCGCCAACGCAAATATACGCCGGCACGATCCCCTGCTCTCGGCAGAGTTGCGCGGCTCCGATCAACCGATCCTGCGGGGCAAGTTTCCGCACGAGATCCGCGCCGACCCGCGCGCAGGTGTCCTTGAGCGCGCGATTGGTAAAGCGCATCAGCAAATCCTGAATGTGTCGCAGGATATCCGCAAGAGAAACGCCGTATTTGATCGACAACGCCTCCGCGCTCTCAAGCATCGCGTTGAGCGCGATGGCATAGGCGTCCGCGTCGTCGATGGATTCGTAGATGAATTCTCTGCCCGTATACAGCCCCAGATACGCCGTGGTTGCGTGGCCTAAGTTATGCACATACAGCTTTCTGCGGATGTAGAAATCAAACGGAGAGAACGGCACCATGTTTCTTATCTGCGGCAGCTCGCCGCGAAACGCGTCCCGGTCCACTGGCAGGTAGCCGTAGCGCTCCACGCAGACGCGAAGCGGATCGCCGTCCTGCATCTCGGGCGTCTGCACGGGCACCATGCGCCCGATAGACGCCTCCACAAGCCCGACATTCTCGGCAAACCAGACCTGTTCTTCCTCATTCAGGTGCGCTAGAATCAGTTCTTTGAGCACAATATTTGCATCGATCAGATTCTCGCAGATGATGGTGTTCAGCGGTTTTCCGCCTTTTGCGTAGCGCAGCTTCAGTCCCGCCGCGATGTTTGGCGCAATGAACTTGAGGATGTTCGCGCCCACCGCCGTTGCCATGACGTCCGCGCCCGCAATCGCCTGCGCAACCGCTTCCGAATCCGTGCCGTCGATGGCATCCACGTGCTCCACAAGAATATCCTCGTGCGTGTCCCCGTCGAGCACGCGCACAGGATAGCTTTTTTTCGTGTGCAGCGCGTCTACGAGCGGCTTTGCCACGTCGATAAACGTAATGCGATATCCGCTCTGGGCAAACAGCATGCCGATGAACCCGCGCCCGATATTTCCCGCGCCATACATCACCGCATGTATCGTTTTAAACTGCATGAATTACGCCCTCGCCTTCC
>CAYGID010000138.1:0-3934 GCA_964349835.1 uncultured Bacteroidales bacterium | reverse complement strand
TTCAACTCCATTTACCACACTATCGAACCGGGAAAGGTCACCTCATCGGTACCCGACAGAATCATCCCCAAAGCTTTTCAGGATCGTGATGCATGGGAGAATGCGTTGTACATCTCACATTCGCTCGAGGCCTCTTCGCGCCTGAACATTACCTACGGCCTGCGCCTCTCGTTTTTCAGCATACTGGGGGGGAGCAACCTCTACCGCCTGGATGAGGGCGGCAACATCACCGACACCCTCTCCTACCCTTCCTGGAGATTGGTAAAAACCTACATTCACCCCGAACCCCGGCTATCGTTCAGCTATCGGCTCTCGGAGAGCTCTTCGGTAAAAGGATCGTACGCAAGAAATACACAGAATATGCATCTGCTTTCTAACGCCACCATGGCTTCGCCCTTCGATCGATGGACACCAAGTTCGAACCTGATTAAGCCCGAAATTGCCGACCAGATATCGCTGGGGTATTATCAATCTTTTGCTGCCGACAAGTACGATTTTAGTATAGAGTCGTACTATAAATGGCTGCAAAACCAAATTGACTATAAAGATGGAGCCGAGCCCATCCGTACGGAGGTCATCGAGAGTGACCTGGTGTTTGGAAAGGGCAGAGCATACGGGGTGGAGTTCTTTTTGAAAAAGCGGTATGGCCGGCTGAATGGCTGGATTGGCTACACGCTTTCGCGAACCGAAAAGAGAATCGAAGCGGTAAACAATAATCGATGGTATCCTGCCAAACAGGATCGAACACACGATATTTCTATAGTGGCTATGTATACGCTGACCCCGCGATGGAATCTTTCGGCCAATTGGGTATATGCAACCGGAAATGCCGTAACCTATCCCAGTGGGAAATATATCGTCGACGATCAGGTGGTGAACTACTATTCGGAACGAAACGGTTATCGGGTGGAGGCCTACCATCGGCTCGATGTGGGTGCCACGCACCAATTAAAGAAGAGTGAACGCTTCAGTTCGGAGTTAACCTTTGGCGTGTACAACCTCTACGGCCGGGCAAATCCCTTTATGATCATTTTCCGCGAAGACCCCAAAGATGCCTCGCGCACACAGGCGGTAAAATATTCGCTATTTAAGATGGTTCCCTCTATTACCTACAACTTTAAATTTTGAGCGAGATGCCTTTACCGCGTATAATACTTCCTATTCTGGCGGCTCTCCTTCTCACAACGGGCTGCGAAGAGGTGATTGAGATCGACCTCAATTCGGCCGAACCCCTTTATGTGATTGAGGGGTTGGTTTCCGATCTTTCGGTTCCCGCCGAAGTGAAAATCTCAACCACTAAAGATTTCACGCACGACAACTCCTTCGAGGGAGTAACGGGCGCAAGGGTCACCCTCTCCGATAATGCCGGGAACAGCGCCCTGCTTGCGGAAACCACTCCGGGCATTTACCAAAGCAATGCCTTAACCGGGGTGCCCGGACGAACCTACTATATGGAGGTACAAATCGACGGCTCTACCTTCACCTCGATGTCGATAATGCCTCAGAGGGTTCCCTTCGACTCCCTGTATGTGGCCAAAGAGAGCTTCCCCGGACAGGATTATTTGATGCCTTATGCAAAATTTCGAGATACGCCGGGCGTAAAAAACTACTATCGCTTCCGCCTGTTTGTTAATGGCGTTTTCCAGAAGCTGGTCGACATTGAGCACGACGATTATACCGATGGCCTTGTGGTGAAAAGAGGCGTATATTACTTTGGCAGTAAAGACAATAACGACCCCGAAGATGACGACGGACTACGTTCGGGCGATACCGTCCGCCTTGAGATGCAGTGCATAGACAAGCCGGTTTTCCGCTATTTTTATACCTTAGCCACCATCCTCTCGGGAGATGCCGAACCGGCAAATCCGGAAACCAACATTTCGGGTGGCGCATTGGGTTACTTCAGCGCATTCACGTCCGAAAGCAGAGAGCTGATAGTGGAGTAATTTTTCGGTCAAACTTTCGTATCTTTTGCCATAGAACCAAATCGTATGTACCATGGACTCAGGAAAATTTGTTTTAGGCCTCCTGGCCGGTTTTGCGGTGGGTGCGCTCGCCGGTATTCTGTTTGCCCCTGCCAGGGGCGAGGAGACGCGGAAGCAACTTGCCCTCAAGGGCGAGGAATGGCTCGAAGCCCTGAAAGGAAAGATGGAGACGGTAATCGATGAGATGGCCGCAACAACTAACGAAACCGCGGCAAAGGTCAATCAGGCCGTCGGCAAAGCAGAAGAGGCTGCAGAAAAGGGATAATTGCCCGGAAGTTTTGGATTCACAAATCAGTTGTTGTCCCAGAAGCTGGCGGTAAAGAGTACCATTACACTAAAGAGCTCAAGCCGACCCAACAACATCAAAAAGGCAAGAACCCACTTTGCGGCGTCGGGCAAGGAGGCAAAGTTTCCCCAAACCGACCCAAAGGCAGCTCCCACATTGCCAATGCAACTCACCACTCCCGACAACGACGTCACGGGATCGACGCCCATCATCAGAAGGGCCGCGGTTCCCAAGCCAATCGCAACCACGTAGAGAACGGCAAAGGATAGTACCTTAAAGAGCAGCTCTTCGCTCACTTTGGCTTCGTTGAGCCGAATAGCGTAAACAGCCCTTGGGTGGAGTATCTTTTTTATTTGGGCCGGAATGGCTCTCCAAAGTAGTAACACCCGCACCGATTTGACCCCCCCGCAAGTAGAACCGGCACAGGCGCCGGTTACCATCACAGCAATCAGGATAAATGTAGCCAGAGGTGGCCAGGAGGTATGATCGGCAATAACATAACCAGTACTGGTAATAAAACTGGCCACATGAAAATAGGCGTACCTGAAAGCGTCGTAAAGCGAGATGCCCGATGAGAGTATAGATCCCGAAACCAAAACCACGGCGGCCACAAAGGTCAACAGGAAAAACCGGAGTTCATCATCGTACCACACCTTCTTGAACCGTCGGAGCACCACCAGATACATGAGCGTAAAGTTAACGCCTCCTAACAATGCGAAGGTTGCAATCACAAACTGAATTTCGTTTGAATAGGCTCCTATACTGGCGTTCTTTACCGAAAAGCCACCGGTTGCCAGGGTGCCAAAGGCATGACAAACAGCCTCGAAAAAGGGCATCTTCAGCAGCAACAGAATCATAATGAGTAGCGCATTCAACACAAGGTAGACCCATAAGATCCGCTTTGCCAGATCGGCAATCCGGGGGCTCACCTTTTCGCCATAGAAAGCACCCGAACTTTCGGCCTGATAAAGCACCATGTTTCCCGACCCGTAAACGGGGAGAATCACAATGAGCAGAAAAAGGATACCCACACCACCAATCAGGTGGGTCATGCTTCTCCATAACAACAGTGCATGGGGAAGCGATTCGACTTCACGAAAAATGGTCGATCCGGTGGTGGTAAACCCCGACATGGCTTCGAAAAAGGCATCTGTAAACGAAGGGGTGTAGCCACCCAGCCAAAAGGGCAATGCCCCAAAAAATGAGTAGACTACCCACACCAACGAAGCTATCAAAAACCCTTCGCGCTTTCCTATCTGTTCGGAACAGCAGCGAGTAGATACCCAGAAAAGGCCACCGGTAAGAAGGGCTATCAGCGCCGAATAGTAGAGGGCCTCCTCTCCACTCTCTTCAGGATAGAAGAGGGCTGAAAGCGCAGAAAGCAGGATCAGCAGGCCTTCCAGCATCAACAGGGAGCCCAGGATGTGAGCTATCCGGCGTAAGTTTAATCCACCCGACATAACAGAATACTATTTCTGGCTCACGCCTACAGAAGAGAATCGAGAGTGGTGGTCAGCTTAGATTTAGGCACTGCCCCGACCACCCGCTCAACCACTTGGCCATCCTTAAAGAAGAGCAGGGTAGGAATGCTCTGCACACGGTATTTCAGCACAACCTCGGTGCTTTGGTCCACATCGAATTTACCCACATAGGCACGTCCCTC
>CAYGID010000137.1:0-4000 GCA_964349835.1 uncultured Bacteroidales bacterium | reverse complement strand
TCAACGAGGAGACCCTCTGGGGAGGAGGGCCTTACCGAAATGATAACCCCAAAGCACTTGCGGCCTTACCGCAGGTACGTCAGTTTATTTTTGAGGGGAAAAGCCGCGAGGCCGATCAGTTGCTCAATCCTACCTTCTTTTCGAAAGCGCACGGGATGCCTTACCAAACTGCCGGAAGTCTGATGCTTGCCTTTCCGGGTCACGAAACCTTCCAGGAGTACTATCGCGAGCTCGATCTGAACCGTGCTGTGGCTACCACCCGCTATAAGGTGGATGGTGTGGAGTACACGCGCGAAACATTTGTTTCGTTTGCGGACGATGTCGTAATGATGCGGATTACGGCAGCCGAAAAAGGAAAGCTTTCGTTTACAGCGGCTTATGCTAACAGGGCAAAACATACCCGGTTTAAAAAGGGGAATGTATTGGCCCTCGAGGGTAAAGGTTCCGATCATGAGGGGGTTCCCGGGGTGATTCGTTACCAGATTCACACGCAGGTGAAAAACGACGGGGGTAAAGTGACCCTTTCCGACAGCACCCTTTCGGTGGCTAATGCCAACTCTGTTACCCTTTACATCTCGGTGGCCACCAACTTTACCAACTATCTGGCTGTTCAGGATGATCCTGCAAAAAAGGCTGCCACAAAACTGGCTGCTGCGATCAAAAAAGAGTACAACTCTGCGCTCGAAAGCCACATAGGCCTCTTCAGCAAGCAGTTTAGTCGCCTCCGCTTAGACCTGGGTTCGGTGGCTGGTTCGGATACGATAGAAACCACGCAGCGAATTGTCAATTTTGAGGCCAATCAGGATCCGGCCATGGTGGCTCTGCTCTTCCAGTTTGGCCGGTATCTGCTGATCTCCTCGTCGCAGCCTGGCGGGCAACCGGCCAATCTGCAGGGTATCTGGGCTAACTCGCTGGTACCATCGTGGGATAGCAAATACACCATCAACATTAATACGGAGATGAATTACTGGCCGGCTGAGAATACCAATCTCTCCGAGACCCATCAGCCTCTTTTCCAGATGATACGCGAACTGAGCCAAAGCGGACAGGCCACAGCCAAGAATATGTACGGTGCCGAAGGATGGGTTGCCCATCACAACACCGATATCTGGAGGGTTACCAGCCCCATCGACTTTGCAGCAGCGGGTATGTGGCCTTCGGGCGGTGCCTGGTTATGCCAGCATTTGTGGGAACACTTTCTCTTTACGGGCGATAAGGCTTTCCTGGCCGATGTATATCCTGTGCTGAAAGGGGCTTCCGACTTTTTCCTTACCTCGATGGTCGAACACCCGCAGAAGGGCTGGATGGTGGTTTCTCCCTCGATTTCGCCCGAAAACGGTCCGATTGCGGCCGGTGTCACCATGGATAATCAACTCGTATTTGACCTTCTCACCCGTACCGCACGGGCCAATGAGGTGTTAGGGCTCGATGCCGGATACCGGGAGCGGCTGATGGCTATGGCCGCCAAATTGCCTCCTATGCAAATCGGGAAACATGCCCAGTTGCAGGAGTGGCTCGACGACATTGACGATCCGAAGAACGAACACCGCCATGTATCGCACCTCTATGGTTTGTTTCCCGGAAACCAGATTTCGCCTTACAGCAATCCCACTCTTTTTGAGGCTGCTAAGCAATCGTTGCTATACCGTGGCGATATGGCCACCGGTTGGTCTATTGGCTGGAAGGTAAATCTCTGGGCTCGTCTGCTCGATGGAAACCATGCCTATACTATTGTAAATAACATGCTGACGCTGGCCGGTGGTCGCAGTAGCAGGGGTCGAACCTACCCCAACCTCTTTACGGCACACCCCCCCTTCCAAATTGACGGTAATTTCGGGCTCACCGCCGGTGTGGCCGAGATGCTGTTGCAGAGCCACGATGAGGCGCTTCACCTGTTGCCTGCCATTCCCGACATCTGGAGCGAAGGGCGCGTGAAAGGCCTTGTGGCCCGTGGAGGCTTTGAGGTGGATATGGAATGGGAAGATGGTCAACTTCGCTATGCCTCGATTACTTCGCGTCTGGGAGGGCAGTTGCGCATCCGTTCGTATGTTCCTCTCAAAGGCGACGGCTTGCGAGAAGCCGGTGGCGAAAACAAGAATCCGCTCTTCGTCAAGCCGGCTATCAAAACCCCTTTGGTGAGTGCTGCCATCAATGTAAAATACCCCAAACTCTACAAGGTGTATGAATACGATATCGACACCGAGGCGGGGAAAAACTATCGTTTTTCGCGACTGTAAGATTTCGGAGTAATGGAATACAGAGAGATAGGAAATACCGGCATGAAAGTGTCGGCCCTGAGTTTTGGTGCCTCTTCGCTGGGAGGGGTATTTCACGCACTGCAGGAGTCATCGGGCATAGAAACCGTCTATGCAGCCGTCGAAAATGGGATCAATTTTATTGATGTGTCGCCTTACTACGGCCATCTCAAGGCCGAAACGGTATTGGGAAAGGCACTTAAGGGCCTCAAGCGAGAGAGTTATTACCTCTCTACCAAGGTGGGCCGGTATGGAAAGGATGGGGTCAATTACTGGGATTATTCGGCCAAACGGGCTCAGGAGAGCGTTTTCGAGAGTATGGATCGGCTTCATGTAGATTACCTCGATTTGATTAACGTGCACGATGTTGAATTTGCCGATCTGGAGCAGATTTGTAACGAAACATTGCCGGCTTTGGTCGAACTTCGCGATAAGGGTCTGGTAAAACATGTGGGGATTACCAATCTGAACCTGCGCCATTTTCGCTATGTGATAGATCATGTGCCTGCAGGTACGGTCGAGAGCGTGCTCTCGTTCTGCCATTACACCCTTAACGACGATTCGTTGGCCGATTATCTCGACTATTTTGCCTCGAAAGGGGTGGGAGTAATCAACGCCTCTCCCTTTGCCATGGGTCTTCTCACCGAGCGGGGGGCTCCCCAGTGGCATCCGGCACCCGAACCCTTAAAAAGGCTTGCCCAAAAGGCACTCCTCCACTGTCGGGCAAAAGGCATCTCGCTCGAGCAACTGGCTGTAGCTTTTTCGGTACACAATCCGCGAATTGCAACCACCTTGTTTAGCACCACCAACAAGGAGAACTTGCTGAAAACCCTCTCTTATGCCAATACGCCCATCGATCACGAAATGGTGGCAGAAGTGCAGGCTCTCTTTGCTCCCGGGTTTCGCGATACTTGGGTAAATAGTTAATAATCTGCGAAACTCGAGTTAATCAATTTATTTATAAACTATGAAGACTCTTCAGATTGTACAACCCGGAACCGTACGGGTTACCGATACCCCGAAGCCTATCTTAAAACCGGGTCATGTGTTGTTGAAAATCGGGTACGTGGGGTTTTGCGGTTCCGACCTGAATACCTTCCGGGGGCTTAACCCTTTGGTAAAACTGCCGGTGGTGCCCGGGCACGAAATTGGTGCCATAATCGATTCGGTGGCCTCCGATGTGCCCTCCTCTCTGCAGCCGGGCATGCATGCCACGGTGAATCCTTATACCAGTTGCGGTGTTTGTAGTGCCTGCCGAAACCGTCGGCCCAATGCCTGTGAGTTTAACCAAACGTTCGGTGTACAGCGCGATGGTGCTATGTCGGAATATCTGATGGTTCCTTTCGAAAAGGTGATTGCCGATGAAGCCATCTCGGTTCGCGATTTTGCCCTGGTTGAACCGATGAGCGTGGGGTTTCATGCGGTTAGTCGTGCCGGGGTTACCGATATAGATACTGTGATGGTGATTGGCTGCGGAATGATTGGTCTGGGTGCGGTTATCCGTGCAGCCCTCCGGGGTGCCAGGGTGATTGCCGTTGATGTGGATGACCAGAAGTTGCAGTTGGCCCAAACGCTGGGTGCTACCTTTACCATAAATTCTGTGCAAGAGGATCTCCATAGCCGCTTGCACGAGATTACTTCACAGCGGGGCGCCGATGTGGTGATTGAGGCGGTGGGTCATCCGCGCACTTATCAGGATGCGATTGCCGAGGTGGCTTTCACCGGACGCGTGGTCTTTATTGGCT
>CAYGID010000136.1:0-4255 GCA_964349835.1 uncultured Bacteroidales bacterium | reverse complement strand
TTAAGCAGGATTCTGCTCAAGATTTGGATTAGTGTCAATCTCTGCTCTTGGAATCATCCATGTCCAATTGTTTGTTCCTGCAGGTTCGGTTAGTATAATTGCTATTGAAGCAACGTGACCTCCCATACTTCCGCTGATAGCTTCCGGTCTTTCCAAAGGAAGGCCAAGCCTCTTAAGGTCGGTAAAGTTTCTGCCTTCTCCCCAAAGTTCGATCCTTCTTTGAATTAAAATCTCATTAATCAAAGCCTGTCCTGTGTTGGCAGATCTTACATACTGAGGATCCCTGTTTTTTGCAAGAAGTAAAAGAACGTCCTTAGCCAGTTCTTCTTTGCCAGCTTGCCTTGCCAAAGCCTCAGCTTCAATCAAGTACATCTCAGCAACTCTTATCCAAGGAAAATCACCGCGGCTGTCTGAAGTAGATACAGCCTTGAATTTTGAGCTCATGTAGTTATACCTGACTCCATTCGATTGAATAAATGGCTGTTGACTAGCTACTGCTGTCGGATACCAGAGTGTCTTTCTTACATCAGTTGGAGTTATTTGGTCATACAAATTCCTTAAAATTGATTTTGGACTTTGTCTGATTGCAGTAGAGTTAAAGTTATGCGACATATATGCATAGAAAGAGTAGAAATATTGAGTCTGATCTTCCTGCACAAAAGATGCCCACATAAACTCAGGGTTGCTGACTGAGTTGTAGCCATCCTGATGTTGAGCAGTTGTCATAAAACTAAAACCTTGTCTTGCAGCGTTTGCAGCAGTTGCAGCCAAATTCCAGTTACCTTGAACCAATGCTATTTGCGCCTGAATTGCCTGGGCTACCGATTTGTTAATATGAGTTTTATTTGCTCTTGTATACCCATCCAGATTTGTAATCGCTGATGCTATGTCGGCGTTAATCTTATTGTAGGTCTCAGCAACTGAAAGTCTCTCCTGACCGTCAAAGGTAACAACCTCCATATATGGAACACCAGGCTGTGAGTTTGCAGCACCAGGAACGAATCTGTTGGCATAAAGCTGAACAAGCATAAAGTGAGCCCATGCTCTGTAAGCCAAAGCTTGACCTCTTACCTGTTTCTTTTCTGTTTCAGGACCGGTAATTTTGTCAATATTGTTAATGATCTGGTTTAGGTTACTGATCATACGATAAAGATTTGTCCAGTACAGGACCTGATTTGACCTTTCATTTTTATGGTCTACCCATCTGTATGCGTTGAGATACCAGCCATTAGCTGTTGTATTAAACAATACATCGGTACCCATAAACTCGATATAGTTGAACATGCCAGCCATTCCGCCATGAGCCTGAACACTGTTGTACTGGTTATACATCGAACGGTGTACACCGTTAATAGCACCCCAGGCTCCCGTTAGTGAGTTAAACACATCACCGGCAGCAAGTTGGTCAGTGGGGCGGGTCTCCAGAAAATCTTTTGAGCAAGATGTAGGAATTATCAAAAGCCCTGCCACCAATGCCAAAATGTATATTCTTATTTTTTTCATATCAATTAGTAAATTTAGAAGTTAACATTAATACCAAAGGTAACCACTCTGTTAAACCCAACGTCGTTAAGAATATTACCGTTAAAGTTTTGAGTCGGGTCAAGACCTTTTCTAGCTGAGAATAGAGCAAGATTTTCTGCAGAAGCATAAACTCTTAAAGCTTTAAGATCAAGGGCCTTTAATACATTTGGCTTGAAGTTGTATGCCACATTCACATTTCTTAAAGAGAAGAATGTAGAACTAACCAGCCATCTGTTAGATGCAGCATTAAAGTTGGTAGTCTGTGCGTTATCCATCCTTGGAACATTTGTAATCTGGCCTGCAGTTGTCCATCTGTCTAGAATGTCAATGTGTTTTGCAGTTCCCATACCACCGGTTGACATTAAAGAAGCATAGTTATAATCGTACGCTTTTCCGCCAATTGAGTAGTTAAACTGAACAGAGATATCAATTCCGTAAACATTAAAAATTGGGGTAATCGAACCGAATACATCAGGTATACTTGTTCCTGACCAGTCATATTTTGCTTTAGCCTGACTGCTTGTAACAAGAGTACCATCAGCTAAAGTTTTGCAATCTGCATCAGCCCATACGGTAATATAGTTACCGGCATCGTCTTTTGCATCATTAAAAAGGTAAAGTGCAGCACCATTTGTAGGATCAACACCATACCACTGACGGAGCCAGTAGTCATAAATCGAACGACCCTCAACACGTTTGAAGTTACCCGAGATAATTCCAAGCTCGCGATTTTCTGCAGGAAGTGTTTTAATTCTGTTTTGGTACGTCGTTGCATTAAGATTAACACTAAAACTAAAGTTCTTGGTGTTAACAATACCTGCAGTCAGATCAAGTTCCCAACCACGGTTGTAAACAGCTCCAATATTTCTGTCCTGACTTACATAACCTGTAGAAGGTGCAAGTGGAAGAGAGAATATTAAATCCTTTGACTCTTTATTGAACCAGTCAACGCTACCTCTTAGTTTGTTATTTAATAAAGTAAACTCAAGTCCTATGTCTGTCTGAGCAGAGGTCTCCCATTGAAGAGCAGGGTTACCAGGTAAAGTTGACTGAATGAAGCCCGGTTCAGCAGAGTTGTTATTATAGTTGTAAAGTACCTGCCAAGCATAGTAGCTGATACCACCGTCATTACCATTAAGACCATACGATGCTCTTAGTTTCAGGTAGTCTACCCAGTTTTGACCTGTCATAAATGACTCTTTGTCAATTCTCCAACCGCCACCAACAGACCAGAAGTTACCCCATCTTACATCACTTGAGAATTTTGAAGAGCCGTCTCTTCTGAATGATCCTTCAACTGTGTATTTTCCATTGTCATATGAGTAAGTTCCTCTTGCAAGGAAGCCCTCTACTGTATGTCTGTCAAGGTATGAATACAAACTGTTTGTAGTGGTAAAGTTGATCAACTCGGTGTTACCCGGGATGATTTCACCCTGACGGAAGCCATAAAGATACTGATAATCGTTCTTGTAGTTCTCATGAGCTGCCATTACATTAATATCGTGTTTACCAACCGATTTTCCGTATGTAAGCATCTGAACAGTTGTCCAAGTATATCTCAATGAATGCTCTTTTCTTGAACGTCCCTGAGGAGAACCGTCTCCTACAAGTTTGTTTTCATAAGTCGAACTTAGGAAGTTATTTATGTCAAAAGAGTGCTGTACCCTGAATTTGAAATCCTTTAGAAATGAGAATTCAGCATATGCTCTTGACTGTATGGTATTTCTCTGGAAATCTCTGATATTAAGCATGTGCTCAGCGATACCGTGACGACCGTTGTTTTGTGTTCTGGCAGCGTATGTAACACCACCTTCAACAACCTGTGCACCTAAGTCCCAAAGTTTGTTACCCTGATCATCTGTAATATAGTCACCGTTAACACGGCTGTGCTGATAAACAGGATAAATTGGACCCATAGATCTTGCGAAGTAGATTGGGTTAGCGTAACCTGTATTACTCTCAGTATTTGCAGATGATGAAGTGTTGTATGATGTATTCAGGTTAACACCAAATGTAATCCACTTCTTAGGAGTAAAGTTTAGATTTGCTCTGGCTGAAATACGATCATAGTTTGTCTTCTCTAACCATCCGTTATCTGTGGTGTAACCAACTGACAAATAGTAATCAGAAGTCTCTGTTCCACCGCTTGCCGAAACCATTGCCTCAGTTCTGTGACCAACTCTTTCAATAGGTGAATACCAGTCAAGGTCATCTCCCCAAAGAAGTGAAGTAGCAGCCGGATTAAGTTTACCGTCTGTTCCCATAACCTTGTCGTTTGCTATACCTCTGAAAGGGTTGTAACCAAGGTTTGTAACAATACCGTTTGAAGTTGCTCCGGAAGCAAGAATGCTCGCCTGATCAATAGGTCTTGCTGTTGTAATCAAACTGTTTCTGAGTGATTCCCACATAACAGGATAGTAATTAAAAGCATCAACTCTATCATACTCAGGAAGTCCTCTTGCAGAAAAACCCTGAGTTACATTAGCTGTAATGCTAAGTTTCTCTTTCCTACCCTTTTTAGTAGTAATCATAACAACACCGTTAGAACCTCTTGAACCGAAAAGTGCAGTTGAAGCAGCATCTTTAAGGATACTGATAGATTCAATATCAGAAGGATTAATGTTTGCCATCACTCCGTTATAAGGAGAGCCGTCAAGCACTATTAAAGGTTCAGATGAATAGTTAATTGAACCAAATCCGCGAATACGGATTGTAGGGTCGGCACCAGGCT
>CAYGID010000135.1:0-4344 GCA_964349835.1 uncultured Bacteroidales bacterium | reverse complement strand
GCGCCACAATAGTATAAAGAGAACAATACGAATCACGCAAATTTAACAAAAAGCATAGATTGCCGAAGGTCTGGCAGAATATTTTCGCGTTATTCCTCAGAGGGAAGCACTATTTTGGTTGTGAGAGAATTTGCGAAAATCACTATATTTGACAGGAAAATTCGACAATTGTTCGCGACTAATTGCTACTACCAATGAGTTCACAAGCTACTCCTTTGACCGACCCTGCAGGCAATGCTGAAAATGTTCCGCGAAAGCGGATATTGATAGCAGAAGATACCGACAGTAATTATATGTTACTGGAGATCCTCCTGCGGAAACACTACCTGCTCGACCGGGCTTGCGATGGGCTTGAGGCGGTAGCAAAAGCTCGAAACGAGCAGTACGACCTCATACTGATGGATATCCGAATGCCCAACATGAATGGCATCGAGGCCACCCGGTCGATTCGCACATTCCTCCCCCATATTCCTGTGATTGCGCAAACTGCCAATGCGTTCGACACCGATCGCGATGCAGCTCTGGCAGCAGGATGCAATGAGTTTATCACAAAACCCATCGGGTTTGAAGCGCTGAATGCCCTGATCAAAAAATTTATCCTGTAATTGAGTGTCTAAAGTATGAAAGTAATTCTAGTTGTTGACGATAAGCCCGAAATTGCCAAGGTCATTACCGTTTACCTGTCGGCCGAGTATGAAGTGCATTACATGGAGGATCCCATCAAAGCCATCAGTTGGTTGATGTCGGGAAATTTTCCAAGCCTGATTATCACCGACATTCAAATGCCCAACATGAACGGTGGCGAGTTTCTGAAATTCCTCAAATCGAGCGAGCTTTTCAAAGCCATTCCGGTATTGGTACTCTCCAGCATCGAAGGAAGTGAAGAGCGAATTCAGTTGCTCGAAGATGGCGCTGCCGATTTTCTGTTGAAACCCTTTAATCCTCAGGAGTTAAAAATTCGAATCAAGAATATCTTGCGGGGAGGTTGATTAGGATGAAAGGAATTTATCTGGGAAAAAACACGGCATCGCGCGATCGGTTTGCATCTTTTTTTGGCGAAAACTTTTTTGCCAGCAGCAATCGGCAAGATTTCCGCAAGCTGGTGTCCAATCCCTCGCTTTCGGCGCAAAAAATCGTGATTATTATCGATCGCGACGTGATGGAAGAGGTTTCACGCGTAAAGCACTGGAAAAAGAGCGTACCCAATCCGGTATTGGTATTTCTCCTTTCGGAGGGGCTCTCGCGCGAAGAGATGATGGCCTACATTCGAATGGGTGTCGACAACGTGATTGCCCCCTCGATTACCGACGACTACTTCCAGACATTAATCCGAATCGGCTTTTCGATGCCTAAAGAGACCGGAAGGGGAGATCCCTCTTCGGTGGAGTTTACCGCTTTTCAGCTTCCCCGTTGGAAACGGATCTTTGATATTGTATTTGCCTCATTCGCCTTACTTGTTCTTTCGCCCTTTTTACTTCTGGTGGCCGTAGCCATCCGGATAGAGAGCAAAGGCCCGGTAGTCTATCGGTCGCGGCGTGTAGGAAGCAACTACCGCTTCTTCGACTTTTACAAATTTCGCTCCATGTACATCGATGCCGACAAACGTCTGAAAGAGTTTGAGAGCAAGAACAAATATGGCACCACTCAGGAGGCAGCCGATGCAAAAGCGTTTGTGGCCCTGCACAAATCGAACGCCGCTACCATGCTGATTGGCGACGATTACAAACTGAGCGAGTTTGAGTATGTCTCTTTGCGAAACCGCAAACAACACCAGGCCTTTGTGAAGTTGTTGGGCGACCCCCGCATCACCAAGGTGGGTCGGCTTTTGAGGAAATTCAGCATCGACGAACTGCCCCAGCTGATTAATATTCTGCAAGGCGATATGTGCATTGTGGGAAATCGCCCCCTCCCCCCCTACGAAGCTGAACTGCTCACCACCGACGGCGACATTGAGCGGTTTATGGCACCGGCCGGATTAACCGGCCTGTGGCAGGTAGAAAAGCGGGGCGACGAAGGGGCTCTTTCGCCCGAAGAGCGCAAGCAACTCGACGTACAATACGCACGAAATTTTTCATTCTGGCTCGACGTAAAAATTATTTTAAAGACCTTTGTGGCCTTTATTCAAAAAGACAATGTTTAATACCGCACACAATATGATGAAGGGAAAGAAATATCTGGTTACCGGTGGCGCAGGCTTCCTCGGATCGCACTTGTGCGACAGACTGATTGCCGAAGGTGCAGGCGTTTTATGTCTCGACAATTTCTTTACTGGTTCAACCGATAACGTATCGCACCTGCTAAATGAACCCCGTTTCGATATGGTGCGCCACGATGTAATCAGCCCCTTCTACACCAAGGTTGACGGTATATTCAACCTGGCCTGCCCTGCCTCACCCATCCACTACCAGTACGATCCTATTAAAACCGTAAAAACCTCGGTGATGGGGGCCATCAACATGCTGGGCATGGCCAAAGATCTGCGGATTCCTATTTTACAAACCTCTACCAGCGAGGTCTACGGCGACCCCCTGATTCACCCACAACCCGAATCATACTGGGGCAACGTGAACCCCATTGGCCCCCGCGCCTGCTACGACGAAGGCAAAAGAGCCGCCGAAACGCTCTTCTTTTCGTACCGCCAACAGTATAATATGCCCATCAAAGTGATTCGCATCTTCAACACGTATGGGCCGAGAATGCGTCCCGACGACGGACGGGTGGTTTCGAATTTCATCTTTAACGCCATAAAGGGAAAGAACCTGGTGATTTATGGCGATGGCCTGCAAACCCGCAGCTTTTGCTATGTTGACGATCTCATTGAGGGCATGGTGCGTATGATACTTACGCCCAACGATGTAACCGGCCCTATTAATCTGGGTAACCCGGGCGAATTTACCATCCGCGAACTGGCCGAGAAGATTCTTTCGATGACTCGCTCGGGCTCGAGCATTGAGTTCCGCCCTGCCATGCAGGACGATCCCAAACAGCGCCAGCCTGATATCAGCCTTGCCAAGTCGACCTTAGGGTGGCAGCCGGTTGTGCCGCTCGAAGAGGGGCTTCGCAAAACCATACGCTACTTCCAGAGCCAGATTGAGAATAGCGCACAGTAAGCAAGGCTCTAACCCTCTGTCCGGATGAAAACTTTTCGGTTTTTTACGCTCTTTCTATTCCTGATGCTCTGGGGCGGAGTAGCCTCAGCTTCTGATATTTCTGACTCTGATGCCATTAATGCTTCTGCGGCTGCCGATGCCATTGCAGTGGTGGGGCTCCGCACTGAATCGATGGAGACGCCTATTGGTATCGATGAGGCTCGTCCCCGTTTTGGGTGGCAGCTCGCGTCCGAACGGATTGGGGCGGCGCAAACGGCCTATCGGGTTGTGGTTGCCGCTGGCGAGGAGGCTCTCGGCTCGGGCAATTATGTGTTCGACAGTGGGAAGTGCGACTCCGGGCTTTCGATTGGCATTGTGTACAGAGGTGCCGTTTTGCGTCCGGCTACCCGTTACTTCTGGAAGGTGTATGTGTGGGACGAAAAGGGACAGATGGTTGAGTCGCTCCCCTCCTGGTTCGAAACCGGACTGATGGGATTGAGCTGGAGCCGTGCCGAATGGATCGGTTCGTCGGAGGTGCTCTTGTCGAAATACCGCACCTTCTTTTTGGTCGACTTCGACTTACAGATACCCGAAGGTAGTAACCACGCGGTATTTGTCTATAGTGCCAAAGATGCCGACAATTACATCTCGGCCGAAATTGCCCTTCAGCCCGAAAACAAAACCCTACTGATTATCCGCCACGTGGTGGAGGGTACCGAACACGAAGATTACTCGGTAGATATTTCATCGGCTATCACCCCCGAAAACCGCCGCAAGCTGCACCACGTGCAACTTAAGGTAACCACCCCCGGCTACCACCTGATGTCATATCTGGAGCCTACTATTAACGGGGTGAAGATCCGCAACAGCGGCCAGGGTGCCGCGGGACGCCCAGCCCCCGCCTACTTCACCATTAACCCCTATCCCAACGGCGAAAGGGTGCACGACTACTGCCGCCTGCACTCCATTGGGTTCAGGCAACCCGTAGGCCAAAAAGCCATCTTCTCGAACCTCCGCATCAGCGAAGACAACTGGAATACTACACTCTACGTTGATCCCATCGCTACGCATGAGGTGGCGGGTACTGGCAAACTGACCGTTTGGGAGCCTTACGGACACACCTCGGCTCCTATGCTACGCAAAACACTGCAGGTAACCAAACCCATTAAATCGGCCCGATTGTACGTAACCGCCCGGGGCATCTACGAATTCTACATCAACGGCAACCGGGTAGGCAACGACTATTTTAATCCCG
>CAYGID010000134.1:0-4346 GCA_964349835.1 uncultured Bacteroidales bacterium | reverse complement strand
ATGCCAAAGGGAATGTGTTGGATGTTCAGACCAGCAACCGTTTAGTGGAGGCTTTGACCGATGTCGAAATGGAACAAACAGGCAGCATACAAAATCCGAACTTGTGGTCGCCCGAAACCCCAAATCTCTATCGGGTGCTTACTGAAGTTCGTGCCAATGATACCCTTGTAGATAATTATTCAACCACTTTCGGTGTACGTACCGTTGAGGTAACCACCAGCGGTTTTTTTCTTAACGGGAAACTCTATCCGATTAAAGGAACCTCAAACCACCAGGATCATGCGGGTGTTGGCGTGGCTCTTCCCGATAAGATCAACGAATATCGGATCAGGTTGCTCAAAGAGATGGGTAGCAACGGGTACCGCACCGCACACCATCCGCCAACGCCCCAGTTGTTGGATATTGCCGATCGTTTGGGCATGCTCGTGTTAAATGAAAACCGTTTATTATCGAGCAGCGAAGAGGGCTTAAGCGAGTTGGCCACCTTAATAAAGCGCGACCGAAACCACCCCTCTGTTTTTATGTGGAGTTTAGAAAACGAAGAGTCGCTCGAAGGGACTCGGATGGGTGCCCGAATATTACAAACTATGCACGATTTGGTGCGTAAACTCGACCCCACCCGTCAAACGACTGCCTCTATGAACCATGGTTGGAATGAAGGGGGTTACAGTGATGTGGTAGATGTTGTGGGATATAACTACGGCCAAAGAGGCATGCAGTATGTAAAAGACAAAGAGAAATACCCCAACCGCAAAATGATGGCTACCGAATCAACCAGTTTTGTAGCTACACGTGGAGAGTTTCAGGACAGCCGAGAAAAAGGGTACATGTCGAATTTGGGTAAAGGGGTGAGTTGGGGGTTACAGCCTGGCGAAGACTGGAAGCATATTGTGGATTATCCTTACCTGGGTGGCACGTTCGTGTGGACAGGCTTCGACTACCGCGGAGAGCCTACTCCCTACCTTTGGCCCTGTGTCTCCTCGCACTTCGGTATTATGGACCTGTGCGGTTTTCCCAAAGACGGATATTATGGTTACAAGGCAGCATGGACTAACGAACCCGTTGTTCACGCCTTTCCGCATTGGAACCTGAAGGGCAAAGAGGGCGATACGGTGTTAGTGAGTGTCTACACCAATTGCGATGAAGTGGAATTGGTGGTGAATGGCAAGAGACTGCAACGAAAAATTGCAGAGCCCTATATCCGGCTTGCCTGGCCGGTTATCTACAAGCCCGGCAGCCTTGAAGCCAGAGGGTATAAAAACGGGAAACTCGTTGTTCGCGAAATTACTGAAACTACGGGCGATCCGGCTTCAATTGAGATGGTTGGCGATGTGGAAACGCTTGCAGCCGATGGATGCGATGTGGCTATTGTAAACGTATCTATTAAAGATCTGAAGGGTCGTGTAGTTCCAACGGCCGGAAACCTGATAGAGTTTTCGATAGAAGGACCCGGTACCATTATCGGTACAGGAAATGGCGACCCAAGTAGCCATGAGGATGAAAAAGCGAGTCGGCGAAAGGCGTTTAACGGGTATTGTCAGGTTCTGGTTCAAACACACAATACTGCGGGAAAGATTCGATTGACCGCTACATCCGATCAGCTCAAGAGTGCAGAGTTGTTGCTTTCAGTTGAATAAAATCAAAAAAAACAGCCATGATGAGGCCAACTACTAAGAAAATCCTGTTTGGGGTTATATTGTTATGCTATTGTGCATTTTCCGTAGCCCTTTCGGCGCAAACGGTCTATTATGTTTCGCCTAAAGGAAAAGATTCCAATAAGGGAACCGAGAAAGCACCTTTTAAAAACATTGAAAAAGCGCAACTGGAGGCTCGCAAGGTTACAGGAAATACCGTTATTTATCTCCGCCAGGGCGATTATCGTCTGAAGAACACCCTGATATTCACTTCCGAAGATGGAAACGATACTAAACAGTTGGTTATTGAAGGGTATCCCGGCGAAAAGGCCGTTATCAATGGCGCAACGCTGATTTCGCCTACATGGGAGGGGTATCGTGACGGAATCATGAAAGCAAAACTGCAGATCGATTTTCCAGTCGATATGTTGACTGTAAATGGAGAGATTCGTTTTATGGCTCGATTCCCCAATTTCGACCCGAATGCAGTTCGTTTCAACGGTACGTCGGCCGATGCCACATCGAAAGAGCGCGTAAAAACCTGGAAAAACCCCGCAGGTGCATTTCTTCACGCCATGCATGCCAGCGATTGGGGCGATTTTCACTATCGAATTACAGGAAAAGATGACGAAGGCAACCTACGCATGGAAGGCGGTTGGCAAAACAATCGGCAATCGCCGCTCAGTCGTTCTAACAGAATGGTTGAGAATGTTTTCGAGGAGTTGGATGCACCGGGCGAATGGTTTTTCAACGCCTCCGAAGCGCTGCTTTATTATTATCCCCTTCCCGGAGAGAACCTTACCAACGCCACCTTCGAGGTTGCACGCCTGAAACACTTGATTGAATTTCGGGGCAATGAGCAAAATCCGGTGAAGAATATATCCATAAAGAATGTGGAGCTCACGCAGACCGCACGTACCTTCATGGAAAAATACGAGCCATTGCTCCGTTCCGACTGGACAATATATCGGGGTGCGGCAGTTTTGTTTGAGGGCACAGAGAACTGTTCTTTGGAGAATAGCTATTTGCATAACCTGGGAGGAAATGCCCTCTTTTTTTCGAACTACAACCGCTATTCAACGGTGTCGGGTTCGCACCTGACCCGTATCGGAGCCAGTGCCATCTGCTTTGTGGGCGATACCGCCGCAGTGCGTTCACCCAGTTTTGAGTACGGGCAGTTTGTTCCGCTCGCAAGAATGGATCGCACAATAGGCCCCAAAACCAACAACTATCCTGCCTATTGTACGGTTTCCGACAACTTGATTCATTCCATCGGATTGTTTGAGAAACAAATCTCCGGAGTTGAATTGTCTATGTGCAAGAGCATTACGGTTTCGCACAACAGCATTTACGATGTGCCTCGTGCGGGAATCAATATTAGTGAGGGCACATGGGGCGGTCATATTATTGAATTCAACGATGTGTTCAACACGGTTAAAGAGACCGGCGACCATGGCTCTTTCAATTCCTGGGGGCGCGACCGGTTCTGGCATCCCAATCTGGGGTTGATGCGCGATATGGTCGAAAAGGAACCCGCACTAATTCTGGCTGATGCCAGTAACACGGTGGTTATTCGAAACAACCGTTTCCGTTGCGACCGCGGTTGGGACATTGATCTGGATGATGGTTCAACCAATTATCGCATCTACAACAATCTTTGCCTGAATGGCGGAATCAAACTTCGAGAAGGCTTTTATCGTGTGGTTGAGAACAATATCCTGATTAACAACACCTTCCATCCTCATGTGTGGTTTAATCGCAGTGGCGACGTCTTTACCCGAAATGTTGTGATGACCGAATACAAACCTATCAACGTATCCGATTGGGGCGCAACGGTCGACTACAACATCTTTACTTCGGCCGAGGCAATGCAAGCCTCAATTAAACGAAATACCGACCGCAATTCTATCGTCTATCCGATTCGCTTCCTGGATCCCGAAAAGGGCGATTTTCGGATAGACCCTTCGTGCACGCCTGTTTTCAGAATTGGGTTTCTGAACTTTGCGATGGATCAATTTGGGGTGGTTTCTCCAAAACTCAAAGAGATAGCACAAACGCCAAAATTTTCGATGCCCATTATCGAAGCCGGGAATGAAACATCGAATGTAATAGAATGGCAAGGCTTTCGCATTAAGAGCCTCGAAACATTGGGCGAACGCTCTGCCACCGGAATGAGCTCCGAAACCGGAGTCTATGTTATCTCCATGGTAGATACGGGCAGTTCGCTGAGAGACTTTCTCAGTGCCAATGATGTGATTCTGAAATTGGGAGGGAAAGAGGTTCGTAATGTGAAGGAGCTCAAAGAGATACTTACACAGCTAAACCTGGCCGAAATACACGAATTGGTGTTGTTTAGAGGACAGCGCGAGAATGTAATCAAACTTCCGGCGAATACGCTAAAACGCAATTAACCGTTCTCCCACATTTCCTACCTTTCTCCTCCTTTTATCCAACCCCGTCAATACCCTTTTCCCCGATTCAGTGGCCTACTTTTGCTTTACCAATCGTTCACTCAAAGAAAACGTCTATGAAAGCAATGGTTACCTTTCCGATGTTGGGGCTTCTGCTGCTCCTTAGTTTTGCCCTGCCACAATCCGGTAGCGCACAAGATACCCTGTTTCCCGGCTCTTTCCCCTCTCTCTCCATGCAGGGACAGCTAAAAATCTTGGAACAGGCCTATAAGGAGCAGTTTAAAAACTACCCCATGCAGAT
>CAYGID010000133.1:0-4415 GCA_964349835.1 uncultured Bacteroidales bacterium | reverse complement strand
TTGATCAGCGCCATGCGGTCGTTTGCATCGAAAGCCATCAGGTCGATCAGGCTAGCGGTGGTATACCGGAAGGTAGAATTGGGGTGTGCATGGGTGCGGTGGTAATAATAATGACCTTCGCGATAGAGGTCAAAAGGCATTTGATCAGCCATCTCATCGGTTGTTTCGGAATCAGCCATGTAGCGCACTTCTCCACCGGCAGCTTCGAGGGCACGGGCATCAGAAGCCTGTTTCAACCGTTCCTGAACCGTCTCCAGTTGTGAATCCCTGAATCCGTTTCGTCTGACCATTCCGGAGTTGAACATACTCAGTGTTGCCACCGCTTTAAAGCGCTTGTCGGTCTGTGCTGCCGCGAGTGAATAGCCTCCGCCGCCGCAAACGCCGAGCAATCCCAGTCGTTGGCCATCTGCACCGGCATATTGTGTGATATAATCGGCCATGCCCCGGATGTCTTCAATCCGAAAAGCGGGCTTGTCCGTATTGCGGGGTTCTCCTCCACTGGCACCCTGATACGAAGCGTCGGCCGCAATGGTGATGTAACCCGATTCCGCCAGACGCTGTGCATATAACCCGGCTACCTGTTCCTTGACACCCCCGTTGGGGTGGGCCACCACGATCACCGGATAATTTTTCGCCGGGTTATAATTGGCAGGGGTGTATACATTGGCTGAAATCTTGATGCCATGCAACAGATAGTGGACCGGATGAATATTTACTTTCCCCGGCACGTTTTCTGTAATTGCACCCTGATACACCAGACCAAAAGGATTGTCTATCTTTTGCTGGGCTGCGGCAATCATGCTGATTGTCCCAAAAAGGGCTGCTAATAAATGAAATCTACCTTTTTTTTTCATGTTCGTCACTTTTTTTATTAAAACAGAAATCTACAAATCAACTTTATTTAAACTGAGAAGTTTTACCATTTTCGGATCACGATGATCGAAGAAACTGGTTGTTTTCATATCGAGTGAGGCTATGGTTTGCATATCTTCTGTTGTAAGTTCAAAATCAAAACAATTAAAGTTCTCCTGTATTCTATCTTTATGAACCGATTTTGGAATAACAACCACCTCTCTATGGGTCAACCAGCGAAGAACTACCTGGGCAATCGATTTATTGTATTTCCGACCTATGGATGCTAAAGCTTCATTTTTAAAAAGATTGTTCCTCCCTTCGGCAAAGGGACCCCACGATTCGATCTGTACCCCATTCTCTGATAGAAATTTTTGTGTTTCAACTTGTTGGTGAAAAGGGTGTGTCTCAATTTGGTTAACCGCCGGTAAAATATCATGATGAACGATTAGATCCATCATTCTGTCGGGATAAAAATTACTTACACCGATGGCTCTTATTTTATCTTCTTTATATAATTCTTCCATTGCCCGCCACGAACCGTGCACATCACCGTAAGGTTGGTGTATCAAGTATAAATCAAGATATTCAAGACCCAATTTATTTAAGGATCTATCAAAAGCCTTTTTGGTATTTTCATAACCGGCATCCTGTATCCATACTTTAGTGGTTATAAATAATTCCTCCCGGGCGATACCGCTTTGTTTAATAGCATTCCCCACAGCGGTCTCGTTCAGATAGACAGCCGCTGTGTCTATCGATCGGTAACCGGTTTCTATTGCTGTAAGCACACTCTTTTCACACTCATCTAAATCTGTCATTTGAAATACACCGAACCCAAGGATTGGCATTTCAACACCATTGTTAAGTTGTATTGTCTGCATACTTCTTTTTTATCGGTCTAATTCTTTTCTTTTTAACCACTCCGACATCAGGTCGGCAACTTCCACATTGTTCAAGTCTGAAAACGGGAAATGGGTATTGCCTTTGATGCCTATCTCCGGAAGGTGTACCACCGTTACATCTCCGCCATATTTGTTGACCGTATCCCGCCACAGTCGGGCCATCTCAAGGCGCACCCTCCATCCGTCCTGTCCCGGGTTGGGATTAGGCTCCTCGGGAATATTGTCACCGTAATAAATCACAATGGGGATTTTGGTCAATTGCTTGAAATCCTCCATCGGTATGCCAAATGCTTCGAGCAACCCGCCCGCGCTGGGTAAAGATTCTGGCACTTCACCTTCGGGAAACAGAAATCCGGAACCCGGTTCATAACAAACGATACCTTTCACGTTTCGATTCTTTACTGTGGTGAGCCAGCCCATCCCTCCCGAATGAGAATGGGTGACAAGGACAGCTTCGCCAATCTTGTCAAGAAGTGCGGAAACCGCATCCACGTTGACGTTGATATCAATTGTCCCGATATTTGGGGTCATGCTGCGGAAATATTGTTCCAATGTGGCTGAATCACTGGCAAACTGCACCCCTTCAAAATAATCGGGCCAGATGCCAATACGAAAAGTGCCAAACCAGCCCTGTTCATCGGGGACGGGATCAATTGTCGCCGGTACCGTACTGCGGCCGGCATCTCCCCTTCGAGGCTGATCGATGACATACACGGGAAAGCGCCTTCGCAAAAAGATATTCTGATACCCTTCCCTCCCGTCGGGTGTTGTCTCCCAGGTTTTTGAGAACTGACCCAACCCGTGCCACATCACCAGCGGATATTTGCGTGCATCGGCCGGGACCTGGTAAAATACATACGCATGATCACCATGAAATGTCTGCCCCTCCGGAGTCTGGTTATAGGGGTCAAAGGTGCCCTGATTCTCAATGACGGTTCCTCCGACTGTGAAGCTGCCCTGTTCCTCTATTTGAATCACTTCGCTGTTTTGTTTCTCATCTTTGTTGGCACAGGATGAACCCAAAAGCAGCAGGAATATGGCAGATACCAGCAGGGTTGTTTTCGGGTGATTTTCTATTGTACGGTACGTCTTCATAAATCGATATCTATATGGTTGAATAATATACTCTCTCAAGCGTTTAGCGGTCGATCATTTTTGCTGAACCTGCTGAATACCTGTCGCCTTGCGGTATTATTTTAGCAGCTTCGGCATCTATTTCCTCCAGCTCTTCCACGGTGAACGTCACGGTGGTTGACGCAATGTTTTCTTCTAAGCGGTGAATCTTTGTTGTTCCCGGAATGGGAACAATCCAGGGCTTTTGCGCACTTAACCAGGCAAGGGCTATCTGCGCCGGTGTCGCATTTTTACGTTCTGCTACTCGCTTCAGAAAATCGACAAAAATCAGATTAGTCCTTATGTTTTCCGGCGATAACCGTGGTACCGTACTTCTGAAATCACCCGGTTCGAACCTGGTGTTCTCATCCATTTTCCCGGTCAGAAAACCTTTACCCAACGGGCTGAAAGGCACGAAACCGATCCCCAGGTCCTCGAGGGTGGGGATGATTGCTTCTTCCGGTTCACGCCACCAGAGGGAATATTCACTTTGCAAGGCTGAAAGAGGTTGTACCGCGTGTGCCCGGCGAATGTTCTGTATGCCGGCTTCCGACAACCCAAAATATTTTACTTTCCCTTCCTGAATTAATTCTTTGACCGTTCCGGCCACCTCTTCAATGGGTACATCGGGATCCACCCGATGCTGATACAACAAGTCGATGGTCTCCACCCTTAGCCTTTTTAAAGAACCTTCCACCGCTTCACGGATATGTGTTGACCGACTGTTCAATCCAACAGATTTGCCATCCTGTATATCAAATCCAAATTTGGTAGCAATCACCACTTCATCACGGAAGGGAGTTAAAGCTTCGCCCACTACCTCTTCATTTGTAAAGGGTCCATACACTTCTGCGGTATCAAAAAAAGTGACGCCCAGCTCAACCGCTTTCCTGATCAATCTGATGGCCTCATTTTTGTCGGTAACGGTTCCGTAACCGAAGTTTAGTCCCATACAGCCTAATCCCAGGGCTGACACCTCTAATCCTTGGGTACCTAATTTTCTTGTTTTCATTTTGTATAAAGAATTTTCCATAGAGCAATCGGAGAAATTTGATTTTACAAAGATCTGACATCCTGACCAACAAATTTGTATACAGTTTACGGTTTAACCTACCATTTTTACTGATTAATCCTGTAAGATAGCAATTTAAATGAAGTTATCACTATTTTTGCAGGCATTATATATAGAAAGTATGGAAGGAATTTACAGATTTGATACGGTAAACGAATATAACCTATTGAATAATCATGAAACACTGCATCCGTTGGTGAGTGTGATTGATTTTTCAAAAGCCAGTCCCAGAACATGGGGGAAAGATAAGAAAGTGCGGATCAATTATGGTCTGTATTGTATATTCCTGAAAGATGTAAATTGTGGTGACATCAAATATGGACGTAACTATTACGACTACCAGGAAGGTACATTGGTTTTCGTTTCACCGGGACAGGTGATGGAGCTGGATAATGACGGGTTGGTTTATCAACCCAAAGGATATGCGCTGGTATTTCATCCGGATCTGCTTCAGGGTACTCAATTGGCAAAAA
>CAYGID010000132.1:0-4427 GCA_964349835.1 uncultured Bacteroidales bacterium | reverse complement strand
TTTTTCATTACCGTTTTGAGGGCTGTCTGTACATGCTCTTTTTTGGCCAGATAGCCCAAGCCACATACATGTGCCATATACTGACCTGCCAATTGGTCTACCAGGCATCCTGAGCCCAACTGGTAATCGGGAATTTGCACATTGGGATTGTCCATGTCGAGAAAGGCAAAGGTTTTGGGGTCCGTGATTTTGTGTTCGTAGTATTCGCCATTAAAGAGATTCTGATCGACCCAGGCGCTTCCTTTGGCAAAAATAGCATCACATTTTTTGGCAAACACTTTGTCGTTCATGGCTGTAGCCATTTTCGAGCACGCTTTCAATGCACCAAAGTACCAAAACTGCATTTGGGGGTTCGGGCCATAGTAATTGACGTCCATTGTATTGTGTTGTTCGCCCTCTTCAACGCCATCCTGGTTGGCGTCCCAGCCTTTCTCGATCCACGCATACAACATGGCAGCCTTTACCTTGGGCCAGTATTTCCTGAGAAACTCCATATCGCCACACAGCATCCAGTCGCGGTAAAAGCGCATGATAGTACCCATTTGACCGTCGGCAGCAGCCACATGATCGGTGGTGGCATTTTTTTCGAGCGGAAGTTCCACACGGTTGCGCATTTTGCCATCGTTACCTGTTCCATACGTGAATTCCACATCACGCATCGAACGGGCCAGATCGCCAAACAAAAAGGAGGTAGCTGTTTCATAATTCCAAACGTGAGTGCAACTGCCTGCGCACGACCCAAACTCGTCCATTATGCCTTCCCAGCCCAGCATGTGCCCGTCGGCAATACGAAACACAGTCTGAGAACGCAATGTGGAAAGGTTGAACAAGGCTGCCTCTTTCACCACATCAGGAACGGTGGTTTGTAAAAAGGCGTTAACAAACTTTATCGTTAGCCACTCATACAACGGCAAATTAGCCACCTCTTTCTCCGCCACATTCCAGGCATCGCTGTATTGGGTAGTGTAATAATTTCCCACAATTTGCTTATCGTTCCAGTCTCTTCGGTTGGGGAAATGCCAGGTGAGGTAAAACGTATAGGTCGTAGTTGAATGGGCCGGAATGCTCTTTTTTACGGCCAGCGAAGCCATGGGGTTGTCGTCCGCCGGTTTCTCCTTGTCGGTTAGTAAACCATCGGCGCTGAAATCGTCCCAAAAGTCGAGCGTCGCATTTTCCCAGGCGTTTGGGGTTGACGAGCGACGGTAGGTTACCCGTTCGCGATCAGGGGTGGTTAATGCGATGGTGCCCCAGGCCGGGTCTTCTCTCTCAACCCCGTTGCTGGTCATGAAAATACCCATCAACTTGTCAGTTTCGCGATAGGTGTTGACATTATTTTTGGCTCCTGTCGGGATGAAATCCCCTTTCCAGTCGCGCCGCATCTTGCTGCCATCCATCCCGATGAAATTACGCAGGGTTCCGCATACCGCTACCTCCATAGGCTCATCGGTACTATTGGTAACCTCATAACGTAAAATAGCAATCGGGATGCCAGAGGCAGCGCTGTTTCCCGGTATCAATGGGTTAAATCCTTTGATTTTTACTGAAACGGGCAAAACGTCATCGGTAAGATGTACCTGCCCCATTGGATAGGCTGCATCGAACGAAGCATTCGAGAACCTCGGCATGCCGTGATGATTTACCGGCCTGCCCTCGTAATGCTGATACTCACTGGCATGAAGCGGCCCAATCAGTGCTTTTGTCATGCCCGGTTGCGACTGCGGTTTTACATATATGGCAAAGAAAGGCGCATTGTTTCCTTTGGTCACAGTGCTGAAATTGATTCCCGGCCGGTTCATAATCTGCCAGTCGCGCAATTCGCCCCGGCCACCCAACGATACCGTACCGGTCCCGATTCCCCCCAAAGGCAGGGCAATATTCAGCAAGTGGTTCTGGTCGTAGCTTTTCAAAATGGGCCATTCGTCCGTTGCCGACAGCCCTTTTCCCATGATTGGGAATAACAACAATGACGTTGCAATGACTGCCTTTCCGATACACGCGCTTAATCTGGTCATTTTTGTATGTGTAAGTTTGAGCCTCCTCCTACAAATGTAGCAATGATTAATGGTGAATGGTTAATGCGCTTCGCGCGAAATGGTTAATGGTGAATGCGCAGGTGCGATAGTGCTCTGGTGCAGAATGGAAGTGCTCTGGTGCTCTAGTGATTCGAAGCGCATTGCGCTTCGAGTGCTGCGCTGGCGCGCAAAGCGAAAAGTTGTCGGAAATTTGTATCTTACCGGGAATACCTTCGAAACCCGAAAAATACCCTTCACAATGGATGAAATTGAAACCCGGATTGAAGAGCTGTTAATCTACTCCGGACTTTCGGACGAGACGGCCATCTATGTTCGTTTGCTGATCCTTACGCTCCTCATCCTGCCCCTGGCAGGCCTATCGTTCCTCTTTTTTAAACGGTTCATCACCACCTACATCTATCGGTGGGTCAAAAAGTCGTCGTTTACCTGGGACGATGCGCTGGCCGATCATAAAGTGCTGAACAATCTGGCGCATATTGCCCCTGCCTTTATAGTGAGGGTGTTGGCACCCACAGTGTTTCTCGATTTTCCAAAGGTACAGCCACTGGTGATTAAAATCACCGACAGCTATCTCATCATTGCCATCTTTGCGGTTGTGTTGGGCCTCCTAAAGGTGGCCGAATATGCCCTTGCTAAGCATCCCGCTTTTAAGGATAAACCCCTCATGAGCTATTTTCAGTTGGTGCGGATCATTCTTTTCATCGTGATTTTCATCTTGCTGTTGTCTACTCTGCTCCAGAAAGATCCCATCTACTTTTTGGGGGCCTTTGGAACGATGACGGCCATCCTATTGTTGATTTTTAAGGATACCATACTGGGACTGGTGGCCAGTGTGCAGATCTCGGCCAACGATATGGTACGGGTGGGCGACTGGGTTGAGATGCCCAAATTCAATGCCGACGGCGATGTGATGGCCATCAATCTGAACACGGTAAAGGTGCAGAACTGGGATAAGACCATTACCACAATCCCCACCTATTACTTTATTACCGACAGCTTTAAAAACTGGCGGGGAATGGTGGAGTCGGGCGGACGACGCATTAAGCGCTCCATTCTGCTGAATACCCAAACCGTTCGGTTTGTCGACCCTCAAACCCGCGAGCAGTATAAACAGTATCAACTGATTTCCGACTATATCGAAGCCCGGCAGAAGGAGATCGAGGCTTATAATGCCGAACAGAAGATAGACACATCGGTGCTGATTAACGGTAGAAGAATGACCAATCTGGGGGTGTTTAGGCAATACCTGGAGAGCTATTTGCGCCATCATCCCTTTATCCGGAAGGATATGACTATTATGGTGAGGCAGCTCGACATCGAAGAGAGAGGGGTGCCCATTGAGGTGTACTGTTTTACCACTACCACCTCCTGGGTGGAGTACGAAGCCATTCAGGCCGATGTATTTGACCATCTCTTGGCGGCAGCCGCCTTTTTTGGTCTGGAGATTTTTCAACAACCCTCCGGAAAAGATATTTCTACTTCGATCGAAAAGTTTTCCGATGCTTTTGCACACAATCGGATATCTTAGTGGTCCATATTTGCTTTTCTTGCGCAAGTATGCCAGGCCCATAGAATAAGCCTTTTCTGCCTGTTCGGCACGATGATTAGGCGATTCGGGAACTCTTTTTTTGATAGGGTCGGCCGTGGCAGTTCTTTTGTGCCAGAAATTTTACCCTAAACCGAAAGAAGATGAAAGCAAAATCTTTACAATGGACCCGACACATTAAGTTTCTGCTGTTTTGCGCTGTTTTTACCCCCATCTGGGGCCTTATTATCGGCGTAGAACTAACCAAATCGTACCTTATTGCCACCTTCCTGATGATGTGCATCATGATGGAAATCCTCTATCCCCTCGCCAAAAAGCTTTTCGAATTCAAGGGACCTTATACCCAAAAGGACATAACCGTACAGTATCTGATACGTCTCTTGCTCTTTTTCCTCCTGATCATGATCCTGGCCGTTATCCTTTTTGTGCTGTTTGCCGTATCGTTCAATCTGGCAGGAGGGTATGGATTCCCCGACTTACTTGCACTGTTTTACCAATCGGCCGGCGTGTTTAAAACGGTAGCCATAGCCCTCTTTTTCACAACACCCATGTTTTTCTATATCCCCTGGCAACAAGCCATGAAAAGAGAGTTCCAGCTGCGCGAGCAGAATCTGATATTCCAGAATGAGACCTTAAAAAGCCAGATTAATCCGCACTTCTTGTTTAATTGCCTCAACACCTTGTCGTCGCTGGTAAACGCACAAACAGATGTTGCTAACCGCTTTATCGCTAAACTGTCGGCCATCTACCGCTATATTCTCGATAACTCATCTAAGGTGAAGGTGCCGTTACGCGATGAGCTTGCCTTTATTGCCGACTATTTCTATCTTCACCAGATACGCAACGAA
>CAYGID010000131.1:0-4571 GCA_964349835.1 uncultured Bacteroidales bacterium | reverse complement strand
GAGGAGAGCGAAGAGGCAAGAAAACTCTGAAAAAACGAGGTCGACAACAGAAGCCACAGCACGGAGAGAATGACCGTGAACGCCAGCAGAAGCCCAAGCCCTGTCTTATAGAGGAACTTTACGATACCTAAAGAATTAACCGGTTCATTCAAACGCAAATATCCGATTTTCGGCGGAGCATGCCATAACAAAAGAGGGGCAATATTCCGGTTTGAGGGAAAAATTTCGTTTTTTTGCCTGAATTTGAAATTAACCTGTATGGCTGTAACCATTTTGGGAATTGAGTCCTCTTGCGACGACACTTCGGCCGCTGTGATCTGCGACGGCTACCTGTTGTCGAATGTGATTGCGGGTCAGAAGGTGCATCTGGCTTATGGGGGTGTGGTGCCCGAGTTAGCATCGCGGGCGCATCAGGCCAATATTGTTCCGGTAGTGGATGTGGCCCTCAGGGAGGCCGGAGTTACCCCCTCCGACATCAATGGAGTGGCCTTCACACGAGGTCCCGGGCTGTTGGGTTCACTACTGGTGGGAACCTCCTTTGCCAAAGGCTTTGCCCTCGCGCGCAACATTCCCCTGCTCGATGTGAACCATCTGCGCGCCCATGTTTTATCTTGCCTTATCCTGCAGAAAGAGAAGAGCAACCGGCTCCCGTCGTTTCCGTTTCTCTCGCTGTTGGTTTCGGGAGGCCATACGCAGCTGCTGGTGGTAAAGAGCCCTTTTTCCATGGAGATTATTGGCGAAACCATAGACGATGCGGCCGGCGAGGCCTTCGACAAATGCGCTAAGGTGATGAATTTGGGCTACCCGGGCGGGCCGGTGGTCGACAGGAATGCCCGCCTGGGCGATCCCAACGCTTTTGTCATCAACAAACCCCGCATCAAAGGGCTCGACTTTAGCTTTAGCGGTCTGAAAACCTCCTTTTTGTACCTGCTGAGAGACAAGTGCACAGAGGATCCCGATTTCATTGAAAAGCAGACCCTCAATCTCTGCGCCTCGCTCCAGAAGGCCATTGTCGACATTCTTGTAGACAAACTGGTAAAGGCAGCAAAGACAACCGGCATTCGCGATGTTGTGCTTGCAGGAGGGGTGTCGGCCAATTCGGGGCTGCGTGATGCAGTTACCGAAACAGGGCGCCAAAAAGGGTGGAATCTCTTTCTACCCGAACTCCGTTTCACAACCGATAATGCCGCAATGGTCGCAATTACAGGATATTATCAGTATATGGAGGGGATGTTCGGAACGCACGATGCCCCCCCGATGGCCCGATATAAACTCAACGAGGTTCGTATGTAACTTTGCAGACCATGACCCCCGACCCTTCCCTTCGCCCCATTCACGTTGCCCTTGCCTCTTATGGTATGTCGGGCGCAGTTTTTCACGCCCCCCTCCTTGCCAACCACCCGGGATATGTACTCCACAGCGTTTGCGAACGTTCAACACAGGTTGTACAGTCGCGGTATCCGGGGGTACAGTCGGTGGCTCATTTCGAAGAGCTCCTCTACGACCCTGAGGTGGAACTGCTGATTGTAAATACCCCCGACATCACCCATTTCGAACTGGCCCACAAAGCCCTGAAGGCAGGCAAGCATGTAGTGGTCGAAAAGCCCTTTGTGCGGTCGACCGGGCAGGCGGAAGAGCTGATCAGCCTGGCCGCTCACAAACAGCTTCTCTTATCGGTTTTCCACAACCGACGGTGGGATAGCGGTGCCCTCACGGTGAAAAAGCTTTTGGCAGAGGAGCGGTTGGGCCGACTGGTTGAATTCCAATCGAACTATACCCGCTTCCGTCCCGAAATTCAAGCCGGCACCTGGAAGGAAGACGGTTCGGTTACCGATATTCTCTGGAATCTGGGTTCACACCTCATAGACGAGACCCTGTCGTTATTCGGAATGCCCGATTCGGTCTCGGCCGATCTGGACATACTGCGACGTTCGGGTTCGATTGTGGATTATGCCTGTGTCAGGCTCTTTTACGAAAAGATGGTTGCAACCCTCCGGGCCACCTACCTTTCGTGCGAACCCGACCCGCGCTATGTACTGCATGGCGAAAGGGCCTCTTTCGTGAAGTATGGCGAAGATCCTCAGGAGGCAATGCTGAAGCAGGGACTCTATCCGGCCCCCGGCTGGGGCGAAGAGCCCCCCTCGTATTACGGCACGCTCCACACCTTCATAGAAGGGAACCACCACTACGAAACCATCCCAACCTTACCGGGCAATTACAAAGCCTATTACGACGGGCTATTCGAAGCCATCAGGCTGGGTAGCCCGTCGCCGGTGACCCCGGAAGAGGCAACTTCGGTAATCAGGCTTATTGAGGCAGCCATCGAAAGCCACAAAACAGGACGAAGAATTTCGCTCTAACTTAGCTCTACATCATGGTCTCAATGCCTGTGCCTGTATCGGCCGTCTCCTTCCTCAATTCGCTCCCCATGGTATACGGGTTGCAAAAAATGATGCCACCCAACCTCATCGCACTCTCGGTCGATGTTCCCTCGCTCTGTGCAGAGCGTCTGGCCGCAGGAGAGGTGGCGGTAGGGCTTATTCCTGTAGTAGAGACCCTCTCCATTCCGCATGCACGGTTTATTTCGAGCTACTGTGTCGGAGCCACAGGGGCAGTCGATTCGGTGATGTTGGCCTCCTCGGTGCCCGTTGGCGAGATTACCCGCATCTATACCGACCCCCACTCCCGCACCTCAGTGATGCTGGCCCGAATCCTGGCCAAGGCTCACTGGAAAATCGAACCCGAATGGATCGATGTGGCACAGCCTGTTACCGCACGCGACCTGCGTCCGGGCGAAGCAGCCGTTGTTATCGGCGATAAGGCCTTCTCCTTTTCGACCCGTTACAGGTACGATTTGGCCGAAGCGTGGCTGGCACATACGGGCCTCCCCTTTGTTTTTGCCGGATGGGTGAGCGCGATAGAGCTGCCTGCCGCATTCACCGAGGCATTCAACCAGGCCCTCGGCTGGGGCATAGCGCACCTTAGGGAGGCGGTCTACAACTGTCGGCAACTTCCGGTACACCCCGAAACAGCCATTCACTACCTGGAACATTATATTGAGTTTGAACTGACGGCCACCAAACAAGAGGGGTTAGCCAAATTCCTCTCGCTGGCACGCGACTTTCGATTGAACCCCACCCTAAATATGGAAAAATAAGAGGCCGGGGCTTGCCCGAATAAACAAAATATCTATCTTTGTGCCCGCAAAAAGCATGGCGCGGTAGCTCAGCTGGTTAGAGCGCATGATTCATAATCATGAGGTCTCCAGTTCAATCCTGGATCGCGCTACGTGAAAATCAAAGGGTTACAAGTTTGAAACTTGTAACCCTTTTTTTTATGCATGCCATTTGCATACACCTCCCCCTTATTCGACAGTTGAGAAGGGAATGGTATTTACCAATAATGAAACTGCGGTTGAGCAACTAAATGCCGATGCGGGTTTTGTTTCGTCGGTTCGTGTTGCCCATTTTGTGTGAATCAGATTCTGTGAATTCCGGTTATTATAAGCCACTTTTGCATTTAGCTGAAGCCATTCTACGAGGTCGGTTTTGTTTAATTCTACGGTGTACATGCGGGCATAACGGGCAAAAATCCCTTTAAATCCGGGAAGGTCATTGCCGTTATCCTCATTATCCATCACCTTAGAATTGTACATGCTATCTCTGATATACTGCGCTATTTTTTGTGCCTCCGACAAATAACTGGCCTCATTTGTGTACTTGTAAAGCATGGTTGCAGCACCCAGATAGGTTCCCTGATTATAGGTTGAGCTCCAGGTGCTGATCTTAAGTTGTCCCGTTTTTGTATCAAGATCAACATTGTCATTCACCTTGCCAGTGGCCGGATCAAACAGGTATAACTTCGACCAGGTATAGAGTGCAATCGCTTTATCATAATAGGTACTATCTCCGGTGGCCTTGGCCAGGTAGCAACAGGCTATCATCGCCGGCCCGTTAATGCAGGCATTTTTTGTTGTTTTTGTATAGTACCATAGGAGTCCGCCGCCATAGGTATTAGAAAAAGCGCGAGCCCACATTTTATCGAACTGCTCTTTTGCATTCTCGCGATAGGCAATATTACCCGTAAGCAGATAGCCCCGAACACTAAACAAAACGGCCCAGGCAATATCGTCGTTGTATTTATTGCCCTGCCAATCGGTTCCATTTTTCTCGATGAAGTTTTTATACATAGCATCAAACATCGTTTTGTACTTAGGATCCTTGGTTACCTCAAGTGCATCAAGTACAATCTCAATCATCTCCGCATTATCCCAAAAATGGCCCTCATAAGAGCCCATATTATAAGCCGTATACCAGGCCGACAATACTTTGTCTGCAATAGCGGTAGCTGAAGCAGTATTCTGAGGTTCCTCTTGCTGAAGAATCCATTTCTGCCCATCTACAGCAGAGGATCCGGCCAACTCTACATTCGAAGTGACACAGAGTAAAAGGAGTAAAACGATTAGGAATCGAAGTGATTTCATAATGTAGAATGTGAGGATAAGTAATTCGGTCGACAAAATACCAGATAACGGTTGCGTCTTAAATCAAAAGAACAAACAATTCTTTACA
>CAYGID010000130.1:0-4626 GCA_964349835.1 uncultured Bacteroidales bacterium | reverse complement strand
ATGGGCACAGGTCCCGGTGCCTCGCCCGAAGGGCAGTTTGCTGCCGACGTGGAGATTCGCTTCACGCTGGGCCGTGGCGATCAGGGCATTTACACTTACTGCATCTTCGAGCACAAACCCCAGTACCCCTACACCCAGTTGGGTGAGGCCCGTTTCTGCGCCAAACTGAATGAATTTTTCGACTGGATGAGTGTGGATGCCAACCGTGATTTTCACTACCCCAAAGATTTGGTAGCCGGCGATAAATATATTTATACCGCCCCCATTCACGACAACCCGGCCTTTGGATGGTCGAGCACTACAAAGAATGTAGGTTTCTATATCATTAACCCCTCGATGGAGTATATGAGCGGCGGCCCCACCAAAGTTGAGTTTATGGGCCATCGCGACACCAATCCCGTGGCCGCCGCCTGTGTGCTGAACTACTGGCGAAGCAGTCACTATGGCGGAGCCGAGGTGAATGTGGCCGAAGGAGAGGCCTGGACCAAGGTGGTAGGCCCCTTCTTTATCTACGTTAACTCCGGAGCTACAACGGCCGATATGTATGCCGATGCACGGGCACGCGCACCCATTGAGGCCGAAAAGTGGCCCTACGAATGGGTTTCGGGCGTTGATTATCCGCAGGCCGATAACCGTTCTGCCGTAAAAGGGAAGCTGGTGGTAACCGGACCCGATGCTCCAACCACCTTTACAGGTCTGCGGGTAGGCCTTACTGCACCCGCCTACCTCTCACCCCGCCCGGCCGTCGCGCCCTCTGCAACACCTGCCACAGGCCCTGGTAATGCAGCCGCCTCTTCTGCCGGAAATCGTCCCCGGGTATCGGTCACCTCCACATCGGGTAGTGTCAATGCTTCTGCTTCGATCCGCATCAGCCCTAAGCCCCCGGTGATGACCGACTGGCAACGTGACGCCAAATACTACCAGTTCTGGACCGAAGGCAAGGCCGATGGCTCATTCGAGATTGCCCTGGTTCGCCCCGGGAGATACACCCTTCACGCCTTTGCCGACGGCCTGCCGGGCGAACTGGCCAAAGCCGATATTGTGGTGGAAGCCGGAAAACCGCTCAATCTGGGCAACGTAGAGTGGACCCCTCTCCGATACGGTAAAGTGCTCTGGCAAATCGGCATTCCGAACCGCAACGCCTCCGAGTTCTTCAAAGGCGAAGAGTTTGCCAATCCCGAAATCTCACTGCAGTATGCCCACCTCTTTCCCAACGACATCACCTACACTGTTGGGAAGAGCGATTTCCGCAAAGATTGGTTCTTCCAGCATGTGCCACATAGCGAGGACTTAACCGCCAAATCGTCGCCCTTCTTTGGCGCACGCACCAACGGAAAGGCCACTCCTTACACGGTACTCTTCACGTTGCCCTCTGCTCCCAAAGGGAAAGCCACCCTACGCTTTGCCATCTGCGGAACCGGAGCCCCCTACGTAGAGATTTCGGTTAACAACCAACCGGTTGAGCGTCTCACCGGCCTGATGGGCGACGGCACCATTACCCGCCACGGAAGGCAGGGCATCTGGTACGAACGCACAGTAACCTTCGATGCCACCCTGATGAAGACGGGCGAAAATCGCCTGATTCTCACCGTGCCCGCAGGCCCCGTGAACAATGGCATGATGTACGACTTTATCTCGCTCGAAGTGGAATAGCCCTGTAGACAAGCATTCTCAGCGAATTGGAAATACCTGGTTGGGCGGACAAACCGAAGTTTGTCCGCCCAACCAGGTTATTGTAATGGAGCTTATCTGTCCAGCACTAAAGACGTACTGTGTTCATCTCCATTTCGGTATAGACTGCATTCTCGAAATTGTAGGCCGCTATTTTGGTTACCGACGAGGGGTCGTCGGTTTGAGGGGTTATAACCAAGAAAGTTGCAGTAGCTCCGGAAGGATTATGATCAATCCATGTTCCGGCATTGGCATAAATAGATTTTAATCCTTGATGATTATAGGAGGGAATGATGGTTGAACGGTGATTGTGGCCAAAAATAACGATTCTCTTTTCGGAATTGGGATTCAGAAAATATTGGGTTTTTGCCAAATTATCGGTTTCGTCTGCGCTGTTGGCATTCAAAATGGCATGCTCAACCGGAATATTCACCTCTACAGAATTTTCGGCCTGTCGGCTATCCCAGTTATCTTGAATGCCGTGAAACAGGTTCACCTCGATAGGCCCGCCTTCGGACGATTGTTGGGGCATCAAATCATTTACCGAATAGGTGTCGGTAAACCCATTTACATGGGTAATAATAATCTTTTCGTCAAAATAGTTGTTAATGGGCAATGCACCTAACGACCAACTCCAAAGATTTGCGTAGGCGTACAGCAACTTCTGGCTTACGTTTTCGGGCGAGCTAAGGGTGATGTGGGGTATGACATCGACATTTGCCGTGGCTTTCTGTTTGACATGCAGAGCGGCAAGCCGGGTAAAAAAGTAACCGGGAGGCAAGATCGTTCCGGGCGCCTCATCCTGATTCGAAATAGTATCGGGGGCACAAAAGAAATTGTAGCGGTGGCCATGTTCGATGGCCATTTCGGGGAATCCGGAGGGTGAATAGGTGCCTAACCCCAATGATGAGTCGCGAGCCTGATTGATGCCGGGGAAGAGCAATTCCACATTTTGCGCCGAAATGGTTAAATCGTGATTTCCTGGCACATAGGTTACTGTAATCTTACTATCGCCGATGATGTCATTAAACGCATCTACCACTCCCTTATTTGCGATTGCAATGCGTTGCACAAAACCGCTTTGCCCTTGGCCACCGTATGTATTAACATCGGCCGGAACAAACCATTCATCGAGCAGATCGCCTGCAATGACCAACTCCTTGACATTGGGCGAAGATTTTACGTTGTGGAGAAATGTTTCCAGGAGATTAAGGTTGTTCTTAAGTTCGGCATACGACAGATCGGCTCCCATATGCAAGTCGCTAATTACTATAATCAGATTCCTTTCGGAGCTGCCGTTGTTCAGGGGATTCGAACGAGCCTCTGGTTCGTCATCTTTTTCGCAAGCAGTAAACGATAATGCCGGGATTCCCGACAAAAGAGTCAAAAATTTCTTTCGGTTCATGGTATGAATAGTTTGTTTTCACTTGTCATGCTTTCAGGTTACGCCCCGTAATTTATGGTTGCCGGATACCCGGTAAAAACTGCGTTCTTTGTGGTTCGAACGTATTATAAAGATAGAAACTTTTCTTTGCTATGCAAGTTGTTTTTACTGGTATTTCAGAGCGAAGCGTTTGCCAATCCCAAAAACTCGCTGCAGTATGCCACTTCAACTGCTGAGTGGTTTGCAGTTTCACCCGGAAGGAGCGATGGATATCGTCGGGTGTGATAAAACTCTTCATACTCTCCTCAGTAAGTTCCGGATCGATAACGATGGTTTCTGCCGGAAATGTGGCCGTATATGGGATGATATTGGTTTTTTAGGTGCATGAAATGCATGCCAATAGGATGATAATGAGTGCTTTGTTCATGATTTTCATTATTTTCCGGGAGAGCGTATAATTACCTTTCCGGTCATTGTGCCGTTGTGGGGGAATTTCCGGACAACAGTACAATTGCTTACAGATTGAGATCCACAAAATAGAGAACGGGATTATCTCCCTCTTTCGCTTCCCGAATAATCTTCTTGTGTTCGTCGGTGCGTAAACTATCCATTTGCACCTGAACGTTTCCGGGTATGGTACTGTACAATTTTGCTGCATTTTCCCTTTTAGCTACCAGATAGTTTCCATACGTGCAGAGAAACTCAGTGGGTTGTGCACCGGCAAAATTGAACCATGTATAGATGGTTTTTGTCGCCTTATCAATCAGAACGAATCGGCCACTGCTTGATAGTATAAGGGCAAAACAGAAATAGCGCGGGGTCTCTATTACATTCCGAAGGTTAATGGCGTATTTTGAACCCATCAAGGCATTTACATTCTCTACACTGAAGCCACTTTCCAGATAATTTTGGGGCAATGCTCTGTCGCCAAAGTCGATATAGATTCCTCGTTTAATGCCGCTTTTGTCGATTTCGAATATTGTATCGCAGCGAATGGGGGTGTAGAATACTTTTCCGGACGAGACTGTAAAAGGGATCTTGTTGGGTAAGAAATGGCCATCTTTCAAGGGCTTAAACCCGAAGATGCTATCGCCGACAAAGAAGTTCAGGTGGTATTGCCTCTTTCCTTTTCGGGGGTTAACGTAAATCTGATCGAAGGCATATGAAGAAGAGTCGAAAACAATGCCCGAGTTCACATAATAGCTTTTGTCGAGTTGAACGGCTTCCAGAAATCGGCCATTCTCCAGATTATACCGATGAATCTTCTTCATCTCAGCATCAAGGAGGGTCACGGCATTTTCCACAGAGTCGATATAAAACTGACTGATCTGGTAATACTCCCCGGGACCTTTCCCTTTTCGACCTGCCTGATAGAGGAATTTACCCTTCATGTCGAAGACAAACACCCCGTTTGCCACCGATCTGTCTAATACAAAGATTTTGTCGCGGAAGACTTGCATTTGGTCGATATATCCAATCAGGCACTCGGGCAAGGTTTCTAATTGCACCCAAAAGTCGTGCGTAATTTGCTCCTGTCGGACACCCCTGCGCTCTAATCCGCCGACTTCCGG